>DASSVD010000049.1:0-9390 GCA_035706365.1 Nocardioidaceae bacterium
CCACCGAACCCGCGACCCGGCGGAATCCCGCAGAGACGTCGACGTCCCGCGATCCGGAAGGAGACCGGTCGTGAGGGCGGCCATGCGGGCCCCGGGCTTCCGGCGGCTGTACCTCGGTCTCGCAGCGAGCATGTTCGGCGACTCGCTGATGCTGATCGTGTTGAGCATGTGGGTCAAGGAGCTGACCGGCTCCAACGGCGCGGCGGGGCTGACCTTCCTCTTCCTGACCCTGCCGGCGCTGGTGGGCCCGCTGTTCGGGTACGTCGTGGACCGGCTGCCGCGGCGTACCTTCCTGGTCTGGGCCAACCTCGCCTCCGCCCTCGCCGTGCTCCCGCTGCTGGCGGTTCACGACCGGGCGGACGTGTGGATCATCTACGCGGTCGCCTTCTGCTACGGCATCTCCTTCGTGGTGGTCCCCGCCGCGCTCAACGGCCTGCTCAAGGACCTGCTCAGCGAGGACCTGCTGGTCGAGGCCAACGCCGCGCTGTCGGTCACCCGGGAGGCATTCCGCCTGGTCGGCCCGCTCGCGGGGGCCAGCCTGTTCGCGTTGGCCGGTGGTGCCTGGGTGGCCGCCGCGGACGCGGTGACCTTCCTGGTGGCCGCCGGGGCGATCGGTGCGCTGCGGGTCGTCGAGCACCACCGGGACGACCCGGCCGGCACGGACGAGCCGGCACCGCAGCACTGGCGCGCGGAAGTGGCCGCGGGCGTGCACCACATCCGGCGTACACCGACCCTGCTGCACGCGACGATGAGCCTGGCCATCTGCCTGCTGGTCCTCGGCTTCTCGGAGTCGGCGGTCTACGCCGTGCTCGAGGCCTTCGACAAGCCCGTCGAGTTCGTCGGTCCGATCCTGACCGTGCAGGGCGTCGGCGCGCTGGTCAGCGGGCTGCTGTCCAGCCGGGTGATCCGGCTGGTCGGGGAGCCGAAGGCGCTGGTGGCCGGGATGCTGGTCCTCGCCACCGGCCTGACCGGGATCACCCTGGCCGGCAGCGTGCCGGTGCTGCTGGTCGCCACCGCCGTCCTGGGCGCCGGCATCCCGCTGATCATCGTCGCCTACAACACCCTGCTGCAGAAGCAGACGCCCGGCCGGCTGATGGGGCGCGTCTCGACCGCCACCGAGGTGCTGACCACCACCCCGCAGGCGATCTCGATCGCGACCGGCGCGTTGCTGGTCACGCTGGTGGACTACCGGGTGCTGTTCGCGGTGATGGGGTTCGGCGCGCTGACGGCCGCGGCGTACCTGGTGCTCCTGCTGCGGGGCCGGATGGCGGCACCGGGACCGGTCAGCGTGCCGCCGCTCGACCCACCAGTCGCCGCAGCAGCTCCCCCAGCCCCAGACCTGCCGCCTGCACCGACAGCGGCACCGTCGAGGTCTCCGTCAGCCCCGGAGCCACGTTGACCTCCAGGAACCACACCGTCCCCTCGGCGTCGATCATCAGGTCCGAGCGGGACAGGTCGCGCAGGCCGAGCGCCTCGTGGGCGGCGACCGCCACCCGGGCGCACTCGGCCGCGACCGCGTCGTCGAGCTTCGCCGGCACCTCGAACTCGGTGCTCCCGGCGGTGTAGCGGGCCGTGTAGTCGTACACGCCGCCGTCGGGCACGATCGAGACCACGGGCAGGGCGCGCGGGCCGTCGCCCTCGTCGATCACCGGTACGGCGACCTCACGCCCCTCGACGAACCGCTCCACGAGCGCGGTGTCGCCGTACGCGAACGCGTTGACCATCGCGCCGGGCAGGCTCTCGGCCTCCCGCACCACGGTGCACCCGAGCGCCGACCCGCCCCGGGTCGGCTTGACGATCAGCGGCAGTCCGAGTGAGGCGACGATCGCCGTCATCACCGAGGCGGCGCCCAGCTCTCGGAACGTCTCCTGAGGCAGGGTCACCCCGGGCGGCGTGGAGGCGCCGGCCCGCTCCACGATCTGCTTGGCGGTGGGTTTGTCGAACGCGGCGCGACACGCCGCCGGGCCGGCTCCGACGTAGGGCACGTCGAGCAGGTCCAGCACCTCGCGCAGCGCGCCGTCCTCGCCGGACTCTCCGTGCAGCAGCGGCAGCACACAGGCGGGCGGGTCCGCGCGCAGCGCCGGGACCAGCGAGGCGTCCACGTCGCGCTCCTCGACCTCGACCCCTGCGTCGCGCAGCGCCTCGGCGACCCGGCGGCCGGAGCGCAGCGACACGTCGCGCTCGTGGGAGAGCCCGCCGGCCAGGACCAGGACGCGTCCGGTGAGGGGTTCGGCTGATGGCTCGCTCATGCGGGGCTCCTGGGGACGGTCGGGGGTCGACGGCCGGATGGTTCGGTGACTGGGAGTCGGGTCAGGTCAGGTCGGTGTTGGGCGCCTCGTACCCGCGTCGCAGGGTGGGCCCGGCGGCGCCGAAGGTCTCGCGCAGCTCCACCTCCTCGCCGATCACGCCGACCAGCCGGTGCACGCCCTCGCGGATCCGTTCCGGGTCGGGGTAGCAGTAGGACAGCCGCATGCTCTGCGCGCCGAAGCCGTCGGCGAAGAACGCCGTCCCCGGCACGTAGGCCACCCGCGCGGTCACCGCGCGCGGCAGCATCGCCTTGGCGTCCAGCCCGTCGGGCAGGGTGAGCCACACGTAGAAGCCGCCGTCGGGCACGTTCCAGCGGGCGCCGGCGGGCATCAGGTCCTCGAGCGCGGTGACCATGGTGTCGCGCCGCTCGCGGTACATCTGTCTGAACTGCTTGACCTGGCTCTGCCAGTCGTGGGTCTCCAGGTACGCCGAGACCGCGAGCTGGGAGAAGCTGGGCGGGCACAGGGTGGCCGACTCCTGGGCGAGCACCAGCTTCTCCCGCACCGCGTGCGGCGCCAGCGCCCAGCCGACCCGGAAGCCGGGCGCGAAGGTCTTGGAGAACGACCCGAGGTAGATCACCCCCTCGTCCTCGTCGGCCCGCAGCGCGCGGTAGGGCTCGTCGTCGAAGCCGAGCAGACCGTAGGGGTTGTCCTCGAGGACCAGGATGTCGGCCTCGCGGCAGATCTCGAGGATCTCGCTGCGGCGGGAAGGAGCCAGCGAGACGCCGGCCGGGTTGTGGTAGTTCGGGATCGTGTAGAGGAACTTGATCCGTCGTCCCGAGGCCCGCACCGAGGCGATCGCGTCGCGCAGCGCGTCGGGCACCAGGCCGTCGGCGTCCATCGCGGCGTGCACCACGTCGCACTGGTAGGACCGGAACACCCCCAGCGCACCGACGTACGACGGGGCCTCGCAGATCACCACGTCGCCGGGGTCGCAGAAGATCCGGGTGACCAGGTCGACCGCCTGCTGCGACCCGACGGTGACCACCACGTCGTCGGGGTGCGCCTCGATGCCCTCCAGCCGCATCACGTCGCAGATCTGCTCGCGCAGCCGCGGCACGCCCTGGCCGGAGCCGTACTGCATCGCGGTCGCGCCGTGGTCCAGCACCAGGTCGTGGATGGCGCCGCCGACCACGTCGAGGGGAAGCCCGCTGATGTTGGGCATCCCGCCGGCCAGGGACACGACCTCGGGGCGGCTGGCCACCGAGAACAGCGCCCGGATCTCCGAGGCGGTCATCCCCTGGGTGCGGGCGGCGTACCGGTCGGCGTAGCCGTCCAGCCGCGTCGGGCCCGAGCGGCCGGTGCGCCGCGGGGTGTGGTCTGTCATCGGCATCTCCTGCGCCCGTGCGTGGCGGGGGTGAGCTACTAGGATGAATCATCTGCCCGGTGACACGGTTCAGGGGGTCACGACATGGGATGGCATCGCACGGAGCGGTTGACCATGGACACCCTCGTCGACCTGCCGGTCGGCTGCCGCTCGTGCGTCTTCTGGGAGCTGGACCCGGTCCGGCGCCGGCGCGCGGAGCAGGCCGGTGCCGGCGCCGACGAGAAGGAGAGCTGGGTCTCCCACGTCCTGCTGGAGTGGGGCTCGTGCGGGCGGATCCTCTACACCGACGGCGACCCGGTCGGCTACGTCCTCTACGCGCCCCCGGCGTACGTCCCCGGTGCGGACGGGTTCCCCACGGCCCCGGTCAGCGAGGACGCGGTGCTGCTGACCACGGCGATGGTCTACCCGGAGTACGCCGGGTCCGGCGCGGGACGAACCCTGGTGCAGGCGGTGGCCAAGGACCTGCTCAAGCGGGGCGGGATCCGCGCGATCGAGGCGTTCGGTGACACCCGGGCGCCGCGCGAGGGGTTCGGCGGCTGCGTGCTGCCGGCGGAGTTCCTGCTCGCGGTCGGGTTCAAGACGCACCGCGCGCACGCCCGCTTCCCGCGGATGCGGCTGGACCTGAAGTCGGTGCTCACCTGGCGCGAGGAGGTCGAGGCGGCGCTGGAGAAGCTGGTCGGGGTGGTGCGGCCGCGTCCGGTCAGGCCGGCGGCAGAGCGCTCGCCTGTCGTACGGCGGCCCGGAGCTCGCTGAGCCGCAGGACGCCGGTCCGGCTGTCCACGTCGGGGGTGAGGTACACCCGCTGCACCGCGACCACGATCGCCTCGGCGACCACGTCGCGGAACGCCGGGTCGCCGAGCCGGGCGGCGTCGCCGGGGTTGGTGATGTAGCCGACGCCGACGCGCACCGCGGGCATCGACGTACGCCGCAGGAAGTCCCACGTCTTGGGGTGGGTGCGCAGGTCGGCCAGATCGGTGCGAGCCACGATCTCGCGTTGCACGAGACCGGCGAACCGCTCCCCTGCGGTGGAGCGCACGCCGTGGACGTCCGAGCCGTAGTAGTAGGCGGACACGCCGCTCACGTCGGGGTTGACCGCGGCGTCGAGCTGCACGGAGACGGACAGGTTCGCGTCGGTGCGGTTGGCGAACTCCGCCCGCTCGGACTCCGGGGCGGGGTGACCGGTGAGGAAGGCCTGCACCCCGGTGGCGACCAGGCGTCCCTCGACGCGGCGGGCCAGGTCGGTGGTGATCTCGGCGGCGCGGCGGGCGGTGACCGGGTCGGTGGCGCGCACCGGGGCGGCGTCGATCACCACCACCTTGCCGCTGAGCTGGGGGCCGGCGCGGCGGATCTGCTCCTCGGCGCGCAGCGCGTTCGGCTGGCCGCCGCGGACCAGCGGGGCGAGCCGGCCGAGTGCCTTGAGGGTGGCCGGTCCGCAGGTGCCGTCCGGTGGTAGCCCGACGTTGCGCTGGAACTCCCGCACCGCCCGCTCGGTGCTGCTCCCGAACAGCCCGTCGACCCGGCCCACCGGGAAGCCGAGGTCGAGCAGGCGCTGCTGCAGCCGCACCACGTCGTCGCCGGAGGTCAGGTTGCCCGGCACGTGGGTGAGCACCCGGTCGCCGAGCCGCCAGTGCGCCTCCTCCAGCGCCCGGTACGTGTCCGGACCCACCACGCCGTCCACGTCGAGGCCGCGCTGCTGCTGGAACGAGCGGACCGCGGAGTCGGTGCCGTGGTCGAAGACCGCCGCCTGGGGGAGGCCCGGACCGGCACCGTCGCCGAGCAGGCCGAGCCGGGCCAGGCGGGCGCGGATGTCGGCCACGGCATCACCCGCGTCGCCCAGGGCGTAGGCCCCGGTCGTCGGGCCGGCGGTGCGGACATCGGGACGGGAGATGTCGGACATGCGACCTCCTGGGGAGCGGGACCTGCCTACTCAAACAGACGCAGCCGGTCCGGCCAAGGTTGCCGGCTCGCCAGAAACTCATCTACTGTTGAGTTCAACGCTCGTTGAGTTGTGTGGACGGAGGTGGCGGCCATGGACGGGGCGACGAACGAGCCGGCCGTGCAGGTGCAGGGCCTGGTCGTGGACCGCGGCGGCCGGCGGGTGCTCGACGGCCTGGACATGTCGGTGCCGCGCGGCAGCGTCACCGGCCTGCTCGGCCCGAGCGGCAGCGGGAAGACCACGCTGATGCGGGCGGTGGTCGGGGTGCAGCTGGTCCGCTCCGGCACCGTGACGGTGCTCGGCGAGCCCGCCGGGTCACCCGCGTTGCGGCACAGCGTCGGCTACCTGACCCAGTCGCCCAGCGTCTACCCGGACCTCACCGTGCAGGAGAACGTGCGCTACTTCTCCTCGTTGTACTTCCGCGGCTCCCGGCGGCGCGAGGCCGCCGCCGAGGCGATCGAGGCCGTCGGCCTGGCCGGGACCGAGCACCAGCTGGTCGGGTCACTGTCCGGAGGCCAGCACAGCCGGGCCTCGCTGGCCTGCGCGCTGGTCGGCGACCCGCAGCTGCTGGTGCTCGACGAGCCCACCGTCGGGCAGGACCCGGTGCTGCGCGAGGAGCTGTGGGCCCGCTTCCACCAGCTCGCCGAGCGCGGCGTGACCGTGCTGGTGTCCAGCCACGTGATGGACGAGGCCAACCGGTGCGAGCGGCTGCTGCTGATCCGCGAGGGGGCGATCATCGCCGACGCCACGCCGGACCAGGTCCGCGAGCACGCCGGGACCACCGACCTCGACCAGGCCTTCTTGACGCTGGTCCGCCGCCACGAGGGGAGCCCCCGATGAGCCTGCCGGTCTTCTCCAGCACCGTCGCCCGGATCCTGCGGCAGTTGCGTCACGACCACCGCACCATCGCGCTGATGGTCGTCGTCCCGCTGGTCTTCTTGACCCTGCTCTACTTCATGTACGACGACGACCCCTTGCTCTTCGACCGGGTCGCGCTGATCATGCTGGGCATCTTCCCGTTCATCCTGATGTTCCTGGTGACCAGCATCGCGATGCTGCGCGAGCGCACCAGCGGCACCCTGGAGCGGCTGTTCACCACGCCGGTCGCCAAGCTCGACCTGCTCTTCGCCTACGGCGTCGCGTTCGGGCTGGCCGCCGCGGTGCAGGCCACCGTCGCCACGGCCGCGGCGTACCTGCTCTTCGGCCTGGACACCGCGGGTAGCGCCGTGTGGGCGGTGGTGATCGCGGTGGCCAACGCGCTGCTCGGCGTCGCGCTCGGGCTGCTGTGCAGCGCGTTCGCGCGCACGGAGTTCCAGGCGGTCCAGTTCATGCCCGTGGTGGCGATCCCGCAGATCCTGCTCTGCGGGCTGTTCGTGGCCCGTGAGGCGATGGCGGGCTGGCTGAACGCGCTCAGCGACGTGCTGCCGCTGTCCTACGCCGTCGAGGCACTGCAGGAGGTCGGCACCAGCGCCGACCCGACCGGGCTGATGCTGCGCGACATCGGGATCGTGGCGGGCGCGGTCGTGGTCGCCCTGGTGCTGGCCGCGGCCACCCTGCGGCGGCGTACCTCGTGAGCAGGCCGGGGCGCCGGCCGGGAGGCGGCGACACCCGCGCGCAGATCCTGGCCGCGGCGCGGCAGCTGTTCGCCGAGCGCGGGTACGCCGGGGCCTCCATCCGGGCGATCGCCGCCGAGGCGGAGGTGGATCCCGCCCTGGTGCACCACTACTTCGGCACCAAGGACCGGCTGTTCACCGCCGTGGTGCAGCCACCGGTCGACGTCGAGGAGTTCTTCCCCCGGATCCTGGCCGGCGACGTCGACAGGCTGGGCGAGCGGATCGTGCGCGGGTTCCTCGCCGCCTGGGAAGGCGACGAGAGCGGCCCGGCGTTCCGGACGCTGCTGCGCAGCGCCGTGGAGCAGCCGGCCACCGGTGCGCTGGTCCGCGACTTCTTCCGCACCCAGGTGGTGCGCCGGGTCGGCGCGGCGGTGCGCGGATCCGAGACCAGGGTCGGAACGAGCACCGGAACAAGCGCCGGGACCAGCGCCGGCGACGCCGAGGTGCCGACGCGTGTCTCGCTCGTCGCCGCGCAGCTGTTCGGCCTGGCGATGACGCGCTACGTGCTGCGGTTCGAGCCGCTCGCCGGCCTGCCGGCTGAGGAGGTGGTGCGGGCGGTGGCGCCCACGATCCAGCGCTACCTCACCGGCAGGCTCGAGGAGTCCGAGGCGGGCTCGCTCAGCCGATGAAGTCGCTGAGCTCGTTGAGCAGGGCCGCCTTCGGCTTGGCGCCGACGATCTGCTTGACGACCTCGCCGTTCTGGTAGACGTTGAGCGTCGGGATGCCGGTGACCCGGTAGGTCGCGGGGGTGACCGGGTTCTCGTCGACGTTCATCTTCACGAAGGTGACCTTGTCACCGTGCTCTGCGCGGATCTCCTCCAGGATCGGCGAGACCTGGCGGCACGGGCCGCACCACTCGGCCCAGAAGTCGACAAGCACCGGCTTGTCGGACTTGAGCACCTCGGTCTCGAAGTCGGTGTCGGTCACAGCTTGCATCTCGGCCACGAGGTGCACTCTCCTTCGGTACGGGTCTTGCGTGGTTGTCGGTGTTGGTCAGTCAACACCCGGGCACCGACCATTCTTCCCGGTTCAGGCGCCGGCGGTCTGCACCTGCTCGGAGGCCAGCTCGGCTGCGATCGCCTCGGAGCCGGACCGCTCCGCGTGCTCGAGGTCGGCGAGGAACCGCTCGGCGTCCAGGGCGGCGGAGCAGCCGGTGCCGGCGGCGGTGATCGCCTGGCGGTAGGTGTGGTCGACCAGGTCGCCGGCGGCGAACACGCCGGGCAGGTTGGTGCGGGTCGAGGGGTGGTCGACGAGCACGTAGCCCTCCTCGTCCAGGCGCACCTGACCGTGCAGCAGCTCCGAGCGCGGGTCGTGACCGATCGCGATGAACAGCCCGGTGACGTCGAGCTCGCGCCGCTCGCCGGTCACGGTGTCGGCCAGGGTGAGCCCGGTCAGCTTGTCCTCGCCGTGGATGTCGACCACCTCGGAGTTCCAGGCGAACTCGATCTTGGGGTCGGCCAACGCCCGGTCCTGCATGATCTTGGAGGCGCGCAGCTCGTCGCGGCGGTGCACGATGGTCACCTTGGCCGCGAAGCGGGACAGGAACGTGGCCTCCTCCATCGCGGAGTCCCCACCGCCGACCACCGCGATGTGCTGCTCGCGGAAGAAGAACCCGTCGCACGTCGCGCACCAGCTCACCCCGTGGCCGGAGAGCCGGTCCTCGTCGGCGATGCCGAGCTTGCGGTAGCCGGAGCCGGTGGCCAGGATCACCGCGTGCGCACGGTGGGTGGTGCCGGCGCTGTCCACGACGCTCTTCACCGCTCCGGTGAGCTCCACCGCTGAGACGTCGTCGGCGACCAGCTCGGCGCCGAACCGCTCGGCCTGGGCGCGCATCTCGTCCATCAGCTGCGGACCCATGATGCCGTCGCGGAAGCCGGGGAAGTTCTCCACCTCGGTGGTGTTCATCAGCGCCCCGCCGGCGGTCACCGAGCCCTCGAAGACGAGGGGGGCCAGGTTGGCGCGAGCGGCGTACACCGCGGCGGTGTAGCCGGCCGGGCCGGAGCCGATGATGATGACGTTGCGCACGGTGTCACCCGTACGGTCAGGGCTGTCGACAGGCGTGTCCACCATGGTCGTGAGCTGCTCCCGGGTCGTGGGCGTACGGCCGCGAACGCGGCCGGATCGGTTGACTCGGGGTCAACGGTATAGAGGGGTTCCTCATTCCCGCACGGCGGTGACCGCCAGCGGTCGCTGCGGGTCGTCGCAGGC
>DASSVD010000050.1:0-4246 GCA_035706365.1 Nocardioidaceae bacterium
CGCCGAAAGGCTGGTCGGTCAGCTCCCGGCAGCGGCGGATCTCGGCTGCGAGATGCTCGGGACTGGGTTGGGTGAGGGCGGACAGGAAGCCCAGCGCGCCGGCGTCGGCCACGGCGGCGACCAACTCCGCGGTGGCCACCCACTGCATGCCGCCCTGGGTGAGCGGGACGCTGCAGGGAAAGGTCTCGGTGAAGCGGGTGCTCAGCATGGGGCTACCGTCCTGCTAGGCGATACGGGGCCGTGAGACTGCTTGACACTCTCACACACGATGCCAGATATTTTATATATGACAATCCCCGACCAGGTCTCGTCCGACGACTTCGCAGCCATCCGGACCCAGGTCCGGGCGTTCATCGATGCCGAGGTGCGCCCGCGCGAGCGCGAGATCGCCGACACCGATGCGATCCCCGAGGACATCCGCCGCGCCGCGGCCGAGATGGGCCTGTTCGGCTACGCGATCCCCCAGGAGTACGGCGGCCTGGGCCTCACCATCGTCCAGGACGTGGAGCTCGCCTTCGAGTTCGGCCGGACGACCCTGGCCTTCCGCTCGATGTTCGGCACCAACAACGGCATCGCCGGCCAGGTGCTGGTGAACTTCGGCACCGACCAGCAGAAGAAGCAGTGGCTGGGCCGCATCGCCGACGGCTCGGTGGTGGCGTCGTTCGCCCTGACCGAACCGGAGGCAGGCTCCGACCCGTCCGGCCTCACCACGAAGGCGCGGCGCGACGGCGAGGACTGGGTGATCACCGGCAACAAGCGCTTCATCACCAACGCCCCGTGGGCAGACCTGTTCATCGTCTTCGCGCGCACCCGGCCCGCCGACGAGTCCGGCAAGGGCATCGCCGTCTTCCTCGTCCCCGCGGACGCCGCCGGCGTGTCCGTCGGGCCCAAGGACAAGAAGATGGGGCAGGAGGGCGCCGTCACCGCCGAGGTCGCCTTCGACAACGTCCGGGTCCCGGCGGAGGCCCTGATCGGTGGTGAGGAGGACGCGGGCTTCCGTGCCGCGATGACCGCGCTCGCGCGCGGACGCATCCATGTGGCCGCCCTGGCCGTCGGTGCCGCCGAGCGGGCGCTGGAGGAGTCGGTCGCGTTCGCTCGGGAGAGCCGCCAGGGCGGCACCCCCATCGGAGACTTCCAGCTCGTGCAGGCCATGCTCGCCGACCAGGTGACCGACACCATGGCCGGCCGCGCGATGGTCCGGGAGGTGGCGCACAGGTACCACTCCGGCGAGGACCGCAGGATCGGCCCGTCGGCGGCGAAGCTGTTCTGCACCGAGATGGCCGGCCGGGTCGCCGACCTCGCGGTGCAGGTGCACGGCGGAAGCGGCTACATGCGGGAGATGCCGGCGGAGCGGATCTACCGCGACGTGCGCCTGCTCCGGCTCTACGAGGGCACCAGCGAGATCCAGCGCCTGATCATCGGGCGCGGCATCCAGAAGGGCCAGCGGTGAGGCCGCAGATGGACCGGGAACACAGGTCCGGCGGCGATCTCGCGGCACAGCCGCCCTGGCTCCGGGCGATGTTCGAGGCCAAGTCGGTCGCCGTGGTCGGAGCCTCGGACAACCCGATCAAGCTCTCCGGTCGCCCGATCGCCTACCTGAAGCGCTTCGGGTACGCCGGCGACATCTACCCGGTGAACGCACGACGTGCCACCGTTCAGGGCCTGCCTGCCTATCCCGACCTCGCCGCCATCGGAGTCACCCCCGACCTGGTCATGCTCATGCTCGACGCCGCTTCCTCGCCGCAGGCGGTGCGCGAGTGCGGCCGGCTCGGCGTACCGGTGGTGATCGTGTCGGCCGCCGGCTTCGCGGAGATGGGCCAGGAGGGAGCCGCGCTGCAGCAGGAGCTGCAGGCGGCCATCGCCGGCAGCGACGTGCGGGTGCTCGGACCGAACTGCCTCGGTCTGATCGGCACCCGTGGCCGGCTCACCGCCACCTTCACCTCCGCGCTGGACGAGGGCGAGTCGATCGCTCCGGGCGGGACGGCGCTGATCTCCCAGAGCGGTGCGTTCGGCACCTTCATCTTCAGCGCCGCCCGCCAGGCGGGAGTGGACTTCAGCCACTACGCGAACACCGGCAACGAGGTCGACCTCGACGTCGTCGAGATCCTGTCCGCGCTCAGCGAGGAGCCCGAGGTCACCACGCTCGCCGCCTACTTCGAGGGGCTCTCGGACGGGCAACGCCTGGCCGCGCTGGGGCGCAAGGCGCTGGCCGCGGACAAGCCGCTGATCGTGGCCAAGGCCGGACGCAGCGACGCGGGCGCTCGCGCGGTCAGCTCGCACACCGCCTCCCTGGTCGGCTCCGACGCCGTCTTCCGCGACGTCTGCGACCAGGTCGGCGCGATCGCGGTCGAGAGCATCAACGACATCGTCGACATGATGGTGGTCTTCGACCAGCGACGCCGGCTGCGCGGGCGCCGGCTGAGCATCCTCACGATGTCCGGGGGAGCGGCCGCGTTGATGACCGACGTGGCCAGCGCGAACGGGATCGAGGTCGCCGCGTGGGAGCCCGAGTGGCAGGAGCGGATGCGGGCCACGCTGCCGGCGTTCGGCTCGGCCGGAAACCCCATCGACCTCACCGCCGAGCTGATCAAGGACCCGGAGATCCTGCGCGGGGCGCTCGAGGTCGCCGTGGAGCACCCCGGTACCGACGTGGTGGCGGTGCTTGTCGGCAACGCCGCCCATGGAGCTGACCGCCTGGTGCAGATCATCGCCGAGGCGAACCGCGCCACGGACAAGCCGGTGGTGGTCGTGTGGACCGGTAACAACCGGGTCCCGCTCGACGCGCTGGCGGCGCACCAGGTAGCGCGCTTCGACGACCCGGCTCGCGCGGCGCGGGCGATCGGCGCGCTGGCGTCGTACTGCGAGCGCCGCGCCTCGGCCGTCCCGGCTCCGCTCCCGGCGGTAGGCACCGGCGGCGTCGGCGCGGATCCGGTGGCGCGCGCTCGCGCCCGCGGAGCGGCCACGCTCGACGAGCTCGACTCCGGTCAGCTGCTGCGCGACCGGGGGGTGCCGGTCGTGGAAGGTGAGCAGGTGCGCGACGCTGCGGCGGCGTGGGCAGCGGCCCAGCGGCTCGGCCTGCCCTGTGCGATGAAGCTGTTGAGCGACCAGGTGGCGCACAAGAGCGACGTGGGCGGGGTCCGGCTGGGGCTTGCCGATCGAGAGTCCCTCGACGCCGCCTTCGCGGACCTCGACGAGCTCGGCCGGTCGTTGGGCGCGACCGGCGCGGGGGTGCTGGTCCAGCCGATGCTCACCGGCGACGGTCACGACCTCGAGCTCATCGTCGGAGCGCACCGGGACCTCTCGTTCGGTCCCGTGGTCACCGTCGGGCTCGGCGGCGTGCTCGTCGACGTGCTGCGCGACAGCGTCAGCCTGGTGCCGCCGTTCGGCGACGCAGAGGTACGCCGGGCCCTCGGCCGGCTGCGCGCGGCCCCCCTGCTGGGGGAGTTCCGTGGCCGTCCGGCGCGCGACGTCGACGCCCTGGTCGACCTGCTGGTCGCCTTCGGGGCAGCGGCGCTCGACCTCGCCGATGACGTCGAGGAGATGGAGCTCAACCCGGTGATGGTTCGCGCCGCGGGCGCCGGCGCCGTGGGCCTCGACGCCCTGGTCAGGCTGCGCGCGGAGGGAGCCGGCCGCTCCTGACCGCAGAGCCGGGTCGGCGGCGCCGCGGCTGGCACCACGGGTTGCACCACGGCCGAGCAGACGGGCTACTCGAGCAGCTCGAGCTCCTCCGCGGGGCCGCGGGGGCGCGGCCGGAACAGCAGACCGAAGCCGACGCCCAGCACCGTCACGATCCCCCCGAGTGCCTGGTGCAGGGTGGGGGTCTGCGCGACGATCCACCACGCGAAGAGCATGGCGAAGAACGGCTGGGTCAACCGGATCACCGCAGCCGTGGTGGCAGGCAGCCGGCGCAGTGATCCCGTGACCAGGAGGTGACCGGTGGTGCCTCCGCAACACGTGGCCAGGGCCACCGCGGCGACGTCCCTCCCCGTGACCGGCCCGACGGGAGCGCCGCTGACCACCGCCGCGAGCACGGCGGGTACGGCGGCGAAGGCGGCCGACCAGAACAGGAACCCGATGGGCGTCGCGTCGCGCCGGGCGTGACGGGACACGAGCAGGAACGCCGCGAAGCTGATCGCGAACCCGATGGCCAGCACGACCCCGAGCAGGTCAGCGCGCTGCGAGGCGTGGTCCGTGACCGCGACGTACCCCGCGCCGGCCATCGCGAGCAGGCCGGACACGACGAAGG
>DASSVD010000051.1:0-12803 GCA_035706365.1 Nocardioidaceae bacterium
GCACGTCGGTCAGGTCGATCCGCTCGAGCGCCTCCCGGCGGAAGACACGGAAACCACCGGTGGCGTCGCGCACCGGGATGCCCAGCAGCAGCCGGGTGTACAGGTTTCCTCCTCGGGACAACGCCTGGCGGAACCACGGCCAGTTGACCACCGAGCCGCCCGGCACCCACCGCGAGCCGAGGACCAGGTCGGCCTCCTCGGTGGCCGCCACGAGGGCCGGCAGCTGCTCGGGCAGGTGCGACCCGTCGGCGTCCATCTGGGCGACCAGGGCGTAGCCATGCGCCAGTACGGTCGGGAACGCCGCCAGGTACGCCGCTCCGAGACCGGCCTTCGCGGTCCGGTGCACGACTCGGACGTGCGGGTCCCGGGCGGCCAGCTCGTCGGCCGCCTCCCCGGTGCCGTCCGGTGAGTTGTCGTCGAAGATCCACACGTCGGCCTCGGGCACCGCCGTACGGACCCGGCCGACGATCCAGGCCAGGTTCTCCACCTCGTCGTAGGTGGGGATGACCACGGCCAGGGAACGCTCCCCCGCGGGCGC
This sequence comes from Nocardioidaceae bacterium, assembly GCA_035706365.1. Taxonomy (GTDB): domain Bacteria; phylum Actinomycetota; class Actinomycetes; order Propionibacteriales; family Nocardioidaceae; genus Nocardioides_C. The sequence continues at coordinate 539 of DASSVD010000051.1, forward strand.
GCTCACCAGGCCGCCGTCTCGCGGTCGACGGCGTCCGGCCGGGGGGACACAGCGGTGGGCGGCCCGCCGCGTGCCGCGCGACGGCGCCGGTCAGCCATGCCGACCAGCGCGCCGGCTGCGGCGGCCAGCAGCCCCACCAGCGCCAGCACCCCCTCGATCCAGGCGCCGAACCGCATCGCCGGGGTGATCACCTGCGACAGCGGGATCCGCGCCTCCAGCACTGCCTGGGTGCGCACCGGTGCCCGGGTCAGCACGTCGCCGTCGGGCCCGATGATGCCCGAGATGCCGTTGGTCGAGGCGACCACGACGCTGCGGTGGGTCTCCCGGGCCCGCAGCCGCGACATCGCGAACTGTTGCTCGATCTGCCCGGTCCCCGTGTAGGTCGCGTTGTTGGTCGGCACGACGATCAGCTCGGCGCCGCGGTGCACCAGGTCGCGGACGAGGCCGTCGTAGCCGACCTCGAAGCAGAGCAGCACCCCCGCCCGCACGCCGGCGACGTCGAGGACGCCGGGGCGCCGGCCCGGAACCATGTCGCTGGGGATCTGGTCCAGCGCTGGGATCCGCGGCGCCAGCACGGAGCGCAGCGGGATGTACTCACCGAACGGCACGGGATGGATCTTGTCGTAGTAGTCGCGCGGCAGGCCCTGAGACGACCAGACGATCACCCGGTTGCGCCACCCGTCGGAGTCGTCCTGGCCACCGACCACCGACCCCATCAGCAGGGGTACGCCGACCGCGCGCACCGCCCGGGCGATGTCCGCCCGAGCCGCGGCGTCCTGGTACGGGTCGATGTCGGAGGAGTTCTCCGGCCACACCACGAAGTCCGGGCGCGGCGCCTGGCCGGCCTCGATCCGGCGAGCCAGGTCGAGGGTTGCCTGCACGTGGTTGTCGAGGACCGCGCGCCGCTCGGCGAAGGCGTCCAGGCCGACGCCGGGCACGTTGCCCTGCACCACCGCGACCCGCACCTCGCCGGAGGCTCTTCGGGCCCCGTCGCCGGCGTCGGGCCCCAGGGCTCCGCCATCGGGCCGGCCCAGCACCGTCCCGGCCAGCGCGGGCAGGCTCACCAGGACGCACACGGCCGCCACCGCGACGGCCGACCGCAGCGGGCGGCGGCGTACTCGCAACAGCGCCCACGCCAGCACCGTGCCCACCAGCGCCACCGCGAAGGTGACCCCGGCGGTACCGACCAGCCCGACCAGCTGCGCAGGTGGCAGCCCGACCGCGGTGTGTCCCAGTCGCCCCCAGGGGAAGCCCCCGAACGGGACGGCCCCCCGCAGCAGCTCCGCGCCGACCCAGGTGCAGGCCGCCCACAGCGGCCATCCGGGCAGCCTGCAGACCAGCGCCGTGCCGGCTCCCACCAGGGCGTAGAACAGGCCCTCGATGACGGCCAGGGCCAGCCACGCCGGGGTGCCGATCACCTGGAGCCACGGCAGCAGCACCAGCATGAACGCGACGCCGTAGACGGCGCCCAGTCCCGCTCCCCTGCGCGCTCGAGCTCCGCGCACCAGCAGGGTGAGGACGGCGACACCGACCGGCACCAGCGGCCACCAGTGCCAGGGCTCGAAGCCGAGTGCGGTGAGTGCGCCGGCGAGCGCGGCGAGCAGCCATGACGCAGCGACTCCGGCACGCAGCCGCATGTGCCCCGCTCCTCCCACCTCGCGCGTCTCCCGCGCCACAAACCTACCGTCGGGGGCAACCGAGAAGAGCCCGGGCCCTTCGGACCGAACCTGCTGTCGCTGGCTGCGGCAGTCAGGCCCGTTGTCTACTGGGCGCCGGGCTCTGTCTCGTGTCACACCCCGCTACCGCGCCGCCGACCTCCGGGAACAGCGTCACCGAGGTTCGTGGTACCCGACCCGGCTACGCGGCCACCTGGACGTCAGCGCGCGGGAACGGCCTGCTTGGTGGGACGCCTGGCAGATTGCCGAGTCGCGGCGCTCCTGTCAACCGGCCGCTGACCTGCGAAAACACACGAATCCGCAGGTCACCGCGGCTGTCCGCGATGACACGATTTCGCGAACTTTCACTCCTCCACGGCGTGTCGGCTCGGCGACACGCCGGAGCCCTGCGGCACGACGACCGTCCCGGTGGCCGTGGTGGCCACGATCGGCTCCTCGAGCATCCGGGCTGCGGACTCCCCGACCTCCGGACAGCCGCGCGCGACCACCCGGCACGCGAGCTCCAGGGTCCGCGAGCGGCGGCCCATCCGGACCACCTCGGCGGTCACCTCCAGCACGTCGCCGGCCCGCACCGGCGCCCGGAACTGCACGTCGGAGTAGGAGGCGAACAGCCCCTCGTCGCCGTCGGTGCGGATGCACACCTCGGTCGCCACGTCCCCGAAGAGCCCCAGGGAGTAGGCACCGTCGACCAGGTTCCCGGCGTAGTGGGCGTGCGAGTAGGGCACGTAGCGCCGGTGGGTGACCACCAGCCCCTCCCCCGGCTGGTCGAGCCTGTCGGGACCGTCCCCCGGCTGGTCGAGCCTGTCGAGACCTGTCATGACGCCTTCCTCGCACTGCGCTCGGGCCGCCGGGTGACCAGCGAGTCGACCAGGTAGCTGGCGACCTCCCCTGGGGTGGTGCCCCGGCCGAATACCCGGTCCACGCCGAGGTCGGCGGAGGCACTCTCGTCGAACCGCGGACCGCCGACGATCATCAGCGGGCGCCGGTCGGCCGGATAGGCCTCGCGGAACGCTGCCGACATCTCCTTGGTGTTGAGCAGGTGCGCGTCGCGCTGGGTGACCACCTGGGAGACCAGGATGGCGTCCGCCTTCTCCTCGCGCGCCCGCGCGACCAGCTGGGGCACGGAGACCTGGGCGCCGAGGTTGACCACCTTGATCTCGCGGTAGTACTCCAGGCCCTTCTCGCCGGCGAAGCCCTTGATGTTGAGGATCGCGTCGATGCCGACGGTGTGCGCGTCGGTGCCGATGCATCCGCCCACGACCACCAGGCGCCGCCGCAGCCCCTTGCGGATCGCGAGGTTGACCTCCTTGGGCGAGAGCAACGGGTAGTCGCGCTCGACCACCTCGACCTTGGAGGTGTCGACGAGGTGGTTCACGCGGCCGTAGACCACGAAGAAGGTGAAGTCGGGCCCCATCGGCTTGGCGTGCACCACCATCGCGGGGTCGATGCCCATCTTGTTGGCCAGCTGGGCTGCCGCGCCCTCGGCGACCTTCGAGTGCGGCATGGGCAGGGTGAAGGACACCTGCACCATCCCGTCGCCGGTGGTGTCGCCGTACGGCCGCAGGATGCTGCCCGCACGGTCGGTCGAGCCCCCGCGGCCGGTCGAGCCCCCACGGTCGGTCGAGCTTGTCGAGACCATCACTTCGCCTCCAGGATCTCGGTCGCCGGGTTGTAGTAGTCGTCGGCCTTGCGCGCGACGCCCTCGAGTCCGCGCCCGCCGTCGGAGGGACGCTTCATCAACCCGAAGGTGCCGTCCCCGATCGCCTCCAGCAGGCCGTGCTTGCCCTCGTGGGCGAGGATCCGCTCGAGCAGCTCGATGCTCTCGGCGAGCACCCGACGGGCCCGCTCGGCGATGAAGCCGTCGGGCGTGGGGCGGAAGTCCTCGTGCAGGTTGCCCGCGGCGTTCATCACGTAGCGGACGTTCTGTAGCGCGAGGTCGCGATCGGACAGCCAGGGGGTGACCACCGCCTCGGTCATCATCCCCACCAGCAGGATGCTCTGCCCGGTCAGCGCCCCGGCGAGGTTGAAGAACCCGTCGAGCAGGTAGCCGCGGAACACGTCCCCGGTCATGTGGCGCGTGGGCGGCATCCACTTCAGCGGCGCGTGCGGGAAAAGGTCCCGAGCGAGCATGGCGTGCGCCAGCTCCATCCGGAAGCTGTCCGGCAGGTCCGGGTTGATCTCGAAGGCGTGCCCCAGGCCGAGCTGCCAGTCCTCGAGCCCGGCCTCCTTGCCGAAGTACTCGTTGAGCAGCTGGGAGACGGTCACCGTGTGCGCCGCCTCGACGGCGTCGGCGGTGGTCAGGTAGTTGTCCTCGCCGGTGTTGATGATGATCCCGGCGCGGGCGTGGACCTGTCGGCTGAACCGCTGGTCGACGAAGGTGCGCACCGGGTTGATGTCGCGGAAGAGGATCCCGTACATCGAGTCGTTGAGCATCATGTCGAGGCGACGCAGCCCGGCCAGCGCCGCGATCTCGGGCATGCACAGTCCCGACGCGTAGTTGGTCAGCCGGATGTAACGGCCGAGCTCCTTGCTGGACTCGTCGAGCGCCGCGCGCATCAGCCGGAAGTTCTCGCTGGTGGCGTAGGTGCCGGCGAAGCCCTCGCGCGTGGCCCCCTCGGGCACGTAGTCGAGCAGGGATTGGCCGGTCGAGCGGATCACCGCGATCACGTCCGCGCCTTCGCGGGCCGCCTGCTGGGCCTGCGGGATGTCCTCGTAGATGTCGCCGGTGGCCACGATGAGGTAGATCCACGGCTTGTGGTCGGGGTCGCCGTACCGCTTGATCAGCCGGTCGCGCTCCCGCCGACGGGCGTCCATCTGCCGGATCCCGGCCCCGACCTGCTTGCGAGCAGCCGCGCGGGCGCGGGTGAGCTCCTTGCCCTCGGGCAGGCGGAAGCGCACCGAGCCGGCGGCCGCCTTCTGGGCCAGCGTGGACAGGTCGTCGGCCTCCCCTCGCACCAGCGCGTCCCACACCGGCAGCGCGGTGCCGTGCTCGAGGCCGACGTCTCCGCGGACCGCGTCGAGCAGCCGGTTGACCCACGGGATGCCGTCCGCGTCGGCACCCTCCAGCCCGGCCAGGCGCAGCGTGGCGCGCTCGACGGAGACAGTGGTGTGCTGCTGCGCCAGCGACACGATCGGTCGACCGGCCTTCCGTGCGAGGCTGCGAGCCTTGCGCACGGTCACCGGGTCGAGGCCCAGCTTGCCGGCCCGGTTGGTCGAGCTTGTCGAGACCCTCACGTCAGTGCTCCTGGTTGTTCGAAGGCCACCTCTCCGTCGACCAGCGTGAGCACGCAGGTCGGCAGCGGGAGGCCGGGTTGCAGGTCGGGAAGATGGGGTACGCCGGCGCGCGGGTCGGTCGACCAGGCCGCCACACGCGGATCGGGGGTCTGCACGCGGAGGTCGCCGGGCACGTCCCAGACCGCGAGACTGGCCGGGGCACCGACCGCGAGCACACCGCCCTCGTCACGGCCGGCGGCCCGCCAACCTCCGCGGGTGAAGGCGTGGAACGCGGCGCGGACTGTGATCCGCTCGGACTCGGTCTGGTGCCAGGCGGCCGCACGCACACCCTCCCAGGGGGCGAACGGGGTGACCGGGCTGTCGGAGCCGAAGGCCAGCGGGACACCGGCGCGGTTCAGCGAGGCGAACGCGTTCATCGGCCGAGCCCGGTCGGCGCCGAGACGTTGGGCGTACAGCGAGTCCTCGCCGCCCCAGGTGGCGTCGAACATCGGCTGCATGCTGGCGGTCACGCCGAGCTCGGCCAGCGTGACCATGTCCGCCGCGGAGACCATCTCCAGGTGCTCGAGCCGATGCCGGCCGCGCACGATGGCCGGAGCCCCCACCTTGTCGGCGGCGCGACGCAGGCCCTCGACCAGCTCGGCGCAGGCGCGGTCCCCGATGACGTGGAATCCGGCCTGCAGGCCCGCCTCGGTGCAGGCCAGCACGTGTCGGGCCACCTCGTCAGCCCCCAGGTAGAGGTGCCCCGCGGTCGGGTCGTCGGCGTACGGCTCGCACATCGCTGCGGTGCGCGAGCCGATCGCGCCGTCCATGCACAGGTCGCCGGCGGCACCGGCACAACCGAGCCGCCTGGCCTCGTCGATCCCGTCGAGCTGGCCCCAGTAGCCGACCACCGCGGGGCGTACGGCGGCGCTGCGCACCTGCGCGATCCGCGCGAAGTCCTCCGGCGGGGAGTCTCCGGGGGCCCCCATCTCGTGCACCATGCCGATCCCCACGCGCGCGGCGTCGTCGAGCGCGCGGGCGATCGCCTCCTCCTGCGCCGTACCGGGCATCAGCTCGAACACGCCGTCGCGGGCGCGGCCGTTCGCCTCGCGCACCAGCCAGCCGTCCGGGTCGTACCCGGGCAGGCCGGCCAGGTGCGCGAAGGCGTCGAGGAAGGCGGTGGAGACCACGGCCGAATGGGCGTCCACGCGGGCCAGGTAGGCGGGGCGGTCGCCCACCGCGCGGTCGACCTCGGTGCGGGTGAAGGCCCGCTGCTCGGGCCACTGGGTCTCGTCCCAGTTGAAGCCGAGCACCACCGGAAAGCTGGTACGCCGAGCGTGCTGCTCGAGCGCGTCGAGCGCCTCGACGAGGCTGGCGGCGGTGCTGAGGTCGACGCTGAGCGCAGCCATCCCGGTCTGGGACAGGTGCACGTGCGCGTCGACGAAGGCCGGTGTCACCAGGCGGCCGGCCAGGTCGACCACCTGGTCGGCGTTGTCCAGGAAGTGCGCGGCGGCGTCGTCGTCGCCGGTCCACACCACCTGGCCGCCCTCGACGGCGATCGCCGTGGCGTGGGGATCGGCCGGTGTGTGCACGTAGCCGTTGCGAAACAGGATCCGGGTCACGGGCTCATTCTCCGCATCCGGGCGAGAGAACGGCCAGCGGGGCGCGCGGGGCAACCGGCCACCGGGTGGCCGCCCCTCACAGCCGCCGCTCGAAGAGCCCTCGGACGCCGTCATGGCCCCGCAGCAGGGACAGCGCGTAGTCGGCGTGGCCGGGCACGAACCCGTTGCCCACCAGCATGGTGACGTCCGCGGCGAGCCCCTCGGCACCGAGCGCCGCCGCGCTGAACGAGGTGGCCATGGAGAAGAAGATCACGGTGCCGCCCTGCTTGGTGGCCAGGATCGCGCCGCCCTCGCAGCCGGGCACGTCCACGCAGACCACGGTGACGTCGGCCGGTCCGCCGGCCTGCTCGACTGCGGCGGCCAGGGCGACCGGGTCCCGGGCGTCGGCGACGGCGACCGCGTCGGCCAGCTTCGCGGCCTCGAGCAGGTCCGCCTCGTCCTGGTGCGGGACGACACCGACGGTCCGCGCCGCGCCGGCGTCGCGGGCGGCGGCCAGGGACAACGAGCCGGACTTGCCCGCGCCGCCGATCACGGTGACCACCGGCGCGTCGTACTGGCGCACCACCCGGGCGGTCAGCGCCGGGGCGCCGCACACGTCCATGACCGACAAGGAGAGCTCGGCGGGGAGGTCGTCGGGGATGCGCGCGGCGATGGAGCGCCCGAACAGGATGGCGTACCCGTCGGCCGGCACCTGCTCGCTGCGCCCGTCCCAGCCGCGCAGCTCGTCCTCGATGACCAGCGGGGTGAGGGTGAGCGAGACCAGGGTGGCGACACGGTCACCGACCTGCAGGCCGAGTGGGGACTCCTCCCCCACCTCCTCGACCACCCCGACCAGCATTCCGCCGGACCCGGTCTCGGGGTTCTGCATCTTGCCGCGAGAGGCGACGATGTCGAGCACCGCCTGGCGCACCGCGTGGCCGTCCGGGCTGCCGTCGGCGGCGGTGTGGGTGCGCTCGAGCTGACGGAAGGACGCGGCGTCGAGGTTGAGCCGTTGGACGCGCACCCGGACCTCGTCGGGCCACAGCTCGCGGCGGGTGTCCAGCCGCTCGGCCGCCTGCGGCAGTACGCCGGCCGGTGCCAGCACCCGGTGCATCCCGGTCGGCGTCCCCGCGGGCGCCCCGGTAGACGCCCCGGTGGACGCCCCGGTAGACGCCCCGGTGGACGCCCCGGTGGACGCCCCGGTGGGCGCCCCGGCTGAATCGGGCCTGTTCGACACCGGCTGTCCTCCATCGATGTAGCAACTGACGCGCAAATCTTGCGGTGATGTATTTGTCGCACCGGAGATTCTTTGCGTACTCTGGCATGGACGTGGCGGAGGACACAAACCTCACACGCCGCCGCCCGCACCCTGCGGGCCACGCACCGCAACGGCAAGGAGCAGCATGAGCATCGAGACGTCGGTCGGACTGGAGACCGGGCAGCCCTACCCCTACCGACAGGTCGAGCTGGTCGAGCCGGACTGGACGCGCTTCCCCGGCTGGCGCGACGTCACCGCGGAGCAGTGGCGCTCGGTGCAGTGGCAGCGTGCGCACTGCATCAAGAACCTCAAGCAGCTGCGGGCCCTGTGGGGCGACCTGGTCGAGGACCGCTTCTACGAGGACCTCGAGCGCGACCAGCGCGAGCGGGCGACCATGTCGATGCTCGTGCCGCCGCAGATGATGAACACGATGGCGCCGTACGACTTCTCGACCGACCCGGCCCGGCGCCAGCAGAACACCGACGCGCTGTACGCCGACCCCATCCGCGCCTACATGCTCCCGGTCTTCTCCGATCGCCGCACGGACTGGGCCTCGCACCCGCACGCCACCCGTGACTCGCTGCACGAGCACGACATGTGGGTGGCCGAAGGGCTGACCCACCGCTACCCGACCAAGGTGCTCGCCGAGCTGCTGCCCACCTGCCCGCAGTACTGCGGGCACTGCACCCGGATGGACCTGGTCGGCAACTCCACCCCGGTCATCGACAAGCTGAAGTTCGACCTCAAGCCGGTCGACCGGCACGCGCAGATGCTCGACTACCTGCGGCGCACGCCCACCGTCCGCGACGTGGTGGTCTCCGGCGGCGACGTGGCCAACATGCCGTGGCCACGCCTGGAGGAGTTCTTGAGCAAGCTGCTCGAGATCGACAACATCCGTGACATCCGGCTGGCCACGAAGGCCCTGATGGGCCTGCCCCAACACTGGCTGCAGGACGACGTCCGCGCCGGCATGGAGAGAGTGGCGCGGGTGGCCAATGAGCGTGGCGTCTCGATCGCGATCCACACCCACGTCAACCACGCGAACTCGGTGACTCCGCTGGTGGCGGAGGCCGCCAGGGCGATGCTGGACACCGGGATCCGCGACGTGCGCAACCAGGGCGTGCTGCTCAACGGGGTCAACGCCGACCCGCACGCCCTGCTCGACCTGTGCTTCCGCCTGCTCGACGGCGCGCAGATCATGCCCTACTACTTCTACATGTGCGACATGATCCCGTTCAGCGAGCACTGGCGGGTCTCGGTCGCGGACGCCCAGCGGCTGCAGCACCACCTGATGGGCTATCTGCCCGGCTTCGCGACGCCGCGGATCGTGTGCGACGTGCCGTTCGTCGGGAAGCGGTGGGTGCACCAGCTCGCCGACTACGACCACGTGCGCGGGATCTCCTACTGGACCAAGAACTACCGCACCTCCATCGAGGCGAACGACCCCGAGGCGCTGTCGCGGCAGTACGAGTACTACGACCCGATCCACACCCTGCCCGAGGAGGGGCAGGCGTGGTGGCGCGAGCACGCGGGCGACTCGATCGCCGCGGCCGAGAAAGCCGCCGCGGCGTCGCGGGACGCGGCCGAGGCGCAGAAGCTGCTCCCCCTGGCCTGACGCCGCCCGACCGGGACCGGTCCGGCTCAGCCGGCGGTGAGGGTCTCCACGAGCCGGGTCACCGACCCGCCGAGGCCCCACCGCTCGGCGAGCCGGACCACGGCGTCCGGGTCGGCCGGGGTGCGCGGCAGCCGCAGCGCGTCGATCCCGGGCGCCCGGTCGAGGCCGAGGTCCAGGTCGCGAGCCACGGCGACCACCTGCGGGGCCACCGCGAGGTAGTCGGCGGCGTCGCGCAGCTTGCGCCGCGGGCCCGGGGCCAGATCGGCGGCCGGGTCGCTGCTGGCCGCGATGATCCCGGCCAGGTCCCCGAAGCGGCCGAGCAGGGTTGCCGCGGTCTTCTCCCCCACCCCGGCGACCCCCGGAAGCCCGTCGGACGGGTCACCGCGCAGCGCGGCGAAGTCGGCGTACTGGCTGCCGTCGATGCCGTACTTGTCGCGCACCCACGCGTTGGTGACCCGCTCGTGCTTGCCGACGCCGCGGGCGGTGTAGAGGATCCGCACCGGCACCTCGTCGTCGACCAGCTGGAACAGGTCACGGTCGCCGGTGACCACGTCGACGGCGGCGCCGTGCGCGGCACCGCGGGTGGCCAGCGTGCCGATCACGTCGTCGGCCTCGTAACCGTCCGCACCCACGATCGCGATGCCGAAGGACTCCAGCACCTCGACGATGACCGGGATCTGCGCCTCGAGCGGGTCCGGCACCTCCTCGCGGTAGTGCGGGTCGTCGGGCGCCGGAGCCGGCAGTGGCGCCTCCACCCGGTGCGCCTTGTAGGACGGCAGCAGGTCGACCCGCCACTGCGGCCGCCAGTCGTTGTCCCAGCAGCAGGCCAGGTGCGTGGGGTGGTACTCGCCGACGAGCCGGCTGATGAAGTCCAGCAGTCCGCGCACGGCGTTGACCGGCGTGCCGTCCGGCGCGCGCACCGAGTCCGGGACTCCGAAGAACGCACGGAAGTAGAGGCTGGCGGTGTCCAGAAGCATCAGTCGCTCGTTCACGGGGCGAGTCTGGCAGACCGGCACCGATAGGGTGACGCCCGTGGAAGACCTCGACCAGCAGATCCTCACCCTCCTCGCCGGGGACGGGCGGATGTCCTACACCGACCTCGGCAAGGCCACCGGTCTGTCCACCTCCGCGGTGCACCAGCGCGTGAAGCGGCTGGAGGGCCGCGGTCTGATCAAGGGGTACGGCGCCACCATCGACTACGAGCAGGTGGGCTTCCCGCTGACCGCTTTCATCTCGATCCGCCCGATGGACCCCTCCCAGCCCGACGACGCGCCCGAGCGCCTGCGCGGGATCCGCGAGATCGAGAGCTGCTGGTCGGTCGCCGGCGAGGAGTCCTACATCCTCAAGGTGCGGGTCCCCGCCCCGACCGGGCTGGAGGAGCTGCTGGCCACCATCCGGGCCGTGGCCAATGTCTCCACGCGCACCACGATCGTGCTGTCCACGCCGTATGAGAACCGGCCGGTGTCCTCGGCGCCGGCTCCCGATCCTCAGTCGGAGACCGAGGAGTAGGCCACCACGCCCCGGCGCAGCGCGTCGGAGGCGCGACGGGCGGTGCGGCGCAGGTCGCTGTCCCCGGCCGCGTCCGCGACCTGGTCGGTCAGGTCGAGCAGCTGCTTGACCCAGCGCACGAAGTCGCCGGCGGCCAGGTCGGTCTCGGTGAGCACGTCGTCGAGGCTGGCCCCCTCGGCCCACCGGTACGCCGCCCACGCGAAGCCCAGGTCGGGCTCTCGCAGGAAGTCCAGCCGGTTGTCCCGCTCCACGGCGTCCAGGTCGCCCCACAACCCGACCATCGCCGCGAGCGTCTCGCGCACCCGTCCGCCGGGCAGCCGTGGCGCCACCGCGTCGTCGGCGCGGCGCGACTCGAACACCAGCGCGGAGAGCACCGAGGCCAGCTCGCCGGGCGACAGGTCGTCCCACAGCCCGTGCCGCAGCGACTCCGCGGCGACCAGGTCCATGTCGCTGTAGATCCGCATCAGCCGCTCCCCGGTGGCGGTGACCTGGTCGTCCTCGAGGTAGCCGAGCGTGGTCAGCACGTCGCACACCCGGTCGAACTGGCGGGCGATGGTGTTGGTCCGCTGCTCGATGCGCCGCTGCAGCGTGCGGGTGTCGCGCTCCAGCTTGTGGTAGCGCTCGGACCAGCGGGCGTGGTCCTCGCGCTCCGCGCAGCCGTGGCAGGGGTGGGCGCGCAGCTCGGCGCGCAGCCGGGCGATCTGGCGCTCGCTGTCCTGCTCGGCCCGGGAGCGGGCGCGACGCCCGCCGCCGGCGCGGTCGCGGTCGTGGCCGGGAGGGGGGATCAGCCCGTGGGTCTTGTTCCGCAGCGCCGAGGCCAGGTCCCGCCGCGCCTGCGGGTTGCGCCCGCTGAAGTTGCGCGGCACCCGCATCCGGGTCAAGACCTGCACCGGCACGGGGAAGTCGACCAGGGAGAGGCGGCGGGCGTGCCGGTCGGCGGTGACCACGTAGGGCCGCGGTCCGTCGCGCTCCGAGCGCATCCCCGGGTCCACCACGACCGCCATCCCGGAGAAGCGACCGGCCGGCACGTCGATCACGTCCCCGGGCCGCAGCGCCTCCAGCGAGGCCACCACCTCCTCGCGCCGGTCGGCCTTGCGGGCCTTGGCGGCGGCGTTCTCCAGCTCACCGACCCGCCGGCGCAGGGCGGCGTACTCCATGAAGTCGCCGAGGTGGCAGCTGGCCGCCTCGGCGTACCCTTCGAGCGCCTCCTCGCTCTTGCGCAGCTGCCGGGCCAGCCCGACCACCGCCTTGTCGGCCTGGAACTGCGCGAAGGAGGACTCGAGCAGCTCGCGGGCGCGCTCGCGGCCGAACTGGTGCACGAGGTTGACGGCCATGTTGTAGGAGGGCCGGAACGAGGATCGCAGGGGATAGGTACGGGTCGAGGCGAGCCCGG
>DASSVD010000052.1:0-7409 GCA_035706365.1 Nocardioidaceae bacterium
CGGTCGTACGACGCTGACCGGTGAGGGGCTGCAGCACGCCGACGGGCACTCGCCGCTGCTGGCCGTGACGAACCCGGCCGTGGTGCACTACGACCCGGCGATGGCGCACGAGGTCAGCCACATCGTGCAGGACGGGCTGCGCCGGATGTACGGCAGCACCGAGGAGCACCCCGACGGCGAGAGCGTCATCTACTACCTGACCGTCTACAACGAGCCGACGGTGCAGCCCGCCGAGCCCGACGACCTCGACGTGGAGGGCCTGCTCAAGGGCATCTACCACTTCGCGGTCCCGCCGGCGATCGAGGGCGGCAGCACCCCGCCGCGCGTGCAGCTGCTCGCCTCCGGCGTCGGCTTCCCGTGGATCACCGAGGCGCAGCGCCTGCTGGCCGAGGACTGGGGCGTGGCCGCCGACACCTGGTCGGTGACCTCGTGGAACGAGCTGGCGCGCGACGCGGTGGACGCCGAGGAGTGGAACCTGCTGCACCCCTCCGAGCCGGCCCGGACGCCGTACGTCACCAACAAGCTCAAGGAGGTCGAGGGCCCGATCGTCGCGGTCAGCGACTTCATGCGGGCGGTGCCGAACCAGATCGCCAAGTGGGTGCCCGGCGACTACCACACCCTGGGCGCCGACGGATTCGGCTTCGCCGACACCCGGCCGGCCGCACGACGCTTCTTCCACATCGACGCCCAGTCGGTGGTCGTGCAGGCGCTGCAGGCGCTCGCCGAGCGCGGTGAGGTCAAGCAGGAGACGGTGCAGGAGGCGTTCGACCGGTACCGGATCGACGACCCGACCGCCGTGCGCGGGGTCAAGCAGGAGGGCGGCGACGCCTGACCTGCGGGCCGTCGGCGGATTACCAGGGTATGCAGCCGATCTGCCGCTCCCCATGGTGAATTAGCCATGGGGAGGGGCAGATCGCCGACATCCCATGGTGTTCGGGCCGCAGCGCCCGCTCAGGCGGTGGCCGCGTCGGGCACCGCGTGCAGGGGCGCGTCCCCTCCCGAGCGCAGCAGCCGCCGCCACCGTCCGCGGTGGTACGTGGCCGGCTCGCTGCTGCGCACGAAGTCGTTGACGACCTGGACGAACCGCTGCGGGTGGTCCTTGTGCGGGAAGTGGCCGGCGTTCTCGACGACCTCCACCGTCGCGTCCGGGGCCAGGGTGCGGACCCGCTCGGCGTGGCTGACCGGGATCACGTCGTCACGGCTCCCCCACACCACGCACATCGGCATCGCCGCGGTCAGGTAGGCCCGGTCGGCCATCGTCACCACCTGGCCCCGCCAGTCGACGACCGCGCGCACCACGTGCCGGATGGCGGCCCGCGACTTGCGGTCGCCGAACGACTCGTAGATCGCCGCCACCTCGTCGAGGTCGCGCGTGTGCGGCAGTCCGGTCGTGGCCAGCGTGCGGAGCGCGGTCGCCGCCGCGTGGCGTACGCCGGGGAGCGTGGCCATCCCCATCACCTGGTGGAAGCCGGGCAGGGTGATCGCCCGGATCACGGCGGAGACTTCGGGGCCCAGCCCGCCCGGCGCCACGAGCACCATCCGCTCCGTGCGCTCGGGGAACTGATAGGCGAACTGCATCGCCACCCCGCCGCCGAAGCTGTGCCCGACGACGGTGACCTTGTCGATGCCGAGGACGGTGAGCAGGTCACGCATCGCGTTGGCGTAGCCGCCGACGCTGTAGTCCGCACGCGGCTTCGCCGAGGCGCCGTGGCCGAGCAGGTCCGGCGCGATCACGGTGTAACGCCGGGCCAGTGCGGCGATCACGGGCGCCCAGGTGGTGTGGTCGCAGCCCAGGCCGTGCAGCAGCAGGAGGGTGGGAGCGGCGCTCCGCTGGTTCGTGCCGGTGGGTCCGACCTTGACGTAGGCGCGCTCGTGCCCGTGGATGGTGACACGCTGGATCTCCAGCGACTGGGGCATGGGTGACGCTCCTCACAAAACGGACGTCCGGCGATGGTAACCAGAACGCGTTCCCCCATGCGCACGCCCCGCCGGACTGCCCGCGCGCCCCGCCGACCGGCCGGCGACCCTAGGCTGCACCCCATGAGCTCCGGTGCCCGCTCCACCACCGACGGCCGCGCGCGCATCGCTCGGCGGCTGCAGCGGTCCGTGGGCGCGCTGACCACCAGCACGCTGACCCGCATGGAGCGGGACATGCCGTGGTTCCGCTCCCTCTCGGCACAGGACCGCTCCTGGATCGGTCTGATCGTGCAGGCCGGCATCAACGCCTTCGTCACCTGGTACCGCGAGCCCGACCCCGGCTCGCCCGTCACCGCCGAGGTGTTCGGCGCCGCACCGCGCACGCTGACCGGGGTCGTCAGCCTGCACCAGACCGTCGAGATGGTGCGCCTGACCATCGAGGTGGTCGAGGAGAACGTGGTCGAGGCCGTCGGCGAGCCAGACGCCGCATCGGTGCGCGAGTCGATCACCCGCTACGCCCGCGAGGTGGCGTTCGCGACCGCCGAGGTCTACGCCCGCGCCGCGGAGATGCGGGGCGCTTGGGACGCCCGCCTCGAGGCGCTGGTCGTCGACTCGGTGCTGCGCGCCGAGGCGGACGAGACGGTGCGCAGCCGCGCCAGCGCGCTCGGCTGGGAGTCCAAGGGCAACGTGGTGGTCGTCCTCGGGCGGATGCCGGAGACCGGCGGCGAGGAGTCGGCGTCCGGCGCCCCGGACACCCGCGACAGCGTCGTGGACGAGGTACGCCGCTCAGCGCGCCACATGCGCCTGGACGCGCTGTGCGCCGTGCAGGGCGACCGGCTGGTGGTCGTCCTGGGCGGGGTGGACGATCCCGACAAAGCAGGCGCCGCTGTCGCGGGGCATTTCGGTGAGGGACCGGTGGTGATCGGCCCGGTGGTTCCCGACCTGGTCAGCGCGAGCGTCTCCGCCCGCGCCGCTGCCGCCGCGCTGCGTGCGGCCCCGGGCTGGCCGCAGGCGCCGCGACCGGTCTCCAGCGACGACCTGCTCCCCGAGCGGGCGCTGTCCGGTGACGGGCACGCCCGGCGCCAGCTGGTGACCGACGTCTACCAACCACTGCTGCAGGCCGGCGCTCCCGTCCTGGACACGGTCTCCGGGTTCCTCGACCACGGTGGCTCCGTGGAGGGGACCGCCCGCGCGCTGTTCGTCCACGCCAACACCGTGCGCTACCGGCTGCGCCGCGCCACCGAGGCGACCGGCCTCTCCCCCTCCGACCCGCGGCACGCGTACGTCTACCGTCTCGCCCTCACCCTCGGCCGGCTGACCAGCCCGACCAGCCCGAGCAGCCCGACCAGCCCGACCAGCCCGAGCACCCCGACCAGCCCGGCACCGTAGTTTGTAGGGTTCCTACAAAGTTCCCCGGTGCAGATTCGTCCGCGTCTCGGGCGCGATTCGTCCCCTCCGTTGGGCACAGTGGACGCGTGCTGGTCATCGTCGCTCCCGGACAAGGCGCTCAGACGCCCGGATTCCTCACCCCCTGGCTGGAGGACCCCACCTTCGCCGACCGACTCGGCTGGCTGTCCGCGGTCAGCGGCCTCGACCTGGTGCACTACGGCACCGAGGCGGACGCGGAGACCATCCGCGACACCGCGGTGGCACAGCCGCTGCTGGTCGCCGCCGGTCTGCTGGCCGCCCTCGAGCTCTTCCCGCATCCGGCCGACGCGTTCTCCCGGGTGGGCGCGGTCTCGGGGCACAGCGTCGGGGAGCTGACCGCAGCCGCCGGTGCACGGGTGATCACCGCCGAGCAGGCGATGGTGCTGGTGCGCGAGCGTGGCCGAACGATGGCGGACGCCGCCGCGGCCACTCCCACCAGCATGACCGCGGTCCTCGGCGGCGACCGTGAGGAGGTGCTCGCCTCCCTCGAGCGGCACGGCCTGACCGCCGCCAACGACAACGGCCCGGGCCAGATCGTGGCCGCCGGGACGGTCGAGCAGCTCGCGGCGTTCGCGGACGACGCTCCGGCCAGGGCACGGCTCGTACCGCTGAGCGTGGCCGGCGCGTTCCACACCCAGCACATGGCCCCGGCCGTCGACGTACTCGCGCGGTACGCCCGCTCGGTATCCACGCACGACCCGCGGACTCCGCTGATCTCCAACCGCGACGGCAGGGTCATCCACGATGGCCGTGACGTGCTGGCTCGCATCGTCAGCCAGGTGAGCAACCCGGTTCGCTGGGACCTGTGCATGGAGACCATGCTCGACCTGGGCGTCACCGGACTGCTGGAGATGCCACCGGCCGGCACGCTGACCGGCATCGCGCGGCGCGCGATGAAGGGCGTGGAGACGTTCGCGCTCAAGACCCCGGACCAGCTCGACGAGGCCCGCGCCTTCTGCGACAAGCACGGTGTGGCCTCCCAGCTGGACACCGCTCCCACGTGGCGGCTGCTGGTGGCGCCGGCGAAGGGGACGTTCACCATGGCCGCCGAGCTGCCCGAGGGGAGCATGATCGAGCCCGACGTCACCATCGGTCACGTCAGCAGCCTGCGGGACAAGACCCCAGTGCTCGCCCCGCACGGCGGCACCGTCGTGGAGTGGCTGGTCCAGGACGGCGACATCGTCGCCCCCGGGCAGCCGCTGGTGCGGCTACACCCGCAGGGCGTGGGGTGAAGCACCGCCTCGCCGACCGCTGACCACGACCACCGCGCCGACCACCACCCGACCTCGAGGGGACTCCGCATGACCGGCACCATCCGCATCGCACCGTCCCGGGGTGCCGAGCACGCCGCCATCCTGGGCATCGGCTCCTACCGGCCGAGCCGGGTGATCCCGAACTCCGAGGTGGTCGAGGCGATCGACTCCAGCGACGAGTGGATCCAGCAGCGCTCCGGCATCAAGCAGCGCCGCTGGGCCGCCGAGGGCGAGACCGTGCAGATGATGTCGGTCGAGGCCTCCCGCGAGGCGATCAAGCGCTCCGGTGTCGACCCGGACCGCATCGGCGCGGTGATCGTGGCCACCGTCTCGCACATGTTCCAGACCCCCGCGGTGGCCACGCTGATCGCGACCGAGCTCGGCCTGGCCAAGCCCGCGGCCTTCGACATCTCCGCGGCCTGCGCCGGCTTCTGCCACGGCGTCGCGATGGGCTCGGACATGGTCCGCGGCGGAAGCGCTGAGTACGTCCTGGTGATCGGCGTCGAGCGGCTCTCCGACCTCACCGACGTCGGCGACCGGGGCACCGCCTTCATCTTCGCCGACGGCGCCGGAGCTGCGGTCGTCGGCCCCTCCGACGAGCCTGGCATCGGCCCGGTGGTGTGGGGCTCGGACGGCGAGTTCTACGACCACATCCGGCAGCGCGAGGACTGGCGCGACGTGCTCAAGTCCCCCGAGCCGGTGATGCCGCACCTGACCATGAAGGGCAACCCGGTGTTCCGCTGGGCGTCCTACGAGATGGCCAAGGTCGCCCAGCTCACCCTCGAGCGCACCGGGATCACCTCCGAGGACCTCGACGTGTTCGTCCCGCACCAGGCGAACATGCGGATCATCGACGCCATGGCCCGCTCGATGAAGCTGCCCGAGCGGGTCAGGATCGCCCGCGACATCGCCGAGCAGGGCAACACCTCGGCCGCCTCCATCCCGCTCGCGCTGGACCGGATGATCGAGGAGGGCGAGGCCCGCACCGGCGACCTCGCCCTGTTCATCGCCTTCGGCGCCGGACTCGCGTACGCCGCCCAGGTCGTCCGCGTCCCCTAGAACGTCCGCGCCGCTCACCGGCGCGGGTAGCACCGCACCATCCACCGACCCAGAAGGAGTGCCCGCACATGGCCACCACCGAGGAAATCCGTGCCGACCTCGCCGAGATCGTCAACGAGGTCGCCGGCATCCCGGCTGACGACGTTCAGCTCGACAAGTCCTTCACCGACGACCTGGACGTCGACTCGCTGTCGATGGTCGAGGTGGTCGTGGCCGCCGAGGAGAAGTTCGACGTGAAGATCCCCGACGACGAGGTCAAGAACCTCAAGACCGTCGGCGACGCCGTCGCCTTCATCGAGCGCGCGCAGAACGGCTGACCCTTCGCGGCGACCCGCCACCACGACGTGGCCGGGTCGCCGCCCCCTCCAGCTGACCGGCCCGCAGGTGACCCGCCGCAGCTGACCCGCGAACCACGATGAGGTGAACCTTCCAGATGAGCGCTACACGAGTCGTCATCACCGGGCTCGGTGCGACCTCGCCGGTCGGCGGTGACGTGCCCACGACCTGGGCCGCACTGCTCGCCGGCCAGTCCGGCGTCCGGTCCCTCAAGCACGAGTGGGCCGAGCAGCTGAACACGCAGATCGCCGCCGAGGTGGCGGTCGACCCCACCGACGTCCTCGACCGGGTCAAGGCGCGCCGGCTCGACCGGTCCGGCCAGCTGGCTCTCGTCGCCGCCCTCGAGGCGTGGCGGGACAGCGGTCTCGGCGGCACCGGTGAGGACGGCGACGGCGCGGACGGCGCCGCCCCGCTGGTGGAGCCCGAGCGGCTCGGCGTCGCGATGGCCTCCGGCATCGGCGGGGTGCAGACCCTGCTGAGCAACTACGACGCGCTCAACACCAAGGGCCCCCGTCGGGTCTCCCCGCTGGCCATCCCGATGCTGATGCCGAACTCCCCGGCCGCGAACATCGGCCTGGCGATCGGCGCTCGCGCCGGCGTGCACACGCCGGTCTCGGCCTGCGCGTCGGGCAACGAGGCGATCGCGCTCGGCATCGACATGATCCGCCTCGGCCGGGCCGACGTGGTCGTGGTCGGTGGCACCGAGGCCGCCGTACACCCGCTCCCGATGGCCGCGTTCGGCCAGATGATGGCGCTGTCCAAGCGCAACGACGAGCCCGAGCGCGCGTCCCGCCCGTGGGACAAGGGCCGTGACGGCTTCGTCCTCGGCGAGGGGGCTGCGGTGCTCGTCCTCGAGTCGGCCGAGCACGCCGAGAAGCGCGGGGCGCGGGTGTACGCCGAGGCTGCGGGCGCCGGGATCACCGCGGACTCGCACGACATCGCCCAGCCCGACCCCTCCGGCCTGGGGGCGACCCGGGCGATGGTGATGGCGCTGCGCGAGTCGGGCCTCGAGCCGCGACAGATCGCGCACATCAACGCGCACGCCACCTCCACCCCGCAGGGCGACGTCGCCGAGGCGCTGGCGATCCGCAACGCCCTGGGCGACGGTGCGGCCGAGGACCTGGTGCTGACCTCGACCAAGTCGATGACCGGGCACCTGCTGGGCGCTGCCGGCGCGCTGGAGTCCGTGGCCACGGTGCTCGCGCTGCGCGACCGGGTGGTCCCCCCGACGGTCAACCTGGAGGACCCCGAGGACATCGGTCTCGACATCGCCACCGAGAAGCGCTCGCTGCCCGAGGGCACCCTCGCGGCGCTGAACAACTCCTTCGGCTTCGGCGGCCACAACGTCGCCATCGCCTTCCGCAGCGCCTGACCGCCGTCGCGCGACCGGTCGCTGGGTTCAGCGACCGGTCGCGC
>DASSVD010000053.1:0-4719 GCA_035706365.1 Nocardioidaceae bacterium
GTGAGCCTGGGTGCCGACCCGGATGCGCTCGACGACCGGCACGACACGCCGTGGCTGGTTACCGGGGTCACCGGCAGCGTGGAGATGCTGGAGGCACTGCTGCCGGCCCGCCCCGACCTGGGAATCAAGAACCGCTACGGCGGCCTGTCGGTGATCCCGGCGAGTGAACGCGGCCACGTGGACTACGTGCGCCGAGTGGTGCGCACCGACATCGACATCAACCACGTCAACGACCTGGGGTGGACGGCACTGCTCGAGGCGGTGATTCTCGGCGACGGCTCGAGGCGCTACCAGCAGATCACCCGGATCTTGCTGAACGCCGGTGCCGACCCCACGATCGCGGACCAGGACGGGGTGACGCCACTCGAGCACGCCCGCCGCCAGGGGTACGACGACCTGGCGCGGATCCTGCAGCGCGCGGCCGCCGACCGGTGACGCCGGCCCAGGGGTGGGCGCCGCCCCGGGGTCAGCGCCAGCCGAGCTCCGGAGCCACGTAGCGCACGATGCTGTCCAGGACGTGCGCGTTGTAGTCCACGCCGAGCTGGTTCGGCACGGTCAGCAGCAGCGTGTCGGCGGCCGCCACCGCCTCGTCGTCGGCGAGCTCCTTGACCAGCTGCTCCGGTTCGCCGGCGTAGCTCTTTCCGAAGCGCGCCGCGCCGCCCTCGAGGAAGCCGACCTGGTCCTCGGTGGTGCCCTGCTGCCCGAAGAAGGCACGGTCCTGATCGTTGACGATCGGGAAGATGCTGCGACTCACCGACACCCGCGGCTCGCGGGCGTGACCGGCGGCCGTCCAGGCGTCGCGGTAGCGCTGGATCTGCTCGGCCTGCAGCTGGTGGAACGGGACACCGGTGTCCTCGGTGAGCAGCGTCGAGCTCATCAGGTTCATCCCCTGCTGGGCCGTCCACTCCGCCGTCGCCCGGGTCCCGGCCCCCCACCAGATCCGGTCCCGCAGCCCGGGCGAGTGCGGCTCGATGCGCAGCAGGCCCGGCGGGTTGGGGAACATCGGACGCGGGTTCGGCTCGGCGAAACCCTTGCCCTCGATCACCTCGAGGAAGATGCGGGCGTGCTCGCGCGCCATCGCGGCATGGTCGGAGCCCTCCGGTGGCGCGTAGCCGAAATAGCGGAAGCCGTCGATGACCTGCTCGGGTGATCCGCGGCTGATCCCCAGCTGCAGGCGCCCTTCGGCGATGAGATCCGCCGAGCCGGCGTCCTCGGCCATGTAGAGCGGGTTCTCGTAGCGCATGTCGATCACGCCGGTGCCGATCTCGATCCTGCTGGTCCGCGCACCGACCGCCGCCAGCAACGGGAACGGCGACGAGAGCTGCCGCGCGAAGTGGTGCACGCGGAAGTACGCCCCGTCCGCGCCGACCTCCTCCGCGGCCACGGCAAGCTCGACCGACTGCAGCAGCGCGTCCGAGGCCGACCGCGTCTGCGAGTGCGGCGACGGCGACCAGTGGCCGAAGGACAAGAACCCGATTCTCTTCATGACGGTCGCAACAACCGCCCGGGCGCCAGCCTTCCCGGCCGGGGCAGCCCGAGCTGACCAGACCCTGGAGACCTTCGCCCCTGTCACCCCGGTGCGGCGCGTTCGACCATCGGCGCAGGCGGCATCCGTCCGGGACGCCGCACGACCGGCTGAGGCGACGCGATGGACATCATTCCCCTGCAGTTCGGGACCGGCGAGGTCTTCTGGTCCATGCTCTGGTTCTTCCTGTTCTTCATCTGGATCTGGTTGCTGATCGTCGTATTCGGCGACATCTTCCGCAGTCCGGACCTCTCGGGCTGGGGCAAGGCGCTCTGGACGATCTTCGTGATCGTGCTGCCCTACCTCGGCGTCTTCTGCTACCTGATCGCCCGTGGCAGCAAGATGCACGAGCACGCCGAGCAGGCGGCGGCGGCGCAGGATGCCGCGATGCGCGACTACGTCCGCAGCGTGGCCAGCAATGGCAGCGACGGCAGCACCGCGGCCGAGATCACCCGGCTCGCCGAGTTGCGCGACCGCGGCGTGATCACCGATGCGGAGTTCGAGCAGGGCAAGGCCAGGGCGCTCCGGGGCTCGCAACCTTCGCAGCCGTCGACCGCATGAGTGACCCGACCGAGGTCTCCCGGCTGCGCGCCCGGGTGGCGGAGCTGGAGCAGCAGCTGGCCGCCCCGGGCAGCCCGGCCGGGGCCTCGGCGGGTACCGCCGGCACCGCAGCCGGAGGGCCGCGATCGTCGTCGTGGTGGGCGGTGGGCTCCGCGGTCGTCCTGGTGCTCGCGTGCGTGCTGTCCACGGTCTCGGTGGCCGCGGTCTGGACGAACCGGACGCTGTCCGACACCGACCAGTACGTCGCGACGGTGGCTCCTCTCGCGCAGGATCCGGCCGTCCAGGCTGCCCTGGCGAACCGGATCACCACCACGGTCATGGAAGAGGTCGATATCGAGGGGCTGACCACCGAGGCGCTGACCACGCTGGCGAACCAGCCCGACGTACCCCCGCGCGTGTCCGCCGCCCTCCCTGCGCTGGCGACCCCGATCGCCAACGGCGTCGAGAGCTTCACGCGCACCCAGGTCCAGAACCTCCTCGCCACCCGCCAGTTCGCCCAGCTGTGGCAGGAGGTCAACCGGATCGCCCACCAGCAGGTGATCAAGCTGCTCGAGGGCAACCAGGGTGGCGCGTTGAGCGCGCAGGGCGACTCGATCACGCTGAACCTGGCCCCGATCATCGCCGCGGTCAAGACCCGCCTGGTCGACCAGGGCTTCTCTCTGGCGAGCAGGATCCCGACCGTCGACCGCTCCTTCGTCCTGGTGCGCTCCGACGCCATCACCCAGGCGCAGAGCTCCTACCGGCTGTTGAACACGCTCGGCTTCTGGCTGCCGATCCTGACCATCGCCTTGTTCGTCGGTGGTGTGCTGCTGGCGCGGGACCGCCGTCGTGCTCTGGTCAAGGGCGCCCTGGGGGTCACCGCTGCGATGCTCGTGCTCGGCGTGCTGCTGGCCCTGACCCGGTCGTGGTACGTGGACAACACCCCGGGCAACCTGCTCAGCGGCCAGGCGGCCGGCAGCGTCTTCGACACGTTGGTGCGCTTCCTGCGCACCAGCCTGCGCGCGGTCGCCGTGCTCGGCCTGGTGCTCGCGATCGGTGCCTACCTGGTCGGCCCGGACCCGTCCGCGGTGCGCGTGCGCTCCGCGCTACGCCGTGGGGTCGGCGCGCTGCGAGGCAGTGCCGAGGCCGCAGGCTGGAACACCGGCCCGTTCGGCAGCTGGGTGTTCGTCCACGAGCGGCTGCTGCAGGTCACCGTCGCCTGCCTCGGTGGCCTGGTGCTGATCTTCTGGCCGCAACCCACCGGATGGGTTGTCGTCGGGACCGCCGCCGTGGTCGTGCTCGCCATCGGAATCGTCGACTTCCTGGGGAGGCCGCCCGCCGAACCCGCCACGGTCCCGGCAGCCCCGGCCGGCTCGGGTGGCTCGACGGCCACGAGCCAGTCGGAGTCCCACGCACCGGCGCACAGCGCGGAGATCCCGCAGCAGCGGGAGACCTCCGACGCCCCCTCCCCCGAGGGAGCATCACCGGACTCCGCATCGCCGCGCGGCTAGTGCAGGCCCACCTTCAGCAGCACCACCAGCAGCCCGACGAACAGCCCGGCCACCGCACTGGTGATCCGGTCGCGGAGGTCCAGCCCGGCGCGCGCCGCCGCGACGTAGCTGTAGCCGGTGAGCAACGCGA
Source organism: Nocardioidaceae bacterium (assembly GCA_035706365.1). Taxonomy (GTDB): domain Bacteria; phylum Actinomycetota; class Actinomycetes; order Propionibacteriales; family Nocardioidaceae; genus Nocardioides_C. The sequence continues at coordinate 3,707 of DASSVD010000053.1, forward strand.
TCGTGGCCAGCAGCGCCACCCAGGCGGCCGTGGCGAGCTTCGCGCCCAGCAGCGTGCAGCCGAGCAGCGCTCCGATCGGTACCGTCGAGGCGCCCACGATCGGCCAGGTCTCACGTAAGGCGTGCCGCAGCGCCACTACCGGATGGTGCCGCCGGGTCAACGCGCTGCCGATCGTCATCGCGTGCAGGTGGGCGACCCAGTAGACCGCGACTGTGCCCAGGATGGTGCCGCACAGGCTCCACACCGACGTGGAGTGGCCGGCGGCGTAGGCGATCGCAGCCGCGCAGACCACCATCCCGGTGATCGTGCCCTCGCCGCCGGCGAGCAGGCCGAACGGATCGCGGGGTGCCTGCCGCTGCCCCTGCTCAGACACCGGTGTGAGAGGCGGACGTCCCCGAGGCGGCGGCGACATCGGGCCACATCGCCTCGCCGCCGGTGCGTTGCGCCGGGATGGTCGCGCTCACCGGCGAGACGCGGGAGGTCCGCGCATCCAGCGCGCCGTCCAGCGTGAGCGCGGCGTCGATCAGCGCGAGGTGGGTGAACGCCTGGGGGAAGTTGCCGATCTGCTCACCGTTGAGCGCGATCTCCTCGGAGTAGAGACCGACGTGGTTGGCGTAGGTCAGCATCTTCTCGAAGACCAGCCGCGCGTCGTCGAGCCGGCCGGCCCGGGCCAGCGCATCGACATAGGCGAAGGTGCACAGGGAGAACGTTCCCTCCGAGCCGCGCAGCCCGTCCGGCGAGACCTCCGGGTCGTAGCGGTAGACGAGGCTGTCGGTGACCAGCTCGTCGTCCATCGCCCTCAGTGTGGAGGCCCACATCGGGTCGTGCGGCGTGACGAAGCCGACCGAGGACATCCGCAGCAGCGCCGAGTCCAGGACGGAGGCGTCGTACCGCTGGACGAAGGCCTGTCGGTCGCGGTGGAAGCCGCGCTCCATGATCTGCCGGTAGATCGCGTCGCGCTCCGCGCGCCAGCGCTCGATCGGCGCGGGGCGTCCGTGCGCGTCGGCCATCCG
>DASSVD010000054.1:0-3560 GCA_035706365.1 Nocardioidaceae bacterium
GCAAGTACGTGCCCGCGGCGATCGACAAGCGCCGCAACGCCGCGGAGAAGTCCCAGGGGAGCCGTCGCAACACCGCCGACGCCAAGGTGACCGCCGCCCACGACGCGGTGCAGGCCGCGGCCGCCTCCGTGCGCGACGACGACCGGATCCGGGTCGACCTGCCCGACCCGGGGCTTCCTCGGGGCCGGCGGGTCGTCGAGCTGCGCGGGCCCAGCGGCGGCGCTCACGTCATCCAGGGGCCCGAGCGGGTGGCCCTGGTCGGGCCGAACGGCGTTGGCAAGACCACGCTTCTGGAGCTCACGCTGCCCCAGGTCGCGGTGCGGGTCGGCTACCTGCCACAGCGCATCGTGCTGGACGACGATGCGACCGTGCTCGACGCCGTAGCAGCTTCGGCTCCCGAGGTACCCCGACCGGAGCTGCGCAACCGGCTGGCCCGCCTGCTGATCCGCGGGGCCATGGTCGACCGGCGCGTGGGCACGCTCTCAGGCGGGGAGCGGTTCCGCGTCGCACTGGCCGGGCTGCTGCTCGCCGAGCCGGCCCACGAGCTGCTGGTCCTCGACGAGCCGACCAACGACCTGGACCTGACCAGCCTCGAGCAGCTGGTCGACGCGCTGGCGTCCTACCGTGGCGCGCTGCTGGTGGTCAGCCACGACCGGCGCTTCCTCGAGCGGCTCGGCCTGGACGTGACCCTGCGCCTCGACCCCGACGGCGTGCTCCGCGTGACCTGACCTGCCGTCGGGGGCTCGACGGTTGTGGTCAGGTGCGGAGGACCTTGTCCATGCTCTTGCCCTTGGCGAGCTCGTCGACGAGCTTGTCCAGGTAACGGATCTTGCGCATCAGGGGGTCCTCGACCTCCTCGACGCGCACGCCGCACACCACGCCGGTGATCAAGGTGGCGTTCGGGTTCAGCTGGGCATCGGCGAAGAAGTCCTCGAAGGTCGTGCCGGCGTCGAGGTGCTTGCGCAACGCGGAGGCGTCGTACCCGGTGAGCCACTCGATCACCGTGTCGAGCTCCTCCTTCGAGCGCCCCTTCCGCTCCACCTTGGCCACGTAGTGGGGGTAGACGGAGGCGACGCTGGTGGTGAAGATCCGGCTCATGGGACCAGGCTAGTGATCGACCACTCGATGTAGCTATCGCGACTCCGCGGCGCCGGCGTGAGGATGGGTGAAGAAGCGTGCACTCGAACGCCCGAAGGTGGACCCGTGGCCCACGCACACAAGGCGGAACGCCCGGCCAACAGCCAACGCCAAACCCTGATCCCGCTCGCCCTCGCCCAGTTCATCTGCAGCTTCGCCGGCTCGAACATGAACGTGATGATCAACGACATGAGCCGCGACCTGGACACCACGGTGCAAGGCATCCAGCTCGCGATCACCACGTTCCTGTTGGTGATGGCGGCGCTGATGATCCCCGGCGGCAAGCTGACCGACCGCTACGGCCGCAAGTGGTGCTTCAACCTCGGTCTCGCGCTGTACGGCGTGGGGGCGCTGCTCAGCGCGATGGCACCCGGCCTGGGCGTGCTGATCATCGGCAACTCGATCCTGGAGGGTGTCGGCACCGCGCTGCTGATCCCGCCGGTCTACATCCTGGCCACGCTGCTGTTCACCGACACCACCAGCCGGGCGCGCGCGTTCGGAGCGATCAGCGCCATGGGCGGGCTCGGTGCCGCCTCCGGGCCGCTGATCGGCGGCGCGATCGCCACGTCGATCAGCTGGCGCGCGGCGTTCGTCTTCCAGGCACTGGTGATCCTGCTCATCGTGCTGCTCAGCCGTCGCAACGTGCAGGACCCGCTGCCGGCCGACCCCTCGCGCTCCTTCGACGTCGGCGGCGCCGTGTTGTCCTCGGTCGGGCTGGTGATGGTCGTGCTCGGGATCATGGCCGCCCAGCAGAATCTGTGGCTGATGGTCGCGCTGATCGTCGCCGGAGGTGGAGTGCTGGCGTGGTTCCTGGCCTCGTGCAGGAGCAAGGAGCGCTCTGGCCGCGAGCCGCTGCTGTCGACGTCGCTGTTCCGCAACCGTACGTCGAACCTGGGGCTGATCACCCAGAACACCCAGTGGCTGATGCTGATGGGGATGTCGTTCGTGGTCGCGGCGTACCTGCAGGTGGTCCGCGGCTACAACGCGATCGAGACCGGCGTGATCTTCTCCGCCGCCACCGTCGGGTTGCTGGCCTCCTCCATCGCCGCGGAACGGCTGGCGAAGCGGTACGCCCAGCGGATGCTGATCTCCAGCGGCTTCGTGCTCACCATCCTCGGCGTGGCCGTGCTCCTGCTCCTGGTCGCCGGACGGCCGAACGTGTGGGCCACCAGCCCGGGCCTGCTGCTGATCGGGCTGGGCGTCGGCGTGATGCTGACGCCGTCGGTCAACGTGGTGCAGTCCAGCTTCCCCGAGGACCGACAGGGCGAGATATCCGGCCTGTCCCGCAGCGTGTCCAACCTCGGGTCCTCGATGGGCACCGCGATCGCCGGAACGATCCTGGTCGCCGGCATCACCGCGCGGCCGGCGACGTCGTACGCCCTGGCCCTGGTGGTGCTGGCCCTGGTCGGCCTGGTCGGCCTGGTGGCCGCACTGAAGCTTCCCCATGCCCGGGCGCCGCAGGCGGCGTCCCAACCCGCGTAGCGCGAGGAGACAGCCATGGCTGAGCCGACCGAGGCCTACCCGTCCATCGCCGACCACGGCTTGATCGGCGACCTGCAGACCTGCGCCCTGGTGGCAGTCGACGGCTCGGTCGACTGGTTCTGCGCACCGCGCTTCGACTCGCCGAGCATCTTCGGGGGGCTCCTCGACGCGCGCAACGGCGGCCGGCTGCGCGTGCGCCCGGCGGCACGGACCTTCACCACCAAGCAGCTCTACTTCCCCGACACCGCGATCCTGATCACCCGGTTCATGACCGACGACGGCGTCGGCGAGGTGGTCGACTTCATGCCGGTCGCCGGCGCGACCGTGACACCGCGACACCGGCTGGTGCGGATGGTCCACTGCGTGCGCGGAGCGATGGACTTCGAGATCGACATCGCGCCGCGCTTCGACTACGGCCGCGACCCGCACGAGACCGAGCTGCAGGAGGCGGGCCTCGTGTTCCGCGGGCGGACGACCGCGTTGACCTGCCACCTGGTCCGCGAGCCGGACGACGCGCAGCTGGCGCGTGCGCAGGTCGACGACAACCAGGACCTCCGGGCGACGCTGTCGCTGCAGGCCGGGCAGGTGCGCGGGATGGTGCTGGAGACCGAGAGCGCGGGTCCGGCGCGGATGGTGCGCGTCGCGGAGGTGCAGCGGCTCTTCGACCAGACCGTGGACTTCTGGCGCGGCTGGCTCGCCGGGTCGCCGTACGCCGGTCGCTGGCGGGAGACGCTGCAGCGCTCGGCGATCACCCTGAAGCTGATGACCTACGCGCCCAGCGGGGGACTGGTCGCCGCTCCCACCGCGGGTCTGCCCGAAGAGATCGGCGGGGAGCGCAACTGGGACTACCGCTACACGTGGGTGCGGGACGGCGCGTTCTCGGTCTACGCCCTGCTCGGCCTGGGGCTGACCGAGGAGGCGGCGGCGTTCGGCGACTGGCT
>DASSVD010000055.1:0-4415 GCA_035706365.1 Nocardioidaceae bacterium
CATCCCCGAGGACGACCCGCGCAACGCGGCCACCATCGCCGACAACGTCGGCGACAACGTCGGTGACTGCGCCGGCATGGCCGCCGACCTGTTCGAGTCCTACGCCGTGACCCTGGTCGCCGCGCTGATCCTGGGCACCGCCGCCTTCGGCGCCGAAGGCCTGGTGTTCCCGCTGATCGTCCCGGCGATCGGCGCGCTCACCGCCGTGCTCGGCGTCTACCTGTGCCGCCCGCGCACCGGCGAGGGCGGCCTGCGGACCATCAACCGCGCCTTCTACATCTCCGCCGCGGTCTCCGCGGTCGTGTGCACGATCGCGGCGTTCGTCTACCTGCCGAGCTCCTTCGACGGGCTCACCGACCTGCAGGGCACCAGCAGCCTGATCGGCCGGGTGCTCGGCGACAACGCCCAGGCCACCGGCGACCCGCGGCTGATCGCGGCCGGCGCGGTGATCATCGGCATCGTGCTGGCGGCGCTGATCCTGGCGCTGACCGGCTACTTCACCGGCACCGAGCACCGTCCGGTCAAGGACGTCGGGCGCACCTCGCTGACCGGCGCGGCCACCGTGATCCTCTCCGGCCTCTCGGTCGGCTTCGAGTCGGCGGTCTACACCGCGCTGGTGATCGGCGCGGCGGTGTACGGCGCGTTCCTGCTGGGCGGCGGGGTCACCGTGGTCAGCCTCTTCGCGGTGGCCCTGGCCGGGACCGGCCTGCTCACCACGGTCGGCGTGATCGTGGCGATGGACACCTTCGGCCCGGTCTCGGACAACGCCCAGGGCATCGCCGAGATGAGCGGCGACGTGCACGAGGAGGGCGCGGCGATCCTGACCGAGCTGGACGCGGTCGGCAACACCACCAAGGCGATCACCAAGGGCATCGCGATCGCCACGGCCGTGCTCGCGGCGACCGCGCTGTTCGGCTCGTTCACCAACGCGGTCTCCCAGGCAGCACAGGACAGCAAGGCGCAGCCGGAGACCGCCGAGGAGCTGCTCGGCCTGCTCGGCGTCCTCGACGTGGCCAACCCGGCGAACCTGGTCGGACTGCTGATCGGCGCCGCGGTCGTCTTCTTGTTCTCCGGCCTGGCGATCAACGCGGTGGGACGGGCTGCTGGCGCGGTGGTGTTCGAGGTACGCCGCCAGTTCCAGGACATCCCCGGCATCATGGACGGCTCCGGCCGGCCGGAGTACGGCCGCGTGGTCGACATCTGCACCCGTGACTCGCTGCGCGAGCTGGCCACGCCGGGCCTGCTGGCGATCCTGGCGCCGATCGCGGTCGGCTTCGGGCTGGGCACCGCGCCTCTGGGCGCCTACCTGGCCGGGGCGATCGGCACCGGCACCCTGATGGCGGTGTTCCTGGCCAACTCCGGTGGCGCCTGGGACAACTCCAAGAAGCTGGTCGAGGACGGCCACCACGGCGGCAAGGGGTCCCCGGCCCACGAGGCCACGATCATCGGCGACACCGTCGGTGACCCGTTCAAGGACACCGCCGGCCCGGCGATCAACCCGCTGATCAAGGTGATGAACCTGGTCTCGCTCCTGATCGCCCCGGCCGTGGTCGCGCTGGCGTCGGGGGAGAACGCCAACACCGGCCTCCGGATCGCCATCGCGGTCGTCGCGGTGCTGATCGTGGCCGCTGCGGTCTACATCTCCAAGCGGCGTCCGGTGGCGATCGGGGAGGAGAGCCCCGAGACGGTCAACGCCGCCTGAACCACCCATCACCTCGAGGGGCCCGCCGGTGCAGACCGGCGGGCCCCTCGTCGTGCCGGGCCGGGTGGGGCCCGCTGCCGGACCGTAGGGTGAGCCGCGTGCTGAGTCTCACCGCCGAGCAGGTCGATCGGCTGCGGGAGCGCCTGCAGCAGATCGGCTTCACCTACGATGCCGTCGCCGACCGTCTCGGTCCCACGGCGCACGCCGCGCTGGGTCGCAACGAGACCACCCCCGGGTTGCGCGCCACCACCGACGGCAGCCCGGTCTCAACGCTGACCCGACTGTGGCTGCTGCAGGCCCCGGTGCTCAGCGACGACGCCGACCGGGCGCTCCCGGGTCTGGTCGACCCGCTGTGCATCGCCGGGGTGCTGGACCGCTCCGACGAGCTGGTGCGGGCCCGCGTGGACCTGCGTCCCTACGCGGAAGACGGCCGCGACTGGTGGCTCGTCTCCGACCTCACCCCCGGTCTGGACGGCGGCGACGCCCGGATCGGCCCCGATCACGTGCTCGGGGTGAGCTCCGCGTCCACCTCGCTGGCCCAGCTCACCGTGCGCCAGCCGGTCGAGCGGGCGCTGGACCTGGGCACCGGGTGCGGTGTGCAGTCGATGCACCTGAGCCGGCACGTCGCCGACGTGGTCGCCACCGACGTCAACGACCGGGCGCTGGCGATGGCCCGGCTCAACGCCGCGCTGAACCAGGTCGACCTCGACGTACGCCGGGGCAGCCTCTACGACCCCGTCCGCGCCGGCGAGCAGTTCGACCTGGTGGTGACCAACCCGCCGTTCGTGATCTCGCCGGGCACGGGGGAGCGGCTGGTCTACCGCGACTCCGGGCTGCCGGGCGACGAGATGATGCGCCGGGTGGTCACCGGCGGTGCGCCGCTGCTCGCGCCGGGCGGACGCCTGCAGGTGCTGGGCAACTGGATGCACTGCGACGGCGAGCCCTGGGAGGAGCGCGTCGGGTCCTGGCTGCGCGGCACCGGCTGCGACGCGTGGGTGGTGCAGCGCGAGGTGCTCGACGTGGCCGAGTACGTCGAGCTGTGGCTCAAGGACGCCGGCCTGCACGGCGCGGTCGACTACCAGAACCGCTACGACACGTGGCTGGCGTGGTTCGAGCAGCAGCAGGTGGCCGGCATCGGGTTCGGCTGGCTGAACCTGCGCCGCACCGACCGGGGCGAGCCGGCGGTGCGGCTGGAGGAGTGGCCGTTCGAGGTGGCCCAGCCGCTGGGGCCCGAGGTGGCCGGCCGGGAGCGGCGTACCGACTGGCTGGCCCGTACCTCCGACGCCGACCTGCTCGCCGCCCGCCTGGTCCGGCCCGACCACGTCCGCCAGGAGACCTACGGGCAGCCGGGGGCGACCGACCCGGAGCAGGTGGTGTTGCGCCAGCAGGCCGGGATGCGGCGCGCCCGGCAGGTCGACACGGCGCTCGGTGGCCTGGTCGGCGCCTGCGACGGCGAGCTGATGCTGGGACAGATCGTGGACGCGTTGGCCACCCTGCTGGGTGCCGCGGCCCAGGACGGGCAGGCGGTGCGGCTCGAGGAGGTCCGCGAGCTCGTCGCCGACGGGATCCTCGAGGTGCCCGCGATCTCCGGTTGACGGCAGGCGCTACCGTGTCTGCGCCGGACCATCTGGCACCACCGAGGAGGAGCACCAGCACGTGGCCACCCAGAAAGCACGCGTCTCCAGCACCCGCACGGCGGGGCAGAACGGGGACGGCACCAAGCTCGTGATCGTGGAGTCGCCGGCCAAGGCGCGCACCATCGCGGGCTACCTGGGCCGCGGCTACGTGGTGGAGTCCTCGATCGGGCACATCCGCGACCTGCCGCAGAGCGCCTCCGACATCCCGGCGAAGGTCAAGGGCGAGCCCTGGGCCCGTCTCGGGGTGGACGTGGACCACGGGTTCGAGCCGGTCTACGTGGTCGCCTCGGACAAGAAGTCGCACATCGCCAAGCTCCGCAAGCTGCTCAAGGACGCCTCCGAGCTCTACCTCGCCACCGATGAGGACCGCGAGGGCGAGGCGATCGCCTGGCACCTGTACGACGAGCTGGCCCCGAAGGTGCCGGTCAAGCGGATGGTCTTCCACGAGATCACCCCGCAGGCCATCGCCGCCGCGGTGGAGAACCCGCGCGAGATCGACATGGACCTGGTCGAGGCGCAGGAGGCGCGCCGGATCCTGGACCGGCTCTACGGCTACGAGGTCTCCCCCGTGCTGTGGAAGAAGGTGATGTCCGGCCTGTCCGCCGGGCGGGTGCAGTCGGTGGCGACCCGACTGGTGGTCGACCGGGAGCGGGAGCGGATGGCGTTCCGTGCCGCGGCGTACTGGGACATCGAGGGCACCTTCGACGCCGGCGGCAAGCACGACGTGCGGATGTTCCCCGCGCGGCTGTCCGCCGTCGACGGGGCCCGGGTGGCCCGCGGGTCGGACTTCACCGCGCAGGGCGAGCTCAAGGCGTCGACCGGCTCGGCGAACGGCGAGGCGAAGGTGGTCCACCTCGACCGCGCCCGCGCCGAGGCGCTCGCGCGCGGCGAGGCGGCGGTGTACGAGGACTGGCGCGAGCTGCTCGACCGCGAGGAGCTCGACGCGCTCTGGGTGGCGACGCCGCCGCGCCTGCACGCGGGACCCGCCGTGGAGGCGCTCGAGCGCGGCCTGCCCGTGTACCTGGAGAAGCCGGTGGCGCGGACGCTCGACGACGCCGACGCGATCGTGGACGCGT
>DASSVD010000056.1:0-31617 GCA_035706365.1 Nocardioidaceae bacterium
GACCACCACCCCACCGACCACGATGCCGGTGCCCGGTCGGGCGAACAGCTTCACGAATCCGTCACGCACGCCCTGCATCTTCGCGCGGGCGTTGCCCGACAGCGGCAGGGTGACCGCCTCCACCTCGATCTCGCCGGCGTCGACGGCCTGCTGGGTGTAGCCCACGGTCGCGATCTCCGGCGCGGTGAACACGTTCGACGACACCGAGCGCAGGTCCAGCGGCGCCACCGCGTCGCCGAGGAAGTGCCACATCGCGATCCGCCCCTGCATCGCGGCCACCGAGGCCAGCATCAAGATGCCCGTGCAGTCTCCGGCGGCGTACACCCCGCGGGCGGAGGTGCGCGAGACCCCGTCGACCTCGACGAAGCTCCGCTCGTCGCACCGCACCCCGGCCTCCGCCAACCCCAGGTCGGCGGTGTTCGGCACCGACCCGACCGCGAGCAGGCAGTGCGAGCCGTCCACGGTGCGCCCGTCGGTGAGGGTGACGGTCACCTTGTCGCCCTCCCGGGTCACCGACGCCATCCGCGAGCGGGACAGCACGGTCATCCCGCGCCGGGCGAAGACCTGCTCGAGCACCTCGGCGGCGTCGGCGTCCTCTCCGGGCAGCACCCGGTCGCGGCTGGAGACCAGCACCACGTCCACGCCCAGGGCGTTGTAGGCGCTGGCGAACTCCGCACCGGTCACGCCGGAGCCGACCACGATGAGCCGCTCGGGCTCCTCGCGCAGGTCGTAGACCTGCTCCCAGGTCAAGATCCGCTCCCCGTCCGGCTGCGCGGTGTCCTGGATGCGCGGGCTGGCGCCGGTCGCGACCAGCACCGCGTCGGCCTCCAGCACCTCCTCGCCGCCGTCGGCGAGGGTGGCCACCACGCGACGCGGCCCGTCGAGCCGCCCCCGCCCGCGCAGGATCCGGACACCGTCGCGGGTGAGCCGGCGCTCGATGTCGGCGCTCTGCGCCAGGGCCAGCGCCTGGACGCGCGTGTTCACCCGGGCGAGGTCCACCGCGACGTCACCGGAGGCGATGCCGAGCTCGGGGGCGTCCTCCATGTCGGCCATCAGCTCGGCGGTGGCGATCAGCGTCTTGCTGGGCACGCAGTCGGTGATCACCGCCGAGCCGCCGAGGCCGTCGGAGTCGACCACGGTCACCTCGGCCCCCAGCTGGGCGGCCACGAGGGCCGACTCGTACCCGCCTGGGCCACCACCGATGATCACCACGTGTTCCACGGGGCCCATTGTTGCGTCGGCGCCTGCACACGCCCAAACCAGGGCGGTACGCTTCGGGGCCGTGCCCCTCTATGCCGCCTACGGGTCCAACCTCGACCCGCACCGGATGGGTGAGCGCTGCCCCCACTCCCCGCTGCGCAGCACCGGCTGGCTCGAGGGCTGGCGGCTCACCTTCGGCGGCGAGGAGCACGGCTGGGACGGCGCTCTGCCCACGGTGGTTCCCGACCCGTTCGAGCGGGTCTTCGTCGCGCTGTACGACGTCACCGAGGAGGACGTGGCGGTCCTCGACGGGTGGGAGAGCGCCGACTCGGGCCTCTACCGCAAGCTGACCGTCCGGGTCGCCACGATGACCGGCGAGCACGTGGCCTGGGTCTACGTGCTGGACGCCTACGAGGGCGGCCTGCCCTCGGCCACGTCGCTGGGGGTGCTCGCCGACGCAGCGGAAGCCGCCGACGCGCCGGCCGACTATGTCGGCGCGCTGCGGGACCGGCCGTGCCGCTCCGGCGGCCTGTGACCGATACCCTCCGCTGCATGACTACCGCGCACACCGACCGTCCCCCCTACTCCGTGGAGGCCGCGGAGGCCGCCGACCGGTTGCGGGAGCTGACCGGGGTGGACCACCACGACGTCGCCCTGGTGATGGGGTCGGGCTGGCTGCCGGCCGTCGAGGCGCTCGGAGAGGCCACCGCCGAGGTGAGCACCACCGACCTGCCCGGGTTCGCGCCGCCGGCGGTGGAGGGACACGCCGGACGGCTTCGCTCGGTGCGTGCCGGTGACCGAAACCTGCTGGTGTTCCTGGGCCGCACCCACTTCTACGAGGGCCGAGGCGTGCGCGCGGTCGTGCACGGCGTGCGCACCGCCGCCGCCGCCGGCTGCCGGACCGTGGTGCTCACCAACGGCTGCGGTGGCCTGCGGGAGACCTGGACGCCCGGTACGCCGGTGCTGATCCGCGACCACATCAACCTGACCGCCACCTCGCCCATCGAGGGCGCGAACTTCGTCGACCTGACCGACCTGTACAGCAGCCGGCTGCGTGCACTGTGCCGCGAGGTGGACGACTCCCTCGACGAGGGCGTCTACGTGCAGTTCCCAGGGCCGCACTACGAGACGCCCGCCGAGATCGGCATGGTCCGCGCCATCGGCGGCGACCTCGTGGGCATGTCCACCACCCTGGAAGCGATCGCCGCCCGCGAGGCCGGCATGGAGGTGCTCGGGATCAGCCTGGTCACCAACCTGGCCGCCGGCATCAGCGGCGAGCCCCTCAACCACGAGGAAGTGCTCGAGGCAGGACGCGGTGCGGCCGCGCGGATGGGCCGCCTGCTCGGCTCCGTGGTCCCCCGGATCTGAGGGAGGCAGCCGTGAAGGTCCTGGTCACCGGCGCGGCCGGCAGCATCGGCTCGGTGGTCTGCGCCGGGCTCGTCGATCGCGGCCACGACGTGGTCGGGCTGGACCTGGCCGCGGAACCGGAGGGCTTCACCGGCGCATGGTTCACCGCCGACTGCGGCGACCCCGACGCCATCGACGCGGTCCTGCGCGCCGCGGGCGAGGCCGGCCGGCTCGAGGCGGTGGTGCACCTGGCCGGCGTGCCCTCGGAGGGTCCCCTGCCGCAGATGCTCGACTCCCACGTGGTGACCACCGGCGCCCTGCTCGACGCGATGGTCGCGCACGCGGTGCCGCGCATCGTCTACGCCAGCAGCAACCACGCGGTCGGTCGCACCCCGCGCGTCGAGCCCGCCGACCCGCCGCTTGCGGTGGGCACTCCCCCGCGGCCCGACACCTTCTACGGGGTGGCGAAGGTCGCCGCGGAGGCACTGCTGCGGCTCTACGTCGACCGGCACGGCCTGGACGCCGTCGCGGCCCGCATCGGCAGCTTCGGCCCGCAGCCGGAGAGCCGGCGCGAGCTCGCCACCTGGCTCTCCCACGACGACGCGGTGCGGCTCGTCGAGGCCGCGCTGACCGCCCCCGACCCCGGGTTCGCGGTGCTCTACGGCATCTCGGCGAACACCCGCGCCTGGTGGGACCTCGAGGCCGGCCGCGCCCTGGGGTACCACCCCCAGGACGACGCCGAGCGGTTCGCCGGCCAGATCGAGGCGACGCCGCACGACGAGCAGGACCGGGCGGAAGCGGCGTACGTCGGCGGGCCGTTCGCGACCGACGCGTTCATCCGCCCCGCCCTGGGCAGCCACCGCTAGCCTTCGGCCATGACTGCAACGCCCGAGCTGCTGGACCGCGCCCGCACCTGGCTGGCCGAGGACCCCGACCCGCAGACCCGGCGCGAGCTCGAGGAGCTCCTCGCCCGCGTGGACGGCGACCACACCGACCCGGCCGCGCTCGCCGACCTGGCCGACCGTTTCACGGGCCGCCTGGAGTTCGGCACCGCCGGGCTGCGCGGCGCCCTCGGCGCGGGCCCGAACCGGATGAACCGCGTCGTCCTTCTGCGCGCCGCAGCCGGGCTGGCGACGTACCTGCGCTCCACCGGCGGCACGGCGGGGACGGTCGTGATCGGCTTCGACGCCCGGCACAACTCGCGCCGGTTCGCCGAGGACACCGCCGCGGTGATGGCCGGCGCGGGCCTGCGCGCCCTGGTCCTGCCCCGCCCGCTGCCCACCCCGGTGCTGGCCTACGCGATCCGGACGCTGGGCTGCGTCGCGGGGGTGATGGTGACCGCCTCGCACAACCCGCCGCAGGACAACGGCTACAAGGTCTACCTCGGCGACGGCAGCCAGATCGTGCCGCCTGCCGACGTCGAGATCTCCGCGGCCATCGACGCGGTCGGGTCACTCGACGGCGTGCGTCGCAGCGACGACTGGGAGTGGCTCGACGACACCGTCGTCGCCGACTACGTCGAGGCCGTGGCCGGGCTGCTCGACGACGGGGAGCGCGACCTGAGCCTGGTGTACACCCCGCTGCACGGCGTGGGCGGCGACACGGTGCACCGGGTGCTGCAGCGGGCCGGGTTCGCTCCCGCCGCCGTAGCGGCCCCGCAGGCCGAGCCGGACCCCGACTTCCCCACGGTCGCCTTCCCCAACCCCGAGGAGCCCGGCGCGATGGACCTCGCGCTCGCCCTCGCCGAGGAGACCGGCGCCGACCTGGTGATCGCCAACGACCCCGACGCGGACCGCTGCGCGGTCGGTGTTCCCGGCCCCCAGGGCTGGCGGATGCTGCGCGGGGACGAGGTGGGCGCCCTGCTCGCCGACCACCTCCTGCGCCAGGGGGTGACCGGCACCTACGCCACCACGATCGTCTCCTCGACGCTGCTGGCCAAGCTCGCCGCCGCGCACGGCCAGCCGTACGTCGAGACGCTGACCGGGTTCAAGTGGCTGGGCCGCGTCGAGGGACTGGCGTTCGGCTACGAGGAAGCGCTCGGCTACTGCGTCGCGCCAGCGCTGGTGCGCGACAAGGACGGCATCTCCGCGCTGCTGCGGGTAGCCGAGCTGGCCGCGGAGCTCCGGGCACAGGGGCGCACGCTGACCGACCGTCTCGACGACCTGGCCCGCGAGCACGGCCTGCACGCCACCGACCAGCTGTCCGTGCGCGTCGAGGACCTCGCGGTGATCGCCGAGGCGATGCACCGGCTGCGTACCGCCCCGCCGTCCGCGCTCGGCGGCCTCCCGGTGCAGGGAGTCGACGACCTGGCCCTCGGCGCGAACGGCCTCCCGCCGACCGAGGGGCTGCACTTCCGGCTGGCCGAGCAGGCCCGGGTGGTGGTGCGCCCCTCAGGCACCGAGCCGAAGCTGAAGTGCTACCTCGAGGTGGTCGTCCCCGTCGAGCCCGGCGCCGGCGACGCGACCGACCCGGTCGACGCGGCCCGGATCGCCGCCAGCGGACGGCTGGACGCGATCCGCGCGGACGTGGCCCGGGCCGCCGGTCTGTGAAGGTCAGAGCCAGAAGCTGACCAGGAGCGCGGCGCCGAGGACCGCCATCGCGGCGAGCTCGGGCCAGGCGAGGGTACGCCGCGGCGACCCCGACGGCGCCGCCCCGCTGCGCGACGCCTCGGCCCGCGCCTGCTCGGCGAGCTCCTCGATCCGGGTCACCACCCAGGTCTCGTAGTGCATCGCCGTCTGGTCGGGCGCGGCGCGCTCGGCGCGCTCGGCGAACTCGCGCCACCGGCTGGGCCCGAGCAGGCCGCTCCCGCGCTTGCGCCGGGTCTCCTTGACGATCGAGCGCACCGACCGGCCGATCCCCACGCACACGAACCGGCGCTCCCCCACCCACACGTTGAGGGTCTGCCGCACGGTCACCTCGTCGATCGCGGTCCACGGCACCCGCACGTCGTGCGCCGCGTTGCGCAGCAGCAGGTGGCTGGGGAACGCCGCCGCACGCGAACGCAGCTGCGTGCTCCACACCACCACGATCGCCAGCAGCATGCCGAGGCCGACGCGCAGCCCGGTGATCGTGTGCACCCGGACCACGACGTAGCCCAGGATCAGCGCAGCGAACCCGATGCCCGCCCAGCCGAGGACGGCCCCGCTGGTCGGCTTGAACCGCTCGATCGCGCGCTCGCGCGCATGCGGGGCGCCGGCGGACACGCTGCTGGGGGGCTGGACCATGAGCCTGATTGTGCCCGCCCGGTGCGATTGCCGCGAACCCCGCGCCCGGACCTATGCTGTGCGGGTGACTACCGCCGTGAGCTCAGCGTCGAGCCCGACGGCCCTCTCCGAGGCGACCTCGTCCGACGCTTCCCTTCGCCGTTTCCTGCACGGGCTGCCGGGGGTGGACCAGGTCGGTGCCGAGGCCCGAGCGGCCTCCTTGAGCACCCGCTCGATCAAGACCACCGCCAAGGAGTTCGCCCTCGACCTCGCCGTCCGGATGGTCGACCTGACCACCCTGGAAGGGCAGGACACTCCCGGCAAGGTGCGCGCCCTGTGCGCCAAGGCGATGCGCCCCGACCCGGCCGACGGCAGCTGCCCGCAGGTCGCGGCCGTGTGCGTCTACCCCGACCTGGTCGCCACCGCGCGCGAGGCGCTCGGCGACAGCGGGGTCAAGGTGGCCTCGGTGGCCACCGCGTTCCCCTCGGGCCGCGCCGCGCTGGACGTTCGGCTGGCCGACACCCGCGACGCCGTGGACGCGGGCGCGGACGAGATCGACATGGTGATCGACCGGGGCGCGTTCCTGACCGGCCGCTACCAGCAGGTCTTCGAGGAGATCGTCGCCGTGCGCGAGGCGTGCGCCCGGCCCGACGGCGAGGACGCGCACCTGAAGGTGATCTTCGAGACCGGCGAGCTGGCCACCTACGACAACGTACGCCGCGCCTCCTGGCTGGCGATGATGGCCGGCGCCGACTTCATCAAGACCTCCACCGGCAAGGTGCAGCCGGCCGCGACGCTGCCGGTGACCCTGGTGATGCTCGAGGCCGTCCGCGACTTCCGGGACAGCACCGGCCGGATGGTCGGGGTGAAGCCGGCGGGCGGGATCCGCACCAGCAAGGACGCGATCAAGTACCTGGTCACGGTCAACGAGGTCGCCGGCCCCGACTGGCTGAGCCCCGACTGGTTCCGCTTCGGCGCTTCCAGCCTGCTCAACGACCTGCTGATGCAGCGCACGAAGATGAAGACCGGCCGCTACTCCGGCCCCGACTACTTCACCCTGGACTGATCAGCATGGCGGAGAACGCGAAGGACACAGAGGTCTCGACAAGCTCGACCGGCCGGGGGGTCTCGACCGGCCGGGGGTTCGAGTACGCCCCGGCACCGGAGTCGCGCGCGGTGGTCGACCTCAAGAGCTCTTACGGCCTGTTCGTCAACGGCGAGTTCACCGACCCGGTCGGGGGCCGCTCGTTCAAGACGATCAGCCCGGCCAGCGAGGAGGTCCTCGCCGAGGTCGCGGAGGCCACGGCCGAGGACGTCGACGTCGCGGTCAAGGCCGCCCGACGCGCCTACACCCGCGTGTGGTCGCGGATGTCGGGACGCGAGCGCAGCAAGTACCTCTACCGGATCGCGCGGATCGTGCAGGAGCGTGCCCGCGAGCTCGCGGTGCTCGAGTCCCTGGACAACGGCAAGCCGATCAAGGAGTCCCGCGACGTCGACGTACCCCTCGTCGCCGCGTGGTTCTTCTACTACGCCGGCTGGGCCGACAAGCTGGAGCACGCCGGCCTGGCCCCCGCCGGCCAGACCCCGCAGCCGCTCGGCGTGGCGGCCCAGGTGATCCCGTGGAACTTCCCGCTGATGATGCTGGCGTGGAAGATCGCCCCGGCCCTGGCCTGCGGCAACACGGTGGTGCTCAAGCCGGCCGAGACCACACCGCTGACCGCTCTGCTCTTCGCCGAGATCTGCCAGCAGGCCGACCTGCCGCCGGGCGTGGTCAACATCATCACCGGCGCCGGAGAGACCGGCCGCGCCCTGGTCGGGCACGACGACGTCGACAAGGTGGCGTTCACCGGCTCCACCGACGTGGGCCGCCAGATCGCCAAGTCGGTGGCCGGCACGAACAAGAAGGTGACCCTGGAGCTGGGCGGCAAGGCGGCCAACATCGTCTTCGACGACGCGCCGCTGGACCAGGCCGTCGAGGGCATCGTCAACGGGATCTTCTTCAACCAGGGCCACGTCTGCTGCGCCGGCTCCCGGCTGCTCGTGCAGGAGTCGGTCCTCGACGACGTGCTCACCCGGCTCAAGCGACGGATGGGCACGCTGCGGGTCGGTGACCCGCTGGACAAGAACACCGACATCGGCGCGATCAACTCCCGCGAGCAGCTCGACAGGATCCGCGAGCTCTCCGAGGTCGGCGAGGCCGAGGTGGCCGGCAACGCCGGTGAGCGCTGGTCCCCCGCCTGCGACCTGCCCAGCACCGGCTTCTGGTTCCCGCCGACGATCTTCACCGGCGTCACCCAGGCCCACCGCATCGCCCGCGAGGAGATCTTCGGTCCGGTGCTGTCCGTGCTCACCTTCCGCACCCCCGCCGAGGCGGTCGAGAAGGCGAACAACACCCCGTTCGGGCTGTCCGCGGGCGTGTGGACCGACAAGGGCTCCCGCATCCTGTGGATGGCCGACCAGCTGCGCGCCGGCGTGGTGTGGGCCAACACGTTCAACAAGTTCGACCCGACCAGCCCCTTCGGCGGCTACAAGGAGTCCGGTTACGGCCGCGAGGGCGGCCGCCACGGTCTGGAGGCCTACATCCGATGACCCCGCCCAGTGACCGCGGCACCTCGGCCGGCCGGCTCGACGTGCGCAAGACCTACAAGCTCTACATCGGCGGAGCGTTCCCCCGCTCGGAGTCCGGCCGCAGCTACGTGGTCGAGGACGCCCGCGGGCGCTTCCTCGCCAACGCCGCCAAGGCCTCCCGCAAGGACGCCCGCGACGCCGTCACCGCCGCCCGCAAGGCGTTCCCGGGCTGGTCCGGACGCACCCCCTACAACCGCGGGCAGGTCGTCTACCGGATCGCGGAGGTGCTCGAGGGCCGTCGCGCCCAGTTCGTCGACGAGGTGCGTCGCAGCGAGGGGCTCGGCGCCCGGCAGGCCGAGACGGTCGTGGACCAGGCGGTCGACCGGCTGGTCTGGTACGCCGGCTGGGCCGACAAGGTCGCGCAGGTCCTCGGTGGCGCCAACCCGGTCGCCGCGCCGTACTTCAACCTCTCCACCCCGGAGCCGACCGGCGTGGTCGCCGTGGTCGCTCCGCAGGAGTCCTCGCTGCTCGGCCTGGTCAGCGTGGTCGCCCCGGTGATCGTCACCGGCAACACCTGCGTGGTCACCTCCTCGGCGACCCGGCCGCTGCCGGCGATCACGTTCTCGGAGGTGCTGGCCACCTCCGACGTTCCCGGCGGCGTGGTCAACGTGCTGACCGGGCCGCTGTCGGACACCGCGCCGACGCTGGCCGGTCACATGGACGTCAACGCCCTGGACCTGGTCGGCGCCGCCGGAGCGGCCGACGCCGCGGTGGACGCCACCGCCCTGGAGGTCGCCGCCGCGGAGAACCTCAAGCGCGTGGTGCGGGCGCCCGACGCGGAGCCCGACTGGTCCGCCGACCCCGGCCTGGAGCGGCTCACCGCCTTCCTGGAGACCAAGACGGTCTGGCACCCGATCGGCGTGTGAGCCGGTGCCCGACCCCGCCACCGAGACCGAGCCGGACGCCGACGGCGCGGCCCGGGTGATCGTGCTCGCCGGGCCCTCCGGGTCGGGCAAGTCCCGATTGTCGCGGCGGCTGCGACTGCCCGTGCTGAACCTGGACGACTTCTACAAGGACGGCTCCGACCCGACGCTGCCCCGGCTCGACCTGGGCCACGACCGCAGCGTCGTGGACTGGGACGACCCCGCCTCGTGGCTGCGCGACGACGCCCTGGAAGCGATCGCGGCGCTGTGCCGGCACGGGGTGGCCGACGTTCCGGTCTACGACATCGCCCACGACGGCCGCGTCGGGCACCGGCGGCTCCACCTGGCCGGGGCGACCCACTTCGTCGCCGAGGGGATCTTCGCCCACGAGGTGGTCGCCGCCTGCCGCGAGCGGGACCTCCTGGCCGACGCCGTCTGCGTGCGCCACCACCGGCTGGTCACGTTCTGGCGCCGGCTGTCCCGCGACCTGCGGGAGCGACGCAAGCCGCCGCTGGTACTGATCCGCCGAGGACTGATCCTGATGCGCGAGGAGCCCCGCGTGGTCGCCCGCGCCGTCGCCCACGGGTGCGTGCCGCTGCGTCCGGAGCAGGCCTTCGGCCGGCTGACCGCGCGGGTCGCGCTCAGCCGGCGAGCGCGGCGTACGCCGGCTTGATGGTGTCGTTGATCAGCTCGAGCCGCTGGTCGAAGGGCAGGAACGCCGACTTCATCGCGTTGATGGTGAACCAGCGCAGGTCCTCGGAGCCGTAGCCGAAGGCCTCCACCAGCCGGCTCATCTCGCGGGTCATCGAGGTGCCGCTCATCAGCCGGTTGTCGGTGTTGACCGTCACCCGGAACCGCAGCCGGGTCAGCAGACCGATCGGGTGCTCGCCGATCGAGGGCGCGGCGCCGGTCTGGATGTTGGAGGTCGGGCACATCTCCAGCGGGATCCGCTTGTCGCGGACGTAGGAGGCCAGCCGGCCCAGCCGCGGCGTCCCGTCGTTGCCGACCGTGATGTCGTCGATGATGCGGACCCCGTGGCCGAGCCGGTCCGCGCCGCACCACTGGATCGCCTGCCAGATCGAGGGCAGGCCGAACGCCTCCCCGGCGTGGATGGTGAAGTGGGCGTTCTCCCGCTGGAGGTACTCGAACGCGTCCAGGTGCCGGGTCGGCGGGTGACCTGCCTCGGCGCCGGCGATGTCGAAGCCGACCACGCCCGCGTCGCGGTTGCGCACGGTGAGCTCGGCGATCTCCTGGCTGCGTGCCTGGTGCCGCATCGCGGTCAGCAGCTGGCGCACCACGATCGGTCGGCCGTTCGCGGCGGCCTGCTGCTCCCCCTCGGCGAAGCCCTCGCGCACCGCGTCGACCACCTCGTCGAGGGTGAGCCCGCCGGCGAGGTGCTGCTCGGGGGCGTAGCGCACCTCGGCGTACACCACTCCGTCGGCGACGAGGTCCTCGACACACTCGCGGGCGACCCGCCGCAGCGCCTCACCGGTCTGCATCGCCGCGACCGTGTGGTCGAAGGTCTCCAGGTAGCGCTCCAGCGAGCCGGAGCTCGCCGACTCCTCGAACCAGCGGCCCAGCGCCTCGGCGTCGGCCGTCGGCAGCTCGTGGCCGGGCGGCACCAGGTCGATCACCGTCTGCGGCCGCAGGCCGCCGTCCAGGTGGTCGTGCAGGAGCACCTTGGGCAGGCGCTGGATGTCCTCCGGCGTCACGCAGGCTCCTCGTCGCGGTTCACCGTCTCGGGCGAGAACGCCGGCAGGCACACCGCGACGTACTCGGTCTCCTCAGTGCCGGTGGAGTAGCGGATCCGCTCGCCGGCGCGCGTCATCAGCGCCTGGCCCGCGGGGACCTCGATCCGCTGGGCGTCGCCGGCGCCGTCGGCGGGGTCGACGTCGACCAGCACGGTGCCCCGCAGCACGACGGTGATCTCGTCGAACGCCGGGGTCTGCGCGGGCTCCT
The DNA here is from genome assembly GCA_035706365.1 of Nocardioidaceae bacterium. Lineage (GTDB taxonomy): Bacteria > Actinomycetota > Actinomycetes > Propionibacteriales > Nocardioidaceae > Nocardioides_C. The sequence goes on from DASSVD010000056.1 coordinate 11,201, forward strand.
CCCAGTTCGCCGGGGCGACCATGTGGGCCACCGAGACCGCGTCGGTGCCGGTGTTCACCCGGCCGACGAACTCGTCGATGATCTTGCCGCCCGGGACCGGGACGCGGGTGGGTGCGGGAATCAGTTCAGGCATGCCGCCATCTTCGCATCCCGGACGTGTGCCGTCAGTCCGCGGCCACCCGTTCCAGCACCAACGGCGTCGGGGCGTACGCCGCGTCCTCGCCGGGCGCCACCTCGACGGCGTCCTCGAGCGCCGCCCGTGCCCGGGCGAACCGCTCCGCGTCGTCGGTGTGCAGCGTGAGCAGCGGCTCGCCCGCGGTGACCCGGTCTCCCGGTTTGGCGTGCAGCTCGACGCCCGCGCCGGCCTGCACCGGGTCCTCCTTGCGTGCGCGGCCGGCCCCCAGACGCCAGGCCGCCATCCCCACCGCGTGCGCGTCCAGCCGGGTCAGCACGCCGGTGTGCGGCACGACGACGACGTCGTGCTCGCGGGCGGTGGGCAGCGCCGCGTCGGGGTCCCCACCCTGGGCGGCGATCATCCGCCGCCATACGTCCATCGCTGAGCCGTCGGCGAGCCGCCGGGCCGGGTCCTCGTCGGTGACCCCCGCGGCGGCCAACATCTCCCGGGCCAGCGCCACGGTCAGCTCCACCACGTCGGCGGGACCACCCCCGGCGAGCACCTCGACGGACTCGCGCACCTCGATCGCGTTGCCCGCGGTGAGTCCCAGCGGCGTCGACATGTCGGTGAGCAGCGCGACCGTGCGCACGCCGGCGTCCGTGCCGAGCGCGACCATGGTCTCGGCGAGCTCGCGGGCGGAGCCGGCTTCCTTCATGAACGCGCCGGACCCCACCTTCACGTCGAGCACGAGCGCCCCGGTGCCCTCGGCGATCTTCTTGCTCATGATCGAGCTGGCGATCAGCGGGATCGACTCCACGGTCCCGGTGACGTCACGCAGGGCGTAGAGCAGCTTGTCGGCCGGTGCGAGCCCGGGGCCCGCGGCGCAGATGACCGCGCCGACCTCCTCGAGCTGGCCGAGCATCTCCTCGTTGCTCAGGTCCGCCCGCCAGCCGGGGACGGACTCGAGCTTGTCCAGGGTGCCGCCGGTGTGCCCGAGGCCGCGTCCGGACAGCTGCGGCACCGCCACCCCGCACGCAGCCACCAGGGGCGCCAGGGGCAGGGTGATCTTGTCCCCCACCCCACCGGTCGAGTGCTTGTCGACGGTGGTGCGGCTCAGCGAGGAGAAGTCCATCCGCTCGCCGGACGCGATCATCGCCGCGGTCCAGCGGGCCACCTCGCGACGGTCCATCCCGTTGAGCAGGATGGCCATGGCCAGCGCGGACATCTGCTCGTCGGCGACGACACCGCGGGTGTAGGCGTCGATCACCCAGTCGATCTGGCTGTCCGACAGCGCGCGCCGGTCGCGCTTGGTGGTGATCACCTCGACGGCGTCGTGCGTCTGCGGCACGGATCTCCAATCGGTCGTGGGCGGCGGTGGCCGCCCCGGGTCAGGCGAGGTCGGCGGGGCCGAACGCGTCCGGGAGCACCTCGGTCATCGGTCGCACGCCGCGCACGGTGAGCATCAGCATGTCGGGGGCGGCGTGCTCGGACAGCAGCTGCCGGCAGCGACCGCACGGCATGATCACCTCGCCGGAGCCGTTGACGCACAGTGCGTGGGTCAGCCGACCGCCGCCCGTGGCGTGCAGGGAGGACACCAGGCCGCACTCCGCGCAGAGCGTGGCGCCGTACGCCGCGTTCTCGACGTTGCAGCCGCTGACCACGCGCCCGTCGTCGACCCGCGCGGCCGCGCCCACCGGGTAGCCGGAGTACGGCGTGTAGGCGTGCGTGGCGATCTCGCGCGCCACGCGCAGCAGGTCGTCCCACAACGCCTCGAGCTGCTCGGGCGTCTCGGGGGCGGACACGGAACCGGTCATCGCAGTCCCTCAGCTCTTCACGTAGGGCTCGCCGTCGGCGGCGGGCGGGCGGACCCGGCCGACGAAGCCGGCCACGGCGATGATGGTCGCGAGGTACGGGGTCATCCCGAGCAGCTGGCTGGGGATCTTGTCCACGAAGCTCAGCTGACTCTGCAGGTTCCACATGAAGCCGAAGAACACCGCGGCGGCCGTGGCGCCCAGCGGGTGCCAGCGCCCCATGATCACCGCGGCCAGGGCGATGAAGCCGTTGCCCGCGGAGACCTCGCGGTCGAAGGCGCCGGTGGAGCCGACGGTGTAGTAGGCGCCGCCCAGGCCGGCGAAGACACCGCCGAACAGCACCGCCTGCCAGCGCACCCGGTTCACCTTGATGCCCACGGTGTCGGCGGCCTTGGGGTGCTCACCGACCGAGCGGACGCGCAGCCCCCACTTGGTCTGGAACAGCACGAACGCGACCACCACGACCGAGACGTACATCAGGTAGACCAGTGCGGTCTGGTTGAACAGCGCCTCCCCGACGACCGGGATCTGGCTGAGCCCGGGGATGGCGATGGTGTCCAGCCGCGGCGGCTCGTTGAAGTACTGCTTGATCGCCGGGTCTCCGGGGATCTGGCTGAGCAGGAAGCTGGTGAGCCCGGTGGCCAGCGCGATCAGCACCACGCCGAGCACCACCTGGTTGACCAGGTAGCGCAACGCGAAGACGGCCAGCAGGGCGGCCATGCCGACGCCGGCGAGGATCGCCCCGACCAGCCCCATGTAGGCGTTGAACGCCAGGCTGGCCGCCACCGACGCGAAGAAGGCGCCCATCAGGAACTGCCCCTCGATCGCGATGTTGATCACCCCGGCGCGCTCGCACATGCAGCCGGCGAGGGCACCGAGCACCAGCGGGGTGGCGATCCGGATGGTGCCGGGCAGCGGGTTGGCGATCGAGGACTGGAAGCTGCCGGACTGGTCGGAGTAGGCCCAGACGATGAAGCCGGCGTAGAAGGCCAGCCCCACCAGGAGGTAGACCACCACGCCGCGCCAGTCCCGGGGGATCCGGTTCGCCGCGGCGAGCACGGTTCCGACCGCCGCGACGACGGCGCTGACCCACAGCACCGGGTGCGCCGGCAGCTCCTTGGGCGGCGAGTCGACGGTGACCCGCTCGCCGAGGACGAACTGCACATGGCTGTTGTCCACCGTGAGGGCGAAGAAGACCAGCAGCGCGGTGACCACGGCCATCACCACCACCAGCTTGACCTGGCGGACGACGTCGGCGCGGTCGCGGACCCGCGGGAGGTCCTGCGCCGCCTCGGCGGTGATCGCGGTCACGAGCCCCATCCCTTCGCCATCACGGTGGCTCCGCCACCGCTCTCCTTCATCCGCAGTACGCCGCGCACCAGGGCCGGCGCCGCGACGAACAGCACGATCAGCGCCTGCAGCACCTGCGTCAGCTCGACCGGCGTGGCCGCCTCGCTGGCCTGCATCTGGATCCCGCCGGAGGCCAGCGCACCGAACAGCAGGCCCGCCAGGACGGTGCCGAGCGGGGTGGCCCTGCCCAGCAGCGCCACGGTGATCGCGTCGAAGCCCAACGAGCCCGCGACGTTCGCGGTCAGCGAGTCGTGGTGCCCCAGGATCTGCTGCACGGCGGCGAGGCCGGCCAGGCCGCCGGCGATCAGCATGGTGAGCGTGTAGACCTTGCGCACGCTCATCCCCGCGGTGCGGGCGGCGTCGGCGTTCGCGCCGACCGCCCGCATCTCGAAGCCCAGCGTGGTCCGCTCCAGCAGCCACCAGGCCACGACCGCCACCGCGATCGCGACCAGCACGCCGCTGTGGAAGCCGAACAGCATGGGGAACGTGGCGCTGTCGTCGACCGGCAGGCTGCGCGGGTTGTCGCTGCCGGGCCGCTGGAAGGCGTCCTTGGTGAGCAGGTAGAGCAGCGTCGAGGACGCCACGTAGTTGAGCATGATCGTGGTGATCACCTCGTGGGCGCCGGTCTGCGCCTTGAGGTAGCCGGCGATCGCGCCCCACAGCGCACCCCCGGCGACGCCGGCGACCAGCGCCAGCAGCAGGTGGAGGCCGATCGGGAGGTCGAAGGTGAACCCGACGAACCCGGCGCAGACGGCGCCGATGATCAGCTGCCCCTGGGCGCCGATGTTGAACATCCCGGCGCGGAAGGCGAGGCTCACGCCGAGGCCGGCGCAGATCAGCGGGGCGGCGCGCTCGAGGGTCTGGCTCAGCGCGGCTCCGGAGCCGACGGCTCCCAGGACCAGCGCCCGGTAGCTCTCCCAGATCGCCTCCCCGGCGAACTTGAAGAAGTCCCACGGGTAGTCGAAGAAGTAGCCGGCCGCCTCGATCACCTCGCGGTCGCTGACCACGATCAGGAGCGCGCCGACGACGAGCGCCAGCAGGATGGCGGCCGCGGTCACCTTGACCGTGGGCAGCCAGGTGACCGGCGACCTCAGGTCGGCACCCTGACCCACACTCTCGGCGCGGGCGTGCGTCTCGGCGTCCGGCTCGGCGGCGTCCGGCTCGGGCTTGTCAGTCACGCTCGCCTCCCACACTCGCGGGCGTCGGCTCCTCGGGAGAGGAGGCGCCTGCCATCATCAGGCCGACCGTCTCGCGCGGCGTGTCCGGGGACACCGTGCCGACGATCCGCCCGTCATACATCACCGCGATCCGGTCGGCGAGGCCGTAGATCTCGTCCAGCTCGGTGGACACGATGACCACCGCGGTGCCCCGGTCGCGCTCCTCGATGATCCGCTTGTGGATGAACTCGATGGAGCCGACGTCGACACCGCGGGTCGGCTGGGAGGCGATCAGCACCTTCAACGGCCGGGACAGCTCGCGCGCGACGACCACCTTCTGCTGGTTGCCTCCGGACAGGGCGCTGACCGGTGTGTCCATGTCCTCGGTGCGGATGTCGAACTCCGCGATCCGGTCCCGGGCGTTGCCGGCGATGGCGTCCAGGCGCAGCGCCGGCCCGCGCGAGTAGTCGTCGTGCTTGTACAGGTCCAGGACCAGGTTCTCCCGGACCGAGAACGCCCCGACGTACCCGTCGTGCGAGCGGTCCTCGGGGATGTAGCCGATGCCCGCCCCGAGACTGTCCCGCGGGCCCCAGCGGGAGATGTCCTGCCCCTCGAGCAGGATCCGGCCCGCCGACGGGCGCACCAGGCCCATCAGCGACTTGATCAGCTCGGTCTGGCCGTTGCCCTGCACGCCCGCGATGCCGAGCACCTCACCGGCGCGCGCCTCGAACGAGACGTCCTTGACCACGGTCTGCCCCCGGCCGTCGATGACGGTCATGTTCTGCACCTCGAGGACCGGGGATCCCGCCGTAGCGGCCTCCTTGTCGACGGTGAGCTTCACCTCGCGGCCGACCATCATCTCCGCGAGGTCTTCCTCGGACGTGTCCGGGGACGCACTCCCGACCACCTTGCCTCGACGGATCACGGTGATCGTGTCACCGATGGCCTTGACCTCGCGCAGTTTGTGGGTGATGAAGACGATGGAGGTGCCCTGCTGCTTCAGCGAGCGCATGATCTCCATCAGCTCGTCGATCTCCTGCGGGGTGAGCACCGCGGTCGGCTCGTCGAGGATCAGCACCTTGGCGTGGTTGGCCAGCGCCTTGATGATCTCGACCCGCTGCTGCACGCCGACCGGAAGGCTCTCCACGAGCGAGTCCGGGTCGACGGCCAGGCGGTACTCCCGCGAGAGGTCCCGCACCACCTGGGCGGCCCTGTCGCGGTCGAGCACGCCGAGGGTCCGGGTCTGCTCGCGACCGAGCATCACGTTCTCGGCGACGGTGAAGACCGGGATCAGCATGAAGTGCTGGTGCACCATTCCGATGCCGGCGGCGATCGCGTCGCCCGGGCTGGCGAACGAGACCGGCTCCCCGTCGAGCAGCACCTCTCCGGCCGAGGGCTCCAGCAGGCCGTAGAGCATGTTCATCAGCGTCGACTTGCCGGCGCCGTTCTCCCCGAGCAGGCAGTGGATCTGACCGGGCTCGATGGTCAGGCTGATGTCGTCGTTGGCCACGAACGAGCCGAACCGCTTGGTGAGGCCCCGGATCTCGAGCTTCATGTGGCTGGTCCTCCCACGGTGTCCCCTCGGACTGAGTATGGCGAGAGCTGGGCTGGAGCGACCCTAGACGCCCAGACGGGGAGGGGGCGTGTGGCCCCCTCCCCGACTGACGAGCGGTTCGGTCTACTTCGGCGCGGCGGGCGAGGTGATCTCGATCTCGCCGCTGACGATCTTCTCCTTGACCTGCTCGATCTGGTCCTTGAGCTCCTGCGGGATCTCGGAGTCCATGTTGTGGTACGGCGCGAGCGCCACGCCACCGTTCTCCAGGGTCCCCACGTAGGGCTCACTGGAGAACTCGTCGTTGAGCGAGGCCTTGATCGCGTCCTCGACCGCGACGTCCATCCGCTTCATCACCGAGGAGAGCAGCACGTCGCAGTACTCCGCGGCGCTGACGCAACCGTCGGTGTCCACCCAGATCGCCTTGACCTGGCCGTTGGAGTCCTGGGCCGCCTGCAGACCACCGAGGCCCGCGGGACCGGCGACCGGGAACAGCACGTCGGCGCCCTGCTGGATCATGTTCTCGCCGATGGCCTGACCCTTGGTCTTGTCCTCGAAGTCCTCGGTGAAGGAGCCCTTCTGGGTCTTCTCGTCCCAGCCGACCACCTTCACGTCGGCGCCGTTCTCCTGGTTGTAGTACTGCACGCCCTCCCAGAAGCCGTCCATGAAGATGGTGACGGTCGGGATCGGGAGGCCACCGAAGGTGCCCACGATGCCGGTCTTGGACATGCCGGCCGCGAGGTAGCCGGCCATGAAGGACGGGGTCGCGGTGTTGAAGGTCAGGCCCTTGACGTTCTCCGGGGCCTTCTCGTAGGCGAAGTCGACGATCGCGTAGTCGGTGTCGGGGTTCTTCTTCGCCGACGCCGCGGTCGCGTCGCCGAGCAGGAAGCCGACCGTGGTGATGATGTCGCAGTCCTGCTGGACCAGTGCCTTGATGTTGTCGGCGTAGTCGGAGTCCGACTGGGACTCGATCTCGGCGGTCTTGATGCCGAGGTCCTCCTTGGCCTGCACCAGACCGTCGTGGGAGGTCTGGTTGAACGACTTGTCGTCGAAACCGCCCGAGTCGGAGACCATGCAGGCCTTGAAGTCGGGGTTGCTCTGCGCCGGGGACTGGGACGCCGACGCCGACGGGCTCTCCGAGGCCGCGCTTCCGGCATCGGTGTTGCTGTCCCCCCGATCGCCGCAACCGGCCAAGGTCAGTGCAGCGACGCCGACCAGGGCCGCCACTCGTGCCGTCTTCTTCACGGCGCCTCCTGTTTCAGGTGTGTGAGGAGCGGGCGCGAGCGCGCCCCACTCGGGTCGGAACGGCCGGGGCCTGCCCCGGACCGAGGTCACCCTAGTACCGGGATGCGAGACGGGGTTGCAGAACGCTCCGATCGCGACAAGTTGTTACCGACTCGTTGGCCGGCGCCCTCGCGGCTACTCCGGCGTCGTCGGCTCGGACGGCCCTAGCGCCGCGATCGACTCGAGCGCCACCGCGGCCAGCACCGTCGCGCCCACCGCGACCGCGCCCTCGTCGACGCGCAGGTCGCCTTGGTGCAGGTCGTACGTCGGGCCTCCGGGCGAGCGCGTGCCGAGCCGCCCCATCGCGCCGGGCACCGACTCGAGGTACCACGCGAAGTCCTCCCCGCCCAGGCTCTGCGGGGTGGGCACGTGGCCCGGCGCGCCCAGCACGCCCTCCACGGCCCGGGTCAGAGTCGCGGTGGCCCCCGGGTCGTTGACCACCGGCGGGACGCCGCGCACGTAGGTGATCTCCGCACCGACGCCGTAGGGAGCCACGATCTGGCCGATCAGCTCGCGGACCAGCCCTTCCGCGTCGTGCCAGGCCACCGCGTCGAGCATCCGCACCGTCCCGGCGGCCTCGCCGCTGGACGGGATCACGTTCTTCGCGGCGCCGGAGCGCACCATCCCCCAGACCAGGCTGGCGCCCGCACGAGGGTCGAGACGGCGCGACAGCGCGGCGGGCAGCTCGGTGACCAGCTTGCCCAGCGCGTAGGTCAGGTCCTGGGTGAGGTGCGGCCGCGACGTGTGTCCCCCTCCCCCGGTCAGCCGGACGGTCAGCGCGTCGGCCGCGCCGGTCAGCGGCCCCTCGCGCAGCCCGACGCGCCCGACGTCGATCGCGGGGTCGCAGTGCAACGAGAAGACCTGGCGCACGTCCTCGAGCGCGCCGGAGGCCAGCACCTCCAGCGCGCCCCCCGGCATGATCTCCTCGGCGGGCTGGAAGAGCAGCCGGACCCGGCCCGGCAGGCGTCCCTCGCGGTGCAGGGCGGCCAGCGCCAGCCCCGCACCCAGGAGTGCGGCGGTGTGCACGTCGTGACCGCAGGCGTGCGCGACGCCCGGGACGGTGCTGGCCCACGGGTCGCCGGTCTCGTCATCGACGGGAAGACCGTCGAGGTCCGCGCGCAACGCCACCAGCGGCTGCCCCTGGCCGACCTCGGCCACCAGGCCGCTGCGCGGCAGCTGCTGCACGCGCAGCCCGCCCTCCTCGAGGCGTGCGGCGACCAGCTTGGTGGTGCGCTCCTCCTGCCACGCGAGCTCGGGGTGGGCGTGCAGGTCGCGGCGCAGCTCGACGAGCTCGTCCACGTGACCGGCGACGAGCTCCTCGACGAGCGGGCCGCGGGCGGCGGGCGACGGTTCGGAGGGCACGTCAGGCAAGGCTACTCGTGGGGCGACCCGGCCCCGCGCCCGTGCCCGCGCCCGTGCCCGTGCCCGTGCCCGTGCCGCGAGTCAGAACGCGTCGGGCGGGGAGTAGACCCCCCACACGTCACGCAGCGCGTTGCAGACCTCGCCGACGGTGGCGCGCGCCCGCAGCGCCTCCTTCATCGGGTGCAGCACGTTGGTCTCGCCGGCGGCGGCCTCCCGCAGCGCGTCCAGGTGCCGGCGTACGGCGTCGTCGTCCCGGTCCCCGCGCAGTCGCGCGAGCCGCTCGGCCTGCTGGGCCTCGATCGCCGGGTCGACGCGGAGCGCCTCGTAGGGCTCCTCCTCGTCGTTCTGGTAGCGGTTGAGCCCGACCACGACTCGCTCGCCGTTGTCGATCTCCTGCGCGATGCGGTAGGCCGCCTTCTCGATCTCGTTCTTCTGGAAGCCCTGCTCGATCGCCTTGACCGCCCCGCCGAGCTCCTCGACGCGGTCCATCAGCGCGACCGCGGCCTCCTCCAGCTCGTCGGTCAACGACTCGACCGCGTAGGAGCCGGCGAACGGGTCGACGGTCTTGGTCACGTCGGTCTCGTAGGCGAGCACCTGCTGGGTGCGCAGCGCGAGCCGGGCGGCCTTCTCCGAGGGCAGGGCGAGCGCCTCGTCGTAGGAGTTGGTGTGCAGCGACTGGGTGCCGCCGAGCACCGCGGCGAGCGCCTGGACGGCCACCCGGACCAGGTTCACCTCCGGCTGCTGCGCGGTCAGCTGCACGCCCGCGGTCTGGGTGTGGAAGCGCAGCATCAGCGACTTGTCCTTCTTCGCACCGAACTCCTCGCGCATCACCCGGGCCCAGATCCGGCGGGCCGCCCGGAACTTGGCGACCTCCTCGAGCAGGCTGGTGCGGGAGACGAAGAAGAAGGACAGCCGGGCGGCGAAGTCGTCGACGTCCATGCCCGCGGCGACCGCCGCACGGACGTACTCGATGCCGTTGGCGAGCGTGAACGCGATCTCCTGCGCGGGCGTGGCACCGGCCTCGGCCATGTGGTAGCCGGAGATGGAGATGGTGTTCCACCGCGGCACCTCGGTGCGGCAGTAGGCGAAGATGTCGGTGATCAGGCGCAGGGACTGCCGCGGCGGGAAGATGTAGGTGCCGCGGGCGATGTACTCCTTGAGCACGTCGTTCTGGATCGTCCCGGTGATCTGGTCGCCGGACACGCCTTGCTCCTCGGCCACGAGCTGGTACATCAGCAGCAGCAGGGCCGCGGGGGCGTTGATCGTCATCGACGTGGACACCTTGTCCAGCGGGATCTCGTCGAAGAGCACCCGCATGTCGTCGATCGAGTCGATCGCGACGCCGACCTTGCCGACCTCGCCGTGCGCCAGCGGCGCGTCGGAGTCGTGCCCCATCTGGGTGGGCAGGTCGAACGCGACGGACAGGCCGCCGGTGCCGTGCGCCACCAGCTGGCGGTAGCGCTGGTTGGACTCCTTGGCCGTGCCGAACCCGGCGTACTGCCGCATCGTCCACGGGCGCCCGGTGTACATCGTCGGGTAGACGCCCCGGGTGAACGGGTACTCGCCGGGGTTCCCCAGGGCGGCAGCGGGGTCGAAGCCGTCCAGCGCCTCGGGGCCGTAGACCGCGGCGAAGGGAAGTCCGGACTCGGTGGTGGCGCCCTCGGGCGCGCTGGCGCTGGTGCCCTCGCTCATGCCCGGAAGCGTACGGCGCGCAGGCTCGGCTGCGCACCGGGGGCGACGGGTGAGATGGCGCACGAGCCGGGCGACCGGGGGAACGACCGGGCACGGGATTAGCCAAGGCGAGTATGCGGTAATTGAACTCACAGGAGCGCGGTGTGGGCGTCACATCGGTCGCCGATACAGTGAGTGGGTTGTCCAACCGAGCTCGAGTTTCGGAGGAATTCCCTTGGCCAGCTCCCCTGCGGGAACTCTCTACCGTGGCCGCGAAGGAATGTGGACCTGGGTCGCGCACCGGATCACCGGCGTGCTGATCTTCTTCTTCCTGTTCGCCCACGTGATCGACACCGCGATGGTGCGGGTCTCCCCCGAGACCTACAACGCGGCCGTCGAGACCTACAAGAACCCGGTCGTCGGCCTGCTCGAGGTGGGCCTGGTCGCGGCCGTGCTGTTCCACGCGCTCAACGGCATCCGCGTCGTCCTGGTCGACTTCTGGTCCCAGGGGCCGCGCTACCAGCGGCAGATGGCCTGGGGCGTCGGTGTCGTGTTCGTGGTGCTGTTCGTGCCGTTCGTGATCCGGCACCTGGCGAACGTCTTCGGAGGCTGAGGCAGATGTCGACTCCCACCACCACCCCGCCCGGCAAGCCCGACCTCGCCGCCCCGCGGTCCCCGTCCCGGGCCCGCCGCAGCTCCAACTTCGAGCTCAACTCGTGGCTGTTCATGCGCGGCTCCGGCCTGCTGCTGGTGATCCTCGTCTTCGGGCACCTGTTCGTGAACCTGATGCTCGGCGAGGGCATCCACGCGATCGACTTCGCGTTCGTCGCCGGCAAGTGGGCCAACCCGTTCTGGCAGGTCTGGGACCTGGCCATGCTCTGGCTGGCGATGCTGCACGGCACCAACGGGCTGCGCACGATCATCAACGACTACACCGTGCGGACCGGCACCCGGTTCTCGCTGAAGACGCTGCTCTACCTGGCCACCTTCCTGACCCTGGTGCTGGGCACGCTGGTGATCTTCACGTTCGACCCGTGCGCCGACCCCTCCTCCACCCTCGACGTCTGCACGAACAGGTAAGGCGATAGCAACCATGGTTCAGCACCACACCTACGACGTCGTGATCGTCGGTGCCGGCGGCGCTGGCATGCGTGCCGCGCTCGAGTCCGGGCAGCGCACGCGCACGGCGGTCCTGACCAAGCTCTACCCGACCCGCTCCCACACCGGCGCGGCGCAGGGCGGCATGTGCGCCGCCCTCGCCAACGTCGAGGAGGACAACTGGGAGTGGCACACCTTCGACACCGTCAAGGGCGGCGACTACCTGGTCGACCAGGACGCCGCGGAGGTGATGGCCAAGGAGGCGATCGACGCCGTCCTCGACCTGGAGAAGATGGGGCTGCCGTTCAACCGCACCGACGCCAGCAAGATCGACCAGCGCCGGTTCGGCGGACACACCCGCAACCACGGCGAGGCCGCGGTACGCCGCTCCTGCTTCGCCGCGGACCGCACCGGTCACATGATCCTGCAGACGCTCTACCAGCAGTGCATCAAGCACAACGTGGAGTTCTACAACGAGTTCTACGTGCTGGACCTGCTCACCCACGACACCCCCGGCGGGGTGCGCATCGCCGGCGTGGTCGCCTACGAGCTGGCCACCGGCGAGATCCACGTCTTCCGCGCCAAGTCGGTGGTCTTCGCCACCGGCGGCTTCGGCAAGGTGTTCCGCACCACCTCCAACGCGCACACGCTCACCGGCGACGGGATGGGCATCGTGTGGCGCAAGGGCCTGCCGCTGGAGGACATGGAGTTCTTCCAGTTCCACCCGACCGGCCTGGCCGGGCTGGGCGTGCTGCTCTCGGAGGCGGCCCGCGGCGAGGGTGGCGTGCTGCGCAACAGCGAGAACGAGCGCTTCATGGAGCGCTACGCGCCGGTGATGAAGGACCTGGCCTCGCGCGACGTGGTCGCCCGGGCGATGTCCAACGAGGTCCGCGAGGGCCGCGGCGCCGGGCCGGACAAGGCCTACGTCTACCTCGACCTGACCCACCTGCCGCGCGAGCAGATCGACGCGAAGCTTCCCGACATCACCGAGTTCGCCCGCACCTACCTCGGCGTCGAGCCCTACACCGAGATGATCCCGGTCTTCCCCACCGCGCACTACGCGATGGGCGGCGTGCCGACCAACATCAAGGGCGAGGCGCTTGCGGACAACCACACCGTGGTTCCCGGGCTGTACGCCGCCGGCGAGGTGGCCTGCGTGTCGGTGCACGGGGCGAACCGTCTGGGCACCAACTCGCTGCTCGACATCAACGTGTTCGGCCGCCGCGCCGGCATCTACGCCGCCGAGTACGCGCTGTCCACCGACCACGAGGAGCTCCCCGCGGACCCCGAGGCGACCGTGGTCGCGATGATCGAGCAGATGCGCGACGCCGGCGGGTCGGAGCGGGTCGCCGCGATCCGCAGCGAGCTGCAGGCGACGATGGACGTCAACGCGCAGGTCTACCGCGACGAAGGGTCGCTGAAGCAGGCACTGTCCGACATCGAGTCGCTGAAGGCGCGCTACGCCAACGTGTCGGTCCAGGACAAGGGCAAGCGGTTCAACACCGACCTGCTCGAGGCGATCGAGCTGGGCTTCCTGCTCGACCTCGCCGAGGTGCTGGTCGTGTCCGGGCTGGCGCGCAACGAGTCGCGCGGTGGGCACTTCCGCGAGGACTACCCCAACCGCGACGACGTGAACTTCATGCGTCACACGATGGCCTACCGCGAGGTCGACGCCGAGGGCGGCGTGCAGATCCGGCTGGACTACAAGCCGGTGGTCGAGACGCGTTACAAGCCGATGGAGCGTAAGTACTGATGGACGTCACGATCAAGATCCTCCGCTACAACCCGGAGGTCTCCGAGGAGTCGACCTGGGAGAGCTACCAGGTCACCGCGGAGCCCACCGACCGCGTCCTGGACGCCCTGCACAAGATCAAGTGGGATCTCGACGGCACGCTGACGTTCCGCCGGTCCTGCGCCCACGGCGTCTGCGGCTCCGACGCGATGCGGATCAACGGCCGCAACCGGCTGGCCTGCAAGACGCTGCTCAAGGACGTCAACCCCGAGCAGCCGGTCACCGTCGAGCCGATCAAGGGCCTGCCGGTGCTCAAGGACCTCGTGGTGGACATGGAGCCGTTCTTCGACGCCTACCGTTCGGTGATGCCGTTCCTGGTGGCCGAGGGCAACGCGCCGACCCGCGAGCGGCTGCAGTCCCCCGAGGACCGGCAGCGCTTCGACGACACCACGAAGTGCATCCTGTGCGCGGCGTGCACCACGTCCTGCCCGGTGTACTGGACCGACGGCCAGTACTTCGGCCCGCAGGCGATCGTCGGCGCGCACCGGTTCATCTTCGACAGCCGGGACGACGGCACCGACCAGCGGCTGGAGATCCTCAACGACAAGGAGGGCGTCTGGCGCTGCCGGACCACCTTCAACTGCACCGAGGCGTGCCCGCGCGGCATCGAGGTGACCAAGGCGATCCAGGAGGTCAAGCGGGCGCTGATCTTCCGGCGCTGAATCTGCAATGGCGCCGTTCGGTCGGTCGAGCAGACCGGCCGACCGGCGCCCGGCTGTCAGGGCAGGGTGGGGTTGTTCGCCCCGCTGACCACCACGACCACGGTCGAGCCCGGCCGCACCGCCACCCGCCCGCTGAGCAGGCCGGCCAGCGCCACGCTGGCGCCCGGCTCGGCCAGCACGCGCACCCGCTCCCACAGGAACCGGCGCGCGTGGGTGATCTCCTCCTCGGTGACCAGCACCGAGGTCCGTCCGTGCTGCGTGGCGGCCTCGTAGCCCAGCCGCCCGATCCGCGCCGGCCCGAGCGAGTCGGCGGCGCTGCCGGCAGGCTGATGCGCCACCGGGTGGCCGGCCGCCACCGCAAGGCTCAGGTGCGGGCACAGCTCCGGCTCCACCGGCTGGACCGGCACCCGTGGCTCGAGCGCCGCGGACAGGCCGGCGTACAAGCCGCCTCCCCCGCAGCCGACCAGCACCTGGTCGGCGTCGGCGACCTGCTCGGCGATCTCCAGGCCGACGGTCCCGGCGCCACTGACCGTCTCCACGGTGTCGTAGGGGTGCACGAGCGGGACGCCGTGCCGCTCGCTGAACGCGGCACACTCCTCCAGGGCGTCGCCCACCGCGCCGTCGACCAGGTGCAGCCGCGCGCCGTAGTCGCGGACCCGCTCCAGCTTCGCCGGCGTGGAGCTGGCCGGCACGAACACGTCGGCCTGCAGCCCGGTCCGCCGCGCCGCCCAGGCCACCGCCGCGCCGTGGTTGCCACCGGAAGCGGCCGTCACCGCGTCCGCGGTGCCGTCCAGGCACAGCACGGAGTTGAGCGCGCCGCGCGCCTTGAACGACCCGGTGTGCTGCAGCAGCTCGAGCTTGAGCACCACGCGTGCCGGGACGTCGAGCTCGTCTCCGTGCAGCACCAGCGTGGGCGTGTGTCGCACCTTCTCCCCCAGGCGCGCCGCCGCCGAGGCGACGTCCGCGGGATCCGGACCCGCGGGGGCGCTCACCGGTCCACGGGCTGCGCGGACGCCCGGCCATCGGTCGCGGCCGCACCGCGCCACACCCGGCGTCCCAGCTCCGCGAGTGCTGCGGCGATCCCGACATTGACCACGATCAGCACGATGTGCGCGACGTAGTAGCCGGTCGGCCGGTCCTCACCCGACGCGGCCGTGCCGGCCAGGTTCTTGGCGAAGTTGGCGTAGGTGACGACGTTCCAGGCGGCGATGGCCCAGAACAGGACGGCGTGCTTGCGTTGGAACCTCACCCGGCCGATTGTGCCAGCCGGCGCAGCGACCCGGTTCAGTCCCCACGCTGCCGGCGTACCACCGCGGCTCCGGCGGCCAGCGCACCGGCGGCCGCACCCACCGCCGCGAGCGCCCTGCCCCACCGGCGTCGGGTCTGCGGCTCGGCCGGAAGCGGGGTGCCCGCGCCGGGCAGGTCCGGCGAGACGGCCGCGAACGGCGAGGCCGCCGGCGCGGCCATCGGGCCCGGCCGGCCTGACGGACGCTGCTCCGGCGGTGCGGTCACGGGGGTGAGCCCCGCGGTGCGACCGTGGTACGGACCGACCAGCGGCGAGGTGTGGGCGTACGCCGCGCTGTACATCACCAGCCGCGAGAAGTAGTTGATCCACACCAGGAGGATCAACGCGACACCGAAGGCCTGGAACGCCGGCTGCTGCTGGGTCAGCGCGATCAGGAAGTTCGCCACGGACTTGAGGATCTCGAAGCCGACGGCACCGAGCAGTGCCCCCTCGACCAGCGCCCGCCGCGGCAGGTGCGGGTCGGCGAGCAGGCGGTACATCGCCAGCAGCAGCCCGGTGGTCGCCGCGATCGCGAGGGCGTGCGCGATCACCCAGAGCAAGGCGTTGGGCAGCAGGCTGTCCGGGTCGAGCCCCACCCAGGTCAGGATCTGGCGCGACGCTCCGGCCACCGCGCCGGACAGCGCCACGCTGACGATGAGCGTGATACCGATCGTGGCCAGGGTGGCCAGGTCCCGCGCCTTACCGACGACGAACCCGGGCTGCTCCCGCTTCGGTAGCCGGAACATCACCTCGAAGGCGTTGCGCATCCCCGACAGCCAGCCGAGGCCGGAGTAGAGCAGGCCGACCACACCGACGATCCCAACCGCGCCGGCGTAGCTCTCGAAGTCGCTGATCGGGATCTCGCCCGCACCGTTGCCGACCACCCCGGGCAGCACCTCGTCGAGCGCCTTCACCAGCTGGTCCTGCGCCTGCGGGTAGACCTTGCTGACGTAGCCGACGACGAAGAACCCGAGCGCCAGGATCGGGAAGAACGACAAGAACCCGAAGTAGGTGACCGCACCGGCCTGGGAGTTGCCCTCGACCTCGCCGTAGTGCTGCACGGTGCGCACCACGTGGTCGAACGCCGGCCAGCGGCGGCGGGCCCGGTCCACCCGCGCCGTCAGGCGTTGCTTGAGCGATGCCATGCCGGACTCCTACCCGGACCCTGGCGGTTTACCCGCGCCCTCAGTCCTCGGCGCGGGCGGTGAGCGGGAAGTCCCGGGTGGGCCGCCACCCGGTCGCGGGATCGTGCTCGTAGAGGGAGAAGTGGTCCACCTCGAACGTGCAGTCGAAGTCGGCCAGCTCGTGGAAGGCCTTGTCCAGGTACTGGTCGGAGAGGTGGTGAGCCACCGTCACGTGCGGGTGGTAGGGGAACTGCAGCTCGCAGAAGAGCGGCCCCCGGCGTACGGAGAACGCGAGCTGCTCGCACTGGGAGATCCCCTCGACCACGACCACGAACACCACCGGCGAGACCGGCCGGAACGTCCCGGTGCCGCGCAGGTGCACGGTGAACGCGTTGTTCTGGGCGCTGGCCTGCAGCAGGTGCTCCTCCACCGCGGGCAGCCCGCCCGCCTGCACCTCGACCGGCGGCATCAAGGTGATGTGGGTCGGGATCTGCTCGGCCGACACGTCCCCCAGTGCGGTGCGGTACTCCTGCAGGGCGGTGCCCCAGGGGTCCGGGACCGCGATGGCCACGCCGATCGTCGTCACCGGGGCACCCTACCGAGCAGCGGGCACGAAGCCGACCCGCTCGTAGACGTCGGCCAGGGTGCGCTCGGCGACGGCGCTGGCTCGCTCGGCTCCGTGCGCCAGGACGCGGTCCAGCTCGGCGCGGTCCTGCAGCAGCTCGAGCGTGCGATCCCGGAACGGCGTGACGAACTCGACCACGACCTCGGCCAGGTCCTTCTTCAGGTCGCCGTAGCCGCGCCCGTCGTACTCCTTCTCCAGCTCGGGGACCGGCCGTCCCGTGAGCGCGGTGTAGATGGTGAGCAGGTTGGAGACGCCGGGCTTGTTCTCCGGGTCGAAGCGGACCACGGTGTCGGAGTCGGTGACCGCGGAGCGGATCTTCTTCGCCGACACCTTCGGGTCGTCGAGCAGCTCGATGATCCCGCCCGGGGAGGACGCCGACTTCGACATCTTCGCCGTCGGGTCCTGCAGGTCGGTGATCTTCGCGGTCTCCTTGAGGATGTACGGCTCCGGCAGCCGGAAGGTCTTCTTGAACCGGTGGTTGAACCGGCCGGCCAGGTCCCGGGTCAGCTCGAGGTGCTGGCGCTGGTCCTCGCCGACGGGGACGTACTGCGGGCGGTAGAGCAGGACGTCGGCGGCCTGCAGGACCGGGTAGGTGAAGAGCCCGACGCTGGCGGAGCCCTCCCCGCCCTTGGCGGACTTGTCCTTGAACTGCGTCATCCGGCGCGCCTCGCCGAACCCGGTCAGGCACTGCAGGACCCAGCACAGCTGCGCGTGGGCGGGAATCTGGGACTGGACGAAGATGGCCGACCGCGCCGGGTCGATCCCCATCGCGATCAGCTGGGCCGCGGCGCGCAAGGTGCGCTCCCGCAGCCGCTTCGGGTCGTGCTCCACGGTGATCGCGTGCATGTCCGCGATGAAGAAGAAGGGCTCGAACTGCTCCTGCAGATCCACCCACTGCCGCAACGCGCCCAGGTAGTTGCCGAAGTGGAACGAGTCACCCGTCGGCTGGATGCCCGAGAGCACCCGCGGGCGGGTCTTGGGAGCGGAGGACGTTGAGCTGGGGGCGGCGTCGGACATGCCGGCATTGTCTCAGGCGGCGGCCGTTGCCTCGAAACCAGTTCCGGGCGCCAGTGCCTCAGCCACCCACCGGCGTCTCGCGGCCCCCGCCGGCCGGCTCCTGCTCGTGCGGGCTCGCGTCATCGACGGGTACTCCGTCGGCCGGTGCCCCCTCGGGCAGCGGGCTGACCAGGACCCGGGAGGCCCGCCGCCCCTCGACCTCGCGCACCGTGAGGCGGTGCCCCTCGTGAACGGCGCTGTCCCCGGCCTCGGGGAGCCGGCCGAGCCGGGCCACGATGTAGCCGCCGACCGTCTCGTAGGGCCCCTCGGGCAGCTCGAGCCCGGTCTCGTCCTCGAAGTCGTCGAGGTTCATCAGACCGTCGACCTCGACGTCGCCGCCGCGGTGCCGGGTGGTCTCGGCCTCGTCCACGTCGTACTCGTCGCGGATGTCGCCGACCAGCTCCTCGACCAGGTCCTCCATGGTGACGATGCCCGCGGTCCCGCCGTACTCGTCGGCGACGATCGCCAGGTGGGTGCCCTCCCGGCGCATGTCGGCCAGCGCGGCGAGGATCTGCCGCGTCCACGGCAGGGTGAGCGTCGCCCGGGCCAGCTCGCCGACCCGTACGGAGCGGCTGGCCATCTCGGGGTCGAGCAGGTCGCGCACGTGCACGAAGCCGATCACGTCGTCTGCAGAGCCGCGGATCACCGGGTAGCGCGAGTGCGGCTGGGCGAGGGCGGCGCGGGCGGCCTTGAACACCGGCGTCTGCGCGTCGAGGAACTCCACCTCGGTGCGCGGGATCATCACCTCGCGGATCTGCCGGTCACCGGCCTCGAAGACGTCCTCGACGATGCGACGCTCCTCCTCGCCGAGCGTCTCGTGAGCGTTGACCAGCTCGCGCAGCTCCTCGTCGCTCATCTGCTCGCGCTGGGCCTTCGGGTCGCCGCCGAGAAGCCGGACCACCGCGTCCGTGGAGACCGACAGCAGCCAGATGACCGGGCGGGAGACCTTGGAGATCCGGTCGATCATCGGCCCGAGCGCCAGCGCGAAGCCCTCCGCGCGCTGCAGCGCCAGGCGCTTGGGCGCGAGCTCGCCCAGCACCAGCGACAGGTAGGAGATGGCGATGGTGACCAGCACCAGGGCGGCAGGCACGGCCACGCTCTCGGGGAGGCCCCAGTCCACGAGCACCGGAGCCAGGTCGCCGGACAGGGTGGCGCCACCGAACGCTGCGGACAGGAAGCCGGCCAGGGTGACGCCGACCTGGACCGCGGCGAGGAAGCGGTTCGGGTCCTCGTTCAACTCGGCGACGGTGCGCCCGCGCTTGCCGCGCCCGGCGAGCGCGCGGGCCTGGCTGTCCCGCAGCGAGACGAGGGAGATCTCAGCGGCGGCGAACACCCCGCCGATGAGCACGAAGACCACGACCAGCCCGACGTTCGCGAGCGTGCCGCTCATGGTCTGTGACTCTCATCCATGGCACCACGATAAGGGTTTGCCCCGCCCTCCCCCACTGCACGAGGGTGGGACACGTGAGGTTCCCCGAGGAAGTTCCGACCCTGACCGACGGCGTGGTCACGCTGCGCGCACATACTCCCGGCGACGCACCAGGCTCGTTCGAGCAGTGCCAGGACCCGCTCTCCCAGCAGTGGACGACGGTGCCGGTCCCGTACTCGATGGCCGACGCGGAGGAGTTCGTCGGCTCCATCATCCCGGCCGGCTGGCGCGAGGACCGGGACTGGGCGTTCGCCGTGGACGCGGTCGACCCGAGCACCGCCGCAGACGACGGCGCTGCACCGGTGCGGTACGCCGGAACCATCTCGCTGCGGCCCGAATCCGCCGGGCGCGCCGAGATCGCCTACGGCTCACACCCCTGGTGTCGCGGGCGCGGTGTGATGGAGCGCGCGCTGCGGCTGCTGCTCGCCTGGGGCTTCGACACGCAGAAGGTGCGCACCGTGGTGTGGCGGGCGAACAAGGGCAACTGGGCCTCGCGGAAGCTCGCCTGGCGGCTGGGCTTCTCCTTCGACGGCACGATCCGGTCGTTCCTGCCGCAGCGCGGCGAGCTGCTCGACGCCTGGGTGGGCACCCTGCTCGCCGGCGAGGACCGTGCCCCCCGCAGCCCGTGGTACGACGTACCCACGCTGCGCGGCGAGCGGGTGGTGCTGCGCGCGCACCGCGATGAGGACGCCGAGCGGATCCGGCAGGCCTGCACCAACCCGGAGACCCGGCGCTGGCTGTCGCTGCCGGATCCCTACACGCTGCACAGCGCGCTGGACTACCTGGAGATGCGCCGGGAGGCGCATGCCACCGGACGCGGACTCAGCTGGGCGGTCGCGGACCCCCGCAGCGACCAGCTGCTGGCCTCGGTCGCGCTGCACGACCTCAAGCCCGGGGAGGACGCCGAGGTCGGCTACTGGACCCACCCCGCTGCCCGGGGCCGGGGCGTGATGACCGAGGCGGTCGGCCTGGTGCTGCGGCACGCGTTCGTCGACCAGGAGGACGGTGGGCTCGGCCTGGCCCGGCTGCAGGTGCTGCACGCCC
>DASSVD010000057.1:0-8883 GCA_035706365.1 Nocardioidaceae bacterium
GGTGGGACCCGGACGGAGGCGTCGTACGCCGATGACCGCAATGTCTCCTGAGCGCCCCGCCACGGTGGCCACCGATGTCCTGGTGATCGGCGCCGGTCTCGCCGGGCTGCACACCGCCACCCTGCTCGCCCGGCACGGACACGAGGTCACCCTGGTGGACCGTCGCACCGACCTGACCGCCTCGGTGCGCACGACCGGCATCTTCGTGCGCCGGACCCTCGACGACTTCGCGCTCCCCGACGACTGCCTGGGACCGCCGATCCGGCACGTGCTGCTCTACCCGCCGAGCCTGCGCCGACCGGTCGCCCTGACCAGCGACCGCGACGAGTACCGGGTCGCCGACATGCCCGGCCTCTACGCCGCCATGGCGCGGCGCGCCGAGCACGCCGGGGTCCGGCTCGTGCTCGGTCACCGCTTCGCCGGCCGCGACACCGGGTACCTGCTCGTGGGGCCGCACGGCAGCCGGATCCGGGTGCGGGCACGGTTCCTGGTCGGCGCCGACGGAGCGCGTTCGCCGGTGGCCCGGTCGCTGGACCTGGACCGCAACGAGCACCTGCTCGTCGGCGCCGAGGAGGTGCACTCCCTCGACCCGGCGACCCGGTCCGCTGGAGCGACCACCCCGGCCTTCCACTGCGTGCTCGACCCGCGGCGCGCCCCCGGCTACCTGGCCTGGGTGGTCGACGACGGCCGGCACGTGCACGTCGGCACCGCCGGCTATCCCTCCGAGTTTCGCGACGGCCTGCGCCAGGCGGTGCGCGAGCTGGCACGGTCTGCCCCCGGGCTCCCGCCACTGCCGGACGCCGACCCCGAGCTGCGCGGTGGGCCGATCCCCGTCGGCGGCCTGCTGCGCCGGATCGCCTGCCCCGACGGGCTGCTGGTCGGCGACGCGGCCGGTGCGGTGTCCCCGCTGACCGCCGGGGGGCTCGACCCGTGCCTGCGCCTGTCCGCGCATGCCGCCGACCTGCTCCACGCGGCGCTCACCCAGGACCGGCGCGACGTCCTGGCGCACTACGACGGCGCTGCCCTGCGGCGCCGGTTCCGCGGCCGGGTCGCGCTGCGGCGCGCGACGGCTCGGGTGCGCTCGCCGCTGCTGACCGAGGCGGGCTTCGCCCTGCTGCGCACCGCGCCCGGCCGGGCCGCCGCACGGCGGATCATGTTCGAGGACCAGTCGTTCCCGCTGGCCTCCCCCGTGCCGTCGACGGCCGGCTGAGCCGGACGCCGGAGCCTGTTCGACGCCCACGTCGACCATCGCGTGTCACGTCCGGCGCGGCGTGCGTCGACCTGCGGTGCCGAACGTGACGAACGCAACGGCCCGAGCCGATGGAGCGGCGGTGCACCCGGGGAGCTGGGGCACCGCCGCTCCGGTTCAGTGGCGCTCCTCCGTGCCCGCCCGTGGCATCGGATTGCGGGCGAGCAGGAGGGCGGCGCCGAGCAGTGGCAATCCGTAGGCCACCGCGACCAGGGCTGCGCGCGGGAGGTCCGCCGCAGGATCGCCCCACCACAGGTTCAGGTCCTCGAAGTACTCCGAGCCGTAGCCGCTCTCGGCGCGCCAGGCCACGCCGGCCAGCAGCACCAGGAGGGCACCCGACGCGGCCAGCACCAGCGCGCGCTCGCGCACCGCGGGAACCCGCGGCAGCCAGTCGCTGCCCAGTACCGGACCGAGCACCAGCACCCCCACCACGAGAGCCGCGCCGTTGACCAGCAGATGCACCCAGGGCGTGCGCAGGGACGCGTCCAGCAACGGGGTGGCGTAGACCCCGACCAGCAGGGCGGTCACCAGCAGCATCGCGTTCACCGGATCGCAGAAGACCCGCTGCACCCGGCCACCGCAGTCGTCCGGTACGCGCAGCACCGCGCGCACGAGCCGGACCGGCTGGGCCAGCACGACCAGGGCCGGGACGGTCACCAGCATCGCCAGCAGCTGGGTGACCTGCATGCTCAGCATCGCCGCGGAGTAGGCCCCGAGGCCGCCGCACAGCACGTAGAGGGTCAGCGCCGCGCCGGCCAGCGCGCTCACCACCCGCCCGACTGGCCACGTCTCGCCGCGACGCCGCAGGGTGCGCACGGTCAGCAGGTACCCGACGGTCGCGAGCGCCACCGCCGTGACCACGACGGCGTCCAGCCGGGTAGCGCTCAGCAGCTGTCCCAGGTCGAGTGGGTCCAGCTCCCGGTCGACGGTCGGGAAGGCGCCGCCGTGCGCGTTGCCCACCTCCAGACCACCGCCAGCAGGAGGCGAGGTGCGTCCCAGCACGACCGCCACGGCCACGGTCGCGGCCATCACCGTCAACTCGACGGTGGCGAGGCGGGCGAACGCCCACGGCGCACCGGCCACGACGCGCGGTACGGCGTACCGCCGGTGGACGAGTCCGGCCACGCCGAGCAGCACCAGCGCCGTCACCTTGACCAGCACGAGCGCGCCGTACCCCGACCGCCACGCGTCCAGGCTCCACCCGATCCGGGTCCACGCGGTGAGCAGCCCGGACAGGCCGACCGCTGCGAAGCAGACCAGCGCCAGCGTGCTGAACCGCCGCACCGCGGTCGCGAGGACGGCACGGTCCCGGCGCACTGGACCGAGCAGCGCCAGCAGGCCACCGACCCACACGGTCGCCGCCAACACGTGCACCAGCAGCCCCTGGGTGGCCTCGTAGTGGTCGCCGGCCACGGCCGAGTGCCCGGCCTGGAGCAGCGGCACCGTCGCGGCACCGCTCGCGACCGCCCCCACGGCGGCGCCCAGACGGGTGCGCACCGTGGACAGGTTCAGCGCGAGGAGCAGCGCGACCAGGCTCATCAGCACCAGCGCCCGGGCTTCCGGCAACTGCAGCCCGAACCGCAGGAACGCCACCGACCCGGCCACCCGCGTCACCGGCACCCCCACCGAGTCCGAGGTGGTCAGCACGGCCAGCGCAAGCGCACCCGCGGCCCACACCCAGGCGGTCAGCCCGGCGCCGCGCAGCGCACGCAGGCCAGTCCGCTCCAACAGGTGACCGCGCGTCGGCGCGAGGAACCCGGCGAGCAGGCACGCACCCAACGTCGCCACCACGGACAGCTCCATCACCGCACGAGCCGCCGGCAGCCCCCAGCCGGTGAGTGCACCCGGGTCGGGCAGTCCGGCGATGCTCGGAGCGGGCCGTCCGCCCGAGGCGACCAGCACCAGTGGCGCGGTGACCACGGCGACGACGAGCATCCCCGCCCAGCGGCGGCCGTTCCCCGACCGTGGCTCCAGCGCCCGCACCGCGACCGGCTCCGTCCGCGTCGCGGTCAGCTCAGCCACGAGACGCGCCGACCTGACCGACCCGTGCCCGTCGTGCCAGCGAGACCACGACGATCATCAGGGCAGCCACGATCAACCCGAGCAGCGGCAGGTTCGTCCGCCACCAGGGCGCGTCCGCCTGGTCCCCCAGCGAGGCGGTGGCCGCGTTCGCGAGTGCGGCAGCGGCATCCCCGGACGCTGCCCCCGCAGTCACCTCCGGTGCCGTGCCGGAGCCGGGCTCCTGACCGGAGGGCGCGGTCTCGGGCCCCGCGCTGTCCGACATCGCCCGGGCGGCGCGCGCACTGGCCGCCGAGACGGTGAAGTCGATGCTCCCCTGGACCGGGTGTCCGTCCGCGGAGACCACCCGGTAGGAGATCCGGTAGTCGCCGGCCACGTCGAGCGGAGTGACCGGGACCCGCACCACGGTGCGGTCCACGCTGACCGCGCCGAGCTTCGCGCGTCCGCCCTCGCCCACCACCACGACGTGGGTCAGCGCCGAGTCGACCGGCTCCTCGAAGGTCAACGCCACCTCGGTCACCGCGCCCCGCGGGCGCTGCCCGTCGCCGGGGCTGCTGCCGATCAGCTCGGAGTGCGCCGCGGCGCCGCCGACCCCGATCAGCAGCAGGAGGCCGCCGACCATGACGGCCGCGAGGCCGCCGACCACGCGCCGAGAGTGCTTGTTCATCGAGCTCCCCTACTTCCCTGGTTGCTTGCCGTCAGCCGCGCTGCAGGGCGGCTGTCGGCGATGTTCATCGCACCGGGCCGGCGTGCGAGGGCGGCCACAGCACGCCCACCACGCGACCGACGATGTCCCCCTCGAGCACCGGCCCGAAGTCCCGCGAGTCCACCGAGTTGGCCCGGTCGTCGCCCATCACCAGCACTGCGCCGTCCGGCACCCGCACCGGGCCGTAGAACACGCTGTCGATGGCGTCCGGGTCGGTGTAGGCCTCCGGGACCCGGTGGCCGTCCACCACCAGGTGGCCGTCGCGGATGCCCACCTGCTCGCCGGGCAACCCGACCACGCGCTTGACCAGCAGCTCGCCGTCGGCGGGACTGTCCAGCGCGATCACGTCCCCGTGCTGCCAGGGGCGCCACCAGCGGGTCACCTTCTCGGTCACCACGTGCTCCCCCGGGCGCAGGCTCGGGGCCATGCTCGAGCTGGGGATCCGCATCGGCTCCACCACGAATGCGCGCGCGAGCACCAGCGCGACCAGCACTCCGGCCGCCAGCAGCCACGGCCTGGCCCACGTGCGCATCCGACATCAGAGCCAGACCGGCTTCTCGCCGGCGATCGGGTCGACCAGCGGGTCGTGCTCGGGGTCGCCGACGCTGAACTGCACCATCATGTCGTGGTCCTCGTGGACCAGGTTGTGGCAGTGCATCATGTAGCGACCCTTCGGCGTCGGCCAGCCTTCGCCCGCGGCGGGGCCGGCGAAGCGCATGGCCACCCGCACGGTCTCGTTCTCGCCGACGTAGACGACGTCCTTGGGGCCCTTCTCGTAGTCGAAGACCCTGCTGGCGCTGCCGTTGCGCGACAGCACCTGGAAGTCCACGAGGTGGATGTGCACCGGGTGGAACCAGCCGCCGGACTTGTTGGCCAGCTCCCAGATCTCGATGGAGTCCTGGGCCGGCTCGGCCGCGCAGTGCGTGTAGCCGGAGTTGACCACGTCCTCCCAGGTCTCGCCGTTGATCGTCCAGTGGCCGTTGGTCCGGATGAACTCGAAGCGACGGTCGGGGACCTTCTGGGCCAACAGGTCGGCCTCGTTCCAGGTCATGCACTCCGGAGCGGGGCGGCGGACCTCCCAGTCCTCGGGGATGTCGTTGTTCTCCGTGCTGGTGGCGTCGCCGACCACGCGGAACCGCATGCCGTACTCGGTCGTGTCGTAGTCGATGTTGTTGTCCGGAGAGAGGTTGCGGAAGGTCAGCAGCGTGTTGTCGCTGTACTCCGCGAAGTCGATGACCACCTCGTAGCGCTCGGCCATGCCGATCTTGAAGCTGGTGATCTGCTGCGGGCGCGGCATCAGGCCGGCGTCGGTCGCGATCATCGTCATCGGCACCGGGTCGCGTCCGTCGTGCAGCAGCCAGCGGTAGGACCGCGACACCGACGCGTTGAGGAACCGGAACCGGTACTTGCGCCGCTCCACGCGCATCTCCGGCCAGGGCACCCCGTTGATCAGGATCACGTCGCCGTAGACACCGGACTCGCTGTTGTCCTCGTAGACCAGCCCGCCCTTGGAGTCGAACATCGCGTCGCGGAGCACGATCGGGACGTCGTAGCGACCCTGCGGGATGCCCAGCGCCAGCTCCTCGGGGTCGTGCAGGATGTACATCGCCGCGAGCCCGTTGTAGGCGTTCTGCGCGGTGTGGTGCACGCCGTGGTCGTGGTACCAGATGGTGCGCGCCTCCTGGCAGTTCGGGTAGAAGTAGCGCTTGCGCTGACCCGGCATGGTGATGTCGGAGGCGTACCCGTCGTACTGCGGCAGCGACGCGGACCCGTGCAGGTGCGTCGAGGTCCAGCGCTGGAACGGGTTGTTCGTGTACGGCGAGGGGACCTTCGCGTTCTGGTTCGGCGCCGGCGGCGGCAGGTGCAGCGCATTCGTCTGGTTGACCACGATCGGCTGCCCGTGGTGGGCGACGATGGTGGGCCCGGCGAGGATGCCGTTGTAGCCGAAGAACGGCGTCTTGTAGCCGGGCATGATCTCCGCGACGGAGAACATCTGGGTGAGGTCGTAGCACGGGTAGGACCGGCCCACCCCGTCGAGGCACTTCACGTCCTCGTTGTGCGTGGGCACCGCGACCGGCGGCACCGTGAACGGCAGTGAGAACGGCTTCGGCATCCGGCTGGTGCGCATCCGGTCCACACCGCCCTTGGTGTGCGCGATCCGCTCCAGCGGCAGCGCGACGGCGGCGCCCCCCAGCGCCCCGGCCTTCAACAGGTTCCTGCGACTCAACGACATGACAGAACTTCCCCAAGTCCTCGATTCGGCGGCATGTGTGCCCCACCCTTGGCCGCTGCCGTCCACGGCGACCACGCGAGAACGTTCGCAGGCTCAACTTGGAAGAACCTTGGACCTCGCACCCCGGAAGTACAGGACGGCCGGGCCCAAGGTGACCCCAAGGTGCTAGGACCAGGCTGTGACCGTGGTCGGTGGCCGGGTCACCGCGCACCGCGAGCGGGGTCCGCCTCGCTCCCGTCCAAGCGAGCAGCTCCCCGCTCGCCGGAGCGGGGTCCGGTCGCCGACCACAGAAGAGCCCCCGGGCCGGCAACGCCGGTCCCCGGGGGCTCTTCCCGTCGGGCGCGGCTCAGGGATGCCCGCGCGCGACCGACGCAGCCATCGGGCGCTCCCCGCGGCACACCGCACGGATCCCCTCGATGACGTCGTGGGACGAGTCGTCCTTGAGCAGGTAGCCGGAGGCGCCGGCCTCGAGAGCGTCGCGGACGATCGGGTCGTTGGCGTAGGAGGTCAGCACCAACACCCGGGTGGCCGGGCGGTGCCGCAGGATCTCCGCGGTGGCCGCAATCCCGTCGAGCACGGGCATGGACAGGTCCATCACCACCACGTCGGGGTCCTCGCGCAACGTCATCGCCACGGCGGCGAGGCCGTCGGCAGCGGAGCCGACCAGCTCGAGGTCCTCGGTGGCGTTGATCAGCACCCGCAACCCGAAGCGGATCACCTCGTGGTCGTCGGCGAGCAGAACACGGATCATGGTGCGTCAGCCTCCAGTGCCGGCCGGCCCGGGCTCTCCGGTGCGTGATCACGAGGATCACCGCCTCCACTTGGGAAAACCTTGGTGGCGCGGACGGGCAGTCCGGTCACCGCACGGTCAGGTCGGTCGGGAACACCGCCTCGAGGACCGCACCCCCGGCGGCGCCCGCGGACAGGTCGAGCCGCCCGCCGAGGTCGCGGACGGTGTCCTCGAGCAGCCGCAGGCCGAGGTGCCCGGGCGCCGCCGAGGGATCCGGCCCGAGCCCCCGCCCGTCGTCGACCACCCGCACCACCACGCTGTCGGTGAGGCGGGCCAGCTGGACCTCGGCGGTGTCCGCGTGGGCGTGCCGGAGCACGTTGCGCAAGCCTTCCCGGACCACCCGGTAGGCCAGCCGCGCCGCGTCCAAAGGGGCAGAGAAGTCCGGTGAGACGTGGACGCTCACGTGCACGCCGGCGTCCTCGGCGCGCTGCGCCAGCTCCTCAACGGCCGCCAGCAACCCCTCCCCCTCCAGGTCGGGAGGATAGATGTCGGTCAGCATCGAGCGCAGCGCCGCCACGTCGCGGGACAGGCAGGTCGAGACATGCTGGACCGCGTCGCGCGCATCGGTCGCCTCCGGCCCGGAGGACAGGTGCGCGGCGACGATGGGCATGGCATAGCCCAGTCCGGCCAGGTCCTGGATCACCCCGTCGTGCAGGTCCTGCGCGATGCGGCGGCGCTCCAGGTCCGAGGCCAGCAGTGCGTGGCGCAGCAGTGTCGAGCGCTCCTGCTGGGCCCGCTCGACGCGTCGGGCCAGCGCCAGCGCCATCGGCAGCACCGCCACGCCGAACAGCAGCAGCCCACCCAGCGCGAGCGGCAGGATCCCCCAGATGATCGCGCGCTGGTCCTGCTCCATGTCCGAGGTGGACAGGTAGGCCTCGAAGACGAGCGGCTTGCCGTCGGCACCGAACGAGCCCACGTAGACCTCGAGCAGTTGCTGGTCGGCGCGCTCTCGCGCGTTCTCCTCCCGCTCGAGATGGCTGACCTCGGCCTTCGAGCCGCGCGTCCCGAACAGCGCGGTGATCTCCTCGTCGAGGTCGAACTGCCGACGGATCAGCTCAGGCTCGTCGGCCCACAAGATCGTGCCGTCCGGAGCCCAGAACTTCGCGTGCACCACCGCGCCTCGCGCCAGCCGGGGCCGCATCGCCCGGGACACCCGGGTCAGCGCCGCGCTGTCGCCGGCACGCACCGGACCGGTCACCAGTCCCGACACCACCCGCGTCAGCGACGTCGCCCGCACCCGTGCGTCGCGCAACGCCTCCTCGCGCGCGATCCGCTGGGCGGCGACCACCGTGGCCAGTGCCAGCACGAGCAGCGCCACCAGGGTCCACGCGGTGAAGCGGAGGACCGCCCGGCGCACGACGCGAGGCGCGCTCGGGTCGGGTCCGGCCTCCAGCCAGCGCGGCTGCCGCCGTGTCCGGGGTAGCTCAGCGCTGAGCCTTGACACGGACCAGTCCGTTCCGTGTCGCCACGGCCACCGCCTCGAGCTGGGAGTGCGCATCGAGCTTGAGCAGCAGGTTCTTGATGTAGCCGCGGCAGGTGTGCAGCGTAATGCCCAGCTCGTGGGCGATCGTGCGCGCGTCCGAACCGTCGGCCAGCATCTGCAGTACGTCGTGCTCGCGCCGGGTCAGCGGCGGCACGTAGCCGGTCGTGGCGGGCTCCACCGGGCTGACGATGCGCTTGAGCAGCCGGGGGTGCACGATGAAGCCACCCTGACGCGAGGTGCGCAGTGCGGACAGCATGTCGGTCAAGGAGCCGTCCTTGGGCAGTAGCGCGCAGGCCCCGGCGTCGGAGGCGCGGTGCATCACCGACCGGTCCGCGTGGGCGGTGAGCACCACCACCCGGATGCGCGGGTAGCGCCGCACGAGCTCTGCTGTCGCGGTGATGCC
>DASSVD010000058.1:0-3813 GCA_035706365.1 Nocardioidaceae bacterium
ATCAGCGGGGGCGGTTCGCCTCATACCGGTACGACGCAGGGCGGGCCGCCCGGGTTGCGCTGATCGCCCCGGGCGGCCACCCGTCCCCGGCTCAGCGCTGCGACACCGCGATGCGCGTGGTCGACCCGCGGTCCCCGGTGACCTCGATCCGGACCCCGTGCCGCGGCACCTTGACCCCGGCGTCAGGAGTCTGCGGGTACCAGTACCGGCCGCGGTCGTCGAAGGTCGCCCGGGCCTTGCGCCCGGTGATCCGTTGCGGCTCGGAGTCGGTGTGCAGGGTGATGGTGTCGGCCCGCTGCCGGGTGAACGGAGCGTCGTACCCGGCGACCCGGGCGCGCCACCAGGCCTTCTTCTTGCCGGGAGCGTGCTTCTGCACGATCGGCCGCGGGTGCGCGTCGATCGGGAGGATCAACCCGTGTCCAGGGTGCTCGCTGGTGTTGTTGTCGGCCTGCGAGGTGTCCCAGTAGCTGATCAAGAGGCCGTCCTGGTAGGGGAAGTGCTCGACGAAGTTGGGGCGCTTGTCGACGAAGCCGAAGTTGTACGGCCCGCTGCGCAGGTAGGTGTCGAAGGAGACGTAGCCGCGGTGGGAGGCGATGTAGTAGTTGTCGAACGCCTCGGTCACCGACGTACCGGCTGCCCGGAACCCGTCGAGCGTCCAGCCCTCGTCGCCGTCCTCGGCACCGGAGGTGAACAGGGTCTGCCCGCCGGAGGTGACCGAGATCTGGTCGGCGAAGAAGCCGAGCCCGCCGACCGCGGCGTCGGTCGCGTAGCGCAGCCGGAGCCCGATCGTGCTGTCGGCGTAGGCGGACAGGTCGAAGGTTGCCGCCTTCCAGCCGTTGCTGCTTCCGTCGATGCCGTTGCCCTCGGCGGCCTTGGTGATCGAGCCCGGGATGGCCACCCAGCCGTCGCCGGGGTTGACCTCGACGTAGGCGTAGTCGCAGGGGTCGGGGCCGCAGTCCTCGATGTCCCAGTTGGCGCGCAGCCGCAGAGTCGACGTACCGGAGCCGAGGGTGACCTCGCGGCTCAGCGTGGTGGACAGATCGTCGCCCGCGCCGCTCCACCAGTCCCGAGCGCCGGCGTACGGCGCGACCAGCTGCGTGGTCTTGTCCTTCTTGGGCAGCACGACGACGGCCGCCTGCGGGTTCCTGGTGTTGAACTCGTGGGGGCCGAGGGTGACCCGTGCGCCCGCCGACGGGTCCTCGACCAGCGCGTAGTCGAGCCAGCCGAGCATCAGCTTGTCCCAGGCGCCCAGGTCGGCGGCGCGGGTGCCCAGGCCGAGGTCGCCGCGGGCGCTGACCCGGCTCTGCGCCATCAGCGACCACCACTCGACGCTGTTGTCACCGCCGGCGGTGTCGTAGAGGTCCGGCAGGCCCAGGTCGTGGCCGAACTCGTGCGCGAAGACGCTCATCCCGCCGTTCTCGGGCTGGATGGTGTAGTCGCCGACCCACAGGCCGGTCTTGCCGATCTCGGTGCCGCCGGCCGGGTTGCCGGTGGGGCCGCCCTTGCCGATCGGGGTGGTCTGCACGTACCAGCGGTGCGACCAGATCGCGTCCTCGCCCTGCTGCGGGTCGCCGTCGGCCTCGTCACCGCCGGCGTGCACGACCTGGAAGTGGTCGAGGTAGCCGTCCGGCTCGTTGAAGTCGCCGTCGGAGTCGAAGTCGTAGCGGTCCCACTTGTCGAAGGTGGCCAGCCGCGTCCGGATCTGCTCGGTGGTCAGGCCGCGGGCGCGCTGCTCGGCGACCCAGGCGTTGACCGCGTCGGCGACCAGCGCCCAGGTGTTGCGGCACACCACGTCCGCGCAGACGGCGGGGTCGTTGCCGTGGGTCTTCGGGTTGTCGCTGGAGCGGCCGTAGCGCGCCTCGTTGTAGCGGACCTTCACCCAGTCGGTGACGGTGCCCGAGATGCTGTAGCGGCCCGAGGACTGCCGCTCGTAGTAGGTCTTCACCGACTCGGTCGGCTCACCGCCGGAACCCGGCTTGGTGGTGTCGCCGAAGTAGAGCTCCCGGTAGTGGGCGCGGTTGTAGTGCGGCTGCCACACGGTGCTGTTGTCGACCTTGCGGTGGGGGCGGGGGATCTGGTTGCGCTGCGGGCCGGCGAAGGTGGCGGGGCCGGGGATGTCCGGCTCGAGGTCCTTGTCGGGGAACTTCGGGTGGCGCTTGTTGCCGAACTCGACGAGCACCACGAACATCCGGTCGGTGGTCTCCCGGGCGAGCTCGACGTACTGCGCCTGGCTGTCGGGCGCGGTTCGCGCGCGCTCTCCGATGCGTGCACGGCCGTTTCGGGTGACGGCGCGGGCGTCGGCGGTGCGCCCCACTCGGACGACCGAGCTGCCGTTGCGGTCGCGGGCCCTGGCCTTTCCCTCCAGCACCGCGGAGATGGCCTGCTCGCGCAGCGCGCGGCGCTTGGCCTCCAGCGGGTTCGGCAGCTCGTGTCCGCGCTGGAGCGGCCGCGCGGAACCACTCGGGCCGCGTTGCCGGTCGACGGCGGAGTCGGGCGCCGCCGCTGTCGATGCTGTCACTGCTCGCGCACCGCCCTGCGACGCGGGCAGGGGAGCGGCCGAGACCGGCGCCAGCAGGCCGGCTCCGGCGGCGGCAGTGACGACGGCCAGGCCGGCGATGCCCAGGCGACCGACCTTCCCGAGACTGGATGTGCGCACCGTGTCCTCCGTGACGGCCCCGCGGGGCCACCTAGGGCGCAGGCCGCCCGGGCGTGGGGTGCGCACCACAGCACTGACGCTGTTGGTCCCGAGATGTCCTGGCGCAAGCGGTTGTCAGTGCAATGAGTTGACTCCTCCCGCGTGGGGCGCGGAGGCCATCGGGGGGACCGTTACCGTTTCGTGATCAGCATTCCGGACGCCAGTGAACACAAGGTACAAAGCCGATCCGGTGGCGCGCGACGCGGTAGCGGAAGCAGGCCGGGGCGCGGACTTCCGCCTAGTCCAGGCCGAGGGAGAACGCCGACTCCAGGTCGTGCTGGGAGTAGGCGCGGAATGCGATGTGGGTCTCCGTGGAGGTGACCCCGGGGACCTTGTTGAGCTGGTCGGCGACCACGGCGGCGACGTCCTCGTGGCGGCGCACCCGGACCAGGGTGATCAGGTCGATCTGCCCGGTCACGGAGTAGACCTCGCTGACCCCTTCGAGCGCCGCGATGTTCTCCGCGACCTCCGGGATGCGTGCGACGTCGGCCTTGACGAACACGATGGCGGTGATCATGGCGGTCAGGTTAGCGGACCGGCTGGTGCACCGGTCGCAGGGAACGGCGCTCCTCGAAGGGAACGAGTGCGGTGCGCGACTCCTCCACCGCGTCGTGCACCTTCAGGTGGCGGGTGGCTCCGCCGATCGGGCAGGTCCACTCGCCGTCGATGCGCACCAACCGGATCCCCTCGGACTCCAGCCAGCGCAACACCTTCTCGGTCTCCTCGGCGGTCGCGGCGGGGGTCGGGCCGGGCCCGGCGAGCACCGTGTCGGCTCCGGCCCGCAGCTGCTCGACCCAGTGGCCGGCGTGCGCGCCGGACGGGATCACACCGGCGGCGGCGAGCCGGCCGTGCCGCACCACGTGCACCTGCCAGCGCCCGTCGTCCCCCCGGCGGGCGGCGACCACCTCGGGGCAGCGAGTGAGTGCCCGCAGCCGTTGAGAGCGGGCCGTGCCGCGCAGGTACGCCGCGAGCCGGTCCCGCAACGAGCCGGCGTCCTCGAACCGCTCCTGGGTGGCCAGCGTCGACATCCGCGTGCTGATCAGGTCGACGACCTCGTCGGGCTGGCTGAGCAGGCTGGTCCGCAGCCGGCGCACCACGGCGTCGTACTCCTGCAGGCT
>DASSVD010000059.1:0-30618 GCA_035706365.1 Nocardioidaceae bacterium
CCGCCGCCTCCGTGCTCGACCTGGTCGGCGGGGAGCAGTCGCGGCCGGCCGCACGCCGCCTGATCGGCCTCGGCATCCTGGCCGCCCTGCCCGCCGCGGTCACCGGTCTGGCCGAGTGGACCGGCGCCACCCGGGAGGAGCAGCGCGTCGGTGTGGTGCACGCGGCGGTCAACGTCGGCGCCCTGTCGCTCTACGTCATGTCGTGGCGCGCACGGCGCAAGGAGCACCACCGGCGCGGCACGCTGCTGGCGCTCGCCGGGGCCGGCTCGGCGGGAGTCGGCGGGTTCCTCGGCGGCCACCTGGTCTCGGCGCGCAAGGTGTCGAGCCGGCATCCGGCCTTCGAGTGACGCTGGCCCCTGGTCTCACGACGTCTCGCGCCGTCTCGCGACGTCTCACGACGTCTCACGCCGCCTCGCGCCGCCTCGCGCGGCCGAGTCCGGACGCGGGCCGGAAGCGGCGTACCCGGGCAGCCGGAGGCGGCGTACCGCTGCTAGCGTCGGAACGTTCGTGACCCGACCGGTCGCGACACGATGCAACCCGACCATCGACCCGACCATCGACAAGGAGTCGTCGTGAACGCATCCCCGTCAGGGACCCCGGTGAAGGTGGCCGTGACCGGTGCCGCCGGGCAGATCGGCTACAGCCTGCTGTTCCGTCTGGCCAGTGGCGCACTGCTCGGTCCGGACACCCCGATCGAGCTGCGGCTGCTGGAGATCACCCCGGCGCTCAAGGCGCTCGAGGGCGTCGTGATGGAGCTCGACGACTGCGCCTTCCCGACGCTGGCCGGCGTGGAGATCGGTGACGACCCGAACGTCATCTTCGACGGCGCCAACCTGGCCCTGCTCGTCGGCGCCCGCCCGCGCAGCAAGGGCATGGAGCGCGGCGACCTGCTCGAGGCCAACGGCGCGATCTTCACCGCCCAGGGCAAGGCGCTCAACGAGGTCGCGGCCGACGACGTGCGCATCGGTGTGACCGGCAACCCGGCCAACACCAACGCGCTGATCGCGATGACGAACGCGCCGGACATCCCGCGCGAGCGGTTCTCCGCGCTGACCCGGCTCGACCACAACCGGGCGATCTCGCAGCTGGCCGCGAAGACCGGCGCCTCGGTCAGCGACATCAAGAAGATGACGATCTGGGGCAACCACTCCGCGACCCAGTACCCCGACATCTTCCATGCCGAGATCGCCGGCAAGAACGCCGCCGAGGTCGTGGACGACCAGGGGTGGATCGAGAACGACTTCATCCCCACCGTCGCCAAGCGCGGCGCCGCGATCATCGAGGCCCGGGGCTCCTCCTCCGCCGCCTCCGCCGCCTCCGCCACCATCGACGCCGCCCGCGACTGGCTGCACGGCAGCCCGGAGGGTGACTGGGTGTCGATGGCGGTCACCTCCGACGGCTCCTACGGCGTGCCCGAGGGTCTGATCTCGTCGTTCCCGGTCACCACCCGCAACGGCGCGTGGGAGATCGTGCAGGGCCTGGAGATCGACGACTTCTCCCGGGCGAAGATCGATGCCAGCACCGCCGAGCTCGCCGACGAGCGTGACGCGGTCAAGGGGCTCGGCCTGATCTGACGCTGCCGGCGGGGTTGGCGAGGGGCGCCTCCCGGGTGCTCGGAGTCCCTTTGGCCCCGGTGGCCTCTGGTGCCCCGTCCGCCCCCGCTTCCCCAAGGTATGTAGGCGAACCCGCACTTCCCACGGTGAGCTCATCGTGGGAAGTGCGGGTTTGCCATGGGAAGGGCGGCCCGAGAGCCCTCGGTCGAGACCCCCTGGTACGGCGCTTCGCGGCGGGGCTGGCTGTGCTGCGAAGTCGAGCCACCCGTGACCCGCGACGGTGGAGCAGCCGCGGCGGCCCGGCCCCATCGGCGGCGGCCCGACCGGATCGGCGGCGGCCCGGCCCGATCGGCGGCGGCCCGGCCGGATCGGCGTACTCCCCATGGAAAACCCCCGCACCCCACGGCAAGCTCGCCGTGGGAAGTGCGGGCTCGCCTGCATACCTTGATGAAACTGTGGCGGCCGGGGCAGCTGGGGCGACCGGGGCACCTGGGGCGGCCGGGGCAGCTGGGGCGACCGGGGCCTCCGCCGGCCGTCAGACGCCTGGCTGGTCGGGGACGGCGGCGGCGAGGATCAGCAGCAGGACGCC
Organism: Nocardioidaceae bacterium; assembly: GCA_035706365.1. Classification (GTDB taxonomy): domain Bacteria; phylum Actinomycetota; class Actinomycetes; order Propionibacteriales; family Nocardioidaceae; genus Nocardioides_C. Next base: position 2,143 of record DASSVD010000059.1, read on the forward strand.
GCCGAGGGCGAGCATGAGCACGTCGACCAGTCGGCGGCGTACCCGAAGCATCCCGGCACGCCGCTCGGGCAGCGCGAGCCGTGCGGCCGCGCCGAGCAGCAGCCCGCCGCCCATCCAGCTCACCCCGGTCCGCCAGGCGCCGGTCGCGGTGAAACCGAGGCCGACCGCGGCCATGCCGACCACCAGCAGGTAGACCAGTCCCCCGAGCGTCTGCGGCCGCCGGCGCGGATCGTCCTCCAGGATCACGCGAGCGACTGTAGCGACTGTTCCGCGGCGTAGACGATGTTGGACAGCAGCATCGCCCGGGTCATCGGCCCGACCCCGCCCGGGTTCGGCGAGACCCAGCCGGCCACGTCGACCACGTCGGGTGCGACGTCCCCGGCCAGCTTGCCCTCGGCGTCGCGGGAGACCCCGACGTCGAGCACCACGGCGCCCGACCGGACCATGTCGGCGGAGATGATGCCGGTGACCCCGGCCGCGGAGACCACGATGTCGGCGCGCCGCACGTGGGCGGCCAGGTCGCGGGTCCCGGTGTGGCACAGGGTCACGGTGGCGTTCTCGCTGCGCCGGGTCAGCAGCAGCCCCAACGGGCGGCCGACGGTCACGCCCCGGCCCACCACGCACACGTCCGCACCGGCGATCGGGACCTCGTGGCGGCGCAGCAGCTCGACGATCCCGTGGGGCGTGCACGGCAGCGGCGCGGGGCGACCGAGCACCAGCCAGCCGAGGTTCGTCGGGTGCAGGCCGTCGGCGTCCTTGCCCGGGTCGATCATGCCGAGCACCCGGTTCTCGTCCATGTGCCTGGGCAGCGGCAGCTGGACGATGTAGCCGGTGCAGCGCGGGTCGGCGTTCAGCTCGGCCACCGCCTCCTCCACCGCCTGCTGCGGCGCGTCGGCGGGCAGGTCGACCCGGATCGACTCGATGCCCACCTCGGCGCAGTCGCGGTGCTTGCCGTTGACGTACCACCGGCTGCCCGGGTCGTCACCGACCAGCACGGTGCCCAGGCCCGGGTGCACGCCCTGCTCGTGCAGCTTGGCCACGCGCTCGGTCAGCTCGCCCTTGATCGCGGCCGCGGTCGCCTTGCCGTCGAGTACTCGTGCTGTCACGTCGTTGCTCACCTCGGTCAGTGGAAGATCAGTGGAAGAAGTGTCGGGTGCCGCTGAAGTACATGGTGACGCCGGCCTTCTCGGCCGCGGCGATCACCTCCTCGTCGCGCACCGAGCCGCCGGGCTGCACGACGGCGCGCACCCCGGCCTCGAGCAGGATCTCCAGCCCGTCGGGGAAGGGGAAGAACGCGTCCGAGGCGGCCACGGACCCGGCGGCCCGCTCCCCCGCTCGGCTCACGGCCAGCCGGGCGGAGTCCACCCGGTTGACCTGGCCCATGCCCACGCCGACCGACGCGCCGTCGCGGGCCAGCAGGATCGCGTTGGACTTCACCGACCGGCACGCGGTCCAGGCGAAGCCGAGGTCGGCGAGTACGTCGTCCTCGAGCGGCTCGCCCGCGACCAGCCGCCACTGCGCCGGGTCGTCACCGCCGGCCTCGACGGTGGCACGGACGTCATCGCGCTCCTGCAGCAGCAGCCCACCCGAGATCGGCCGCAGGTCGATGCCGCCTGGCTCCGGGGCGGCGCACTGCAGCAGCCGGATGTTCTTCTTGCCGGTGAGAACCTCGACCGCGCCGTCGTCGTAGCCGGGTGCGACCACGACCTCGGTGAAGATCTCGGCGACCTGCCGGGCCATCTCCACACTGACCGGCACGTTCGTGGCGATCACCCCGCCGAACGCGGACAGCGAGTCGCACGCGTGCGCCTTGCGGTGGGCCTGGGCCACGTCGTCGCCGACCGCGATCCCACAGGGGTTGGCGTGCTTGATGATCGCCACCGCCGGCCGGGTGAAGTCGTAGGCGGCCCGCCGCGCCGCGTCGGCGTCGACGTAGTTGTTGTAGGACATCTCCTTGCCGTGCAGCTGGGTGGCCTGGGCCAACCCCGGGGTGGGCTGGAAGCCGTTGGTGTAGAGCGCCGCGCGCTGGTGCGGGTTCTCGCCGTAGCGCAGCACCGCCGCCTTGTCCCAGGTGGCCCCCATCCAAGCGGGGAAACCGGTGCCGTCGGAGGTGTCGGCCAGCACGTTGCCCATCCAGGAGGCGACGTGCACGTCGTACGTCGCGGTGTGCACGAACGCCTCGGCTGCGAGCGCCCGCCGCTGCTCCAGCGTGAAGCCGCCGGCCCCCACCGCGTCCAGCACGTCGGCGTACCGCTGCGGCGAGGTGACGATCGCGACGCTGGGATGGTTCTTCGCGGCCGCGCGCACCATCGACGGCCCGCCGATGTCGATCTGCTCCACGCACGCGTCGGCGTCGGCGCCGGAGGCGACCGTCTCGGCGAACGGGTAGAGGTTGGAGACCACCAGGTCGAACGGGGCGATGCCCAGCTCGTCGAGCTGCGCGCGGTGCGAGTCCAACCGCCTGTCGGCGAGGATTCCTGCGTGCACCCGCGGGTGCAGCGTCTTGACCCGCCCGTCGAGGCACTCGGGGAAGCCGGTCAGCTCCTCGACGCGGGTGACCGGCACGCCGGCGTCGGCGATCCGGGACGCGGTGGATCCCGTGGAGACCAGCTCCACGCCGGCCTCGTGCAGGCCCTGGGCCAGCTCCTCGAGACCGGTCTTGTCGTAGACCGAGACCAGGGCCCGACGGATCGGGACCCGTCCTGCCTGCGCGTGCTGATCGGACATGCCACTCCTCATCTGATCGATGAGGGCACCCAGGCGTTCGATGCGCTCGACGTCACTCCCTGGTGGTTGGACTCCACCTGCGCCAGTCGTGTGAGCCCTACTGTAAGGGACTTGCAGGCGCCGCGCCGAACCGGACCCGGCGCCCCTGGACGGAGTACCCCTCCCGGGCGATGCGCCCGACGTTGGCCACCAGCATGGCGCGCTCGGCCACCTTGATCCGCTCGTGCAACGAGGTCACGTCGTCGTCCTCGAGGACGGGGACGGCGACCTGGTCCACGATCGGCCCGGTGTCGACGCCGGCGTCGACCACGAACAGCGTCGCGCCGGTCACCTTCACTCCGTACTCCAGCGCGTCCTCGGGCCCGCGCATGCCCGGGAAGGCGGGCGAGAGCGCCGGGTGGGTGTTGACGCAGCGGCCGGCGTACTCCCCCAGGAAGTGCGGGCCGGCGAGCTTCATGAAGCCGGCGAGCACCACCAGGTCCGGCTCGTGGGCGCGGCAGGCGTCGGTGAGCGCCCGGTCCCACGCCGCGCGGTCCGGGTGGTCGGGAAGCCGGCACACGAAGGTCGGGATGCCGGCGGCGCGGGCGCGGTCCAGGCCCTGCGCGCCGGGGCGGTCCGACCCCACGGCGACCACCCGGGCACCGAAGTCGGGCGCGGCGCAGGCGTCGATGAGTGCCTGCAGGTTCGTGCCCGCCCCCGAGACGAGGACGAGCACCCGCAAGGGGTCACGTCCGTCCGGGCGCGCGGGCTCGTCGGCGGCGGTCACGAGCGCCAGGGTAGCCACCGGCCGAGCGCGGCCGCCCCCGCGGCGCCGACCAGGCAACCGGGGCCGAGCGCGAGCACCGCGGCCCACCAGGTGTCCAGCACCGGCGCCCCGACCTCGCTCATCCGGCCCGGCCCCACCGCGCCTCCGGCCAGACCGACCAGCGCAGCCAGGACGACTGCGGCCAGCAGCCCGGCCACCAGCCCCTCGAGCGCCGCCACCTCGATCCGCTCGGGACGGTACCGCCGCACCAGCAACGCGCCCCCGCACACACCGACCAGCGCGGGCAGCAGCGGAAGCCACGACGCCCAGCCCGGCGTGGCGCCCCCGTCGGGCAGGGCCGCCACGAGCGGGAAGGCGGGCAGCGGGCCGATCGCCACGGCACTGGTGGACACCACGGTGCCGGTACCGACGGCGAAACCGGGACCGAGCAGGTACGCCGACCCCAGCAGCACCACGTTCGGGGCGACCGCGGCGACGACGGCGGTGTAGAGCAGCCCGCCGGCCAGGCCGGTGTGCAGACGGGCCAGCACGTTGGCGGCCGATCCCAGGTCCAGCAGCAGGGCGGCGGTGACCACCAGCGCGGACACGGTCACCGTCAGCAGCACCGTGGCCGCAGCACCGGTCGCTGCCGCCCGCAGCCAGGCCGGGACCCGGCCGGTCAGCGAGCCGGCAGCCCCCGACCCGACGGCCAGCCCGGCGCCACCGGCGAGCGCACCCACGAGCAGGCCACCCAACAGCGACCGGACCAGGTGCGGAGCGGCCGCGTCGACCGAGGCCAGCGCCGCGGTCACCACCGCGACCACCGCGTGTCCGGCGGCCAGGACGGCAGTGGCCGACCCGAGCGCCCCGGAGGCTCCCACCGACGGGCCGGCACGGCGCCCGCAGCGGTAGGCCGCGAGGACGCAGACGAGGCTCAAGCCCAACGGCACGGCGGTGATCGTCGTGGCTCCGACGTCGAGCCGGCCGCCGAGCGCGAGCAGCCAGGCGTCGGCCCCCACCCGCAGCGCGTCCCGGGTGTCGCCGAAGGAGCCGGCCGCCGTGGCGAACCAGCCGACCAGCCCGAGCACCAGGCACAGACCCAGGCTCAGCGCCGCGGCGTACACCCCCGCGAGCCCGGCCCGCAGCAGCGCCCATGAGCCGCCGACCCCTTCCGCGGGGTCGGTCGCGGAGCGGCGGCTCGAGGGCGGGGCGAGGAGTCCGGTCATCCGTTCCGATTGTCCCCGAGCCGGCCCGACGGCCGGTGCTCCCACGCCGATTGGACGCGGATCACGCCGCGGACGGTTGGGTGGCCCCGGGCGTGTCGCGTACCGTTTCTGGTTGGCCGCGCGCAGCGGTGCCGGTGACCACACCGGCGAGCAGACGAAGCAGACGAGTAGACGAGCAGGCGAGGCGGAGGCGGAATGTCGCGGGAGGAGCGGTTCGACTCCTTCTACCGGTCGACCCGTCGCGACCTGGTGCTGCAGACCTTCGCGCTCACGGGTGACCTGCGCGCCGCTCAGGGTGCGGTGCGCGACGCCTACGTCGCGGCGTGGCACCACTGGCGCAAGGTGGATCCGCGCGGGGGCGACGTCGCCGATGCCAGCGCGTGGGTCCGTCCGCGCGCGTGGGCGCTGGCCCAACGCCGGCACACGGCGCGGCTGTTCCGCCGGAACCGTGACCTGTCCGAGCAGGACGGCGCCACCCTCGAGGCGCTGGCCGCGCTGTCGCTGCCGCAGCGCCGGATGCTGCTGCTGGCCCAGCTGGTCGGCCTGCCGCTGACGGAGGCGGCCCGCGAGACCGGCGTACCCCGCGACACCGCCGAGCGGCAGCTGCAGCAGGCGACCGCGAACTTCTCGGTCGCCCTGAACGCGGACTCCGCGGCCGTGCGGGCCCGGCTGCTCGGCCTGTCCGGCGCCGCCGAGCGGGCGTCGCTCCCCCGGGCCTCGATCGTGCGTCGCGCGGGCACGAAGCGCAGGCGGGCGCACACCGTCCTGGCTGCCGCCGCGGCCACCGTGGTCGCGGTCGCCTCCGGCGCGTTCGCCTACCAGCCCGACAGCGTCCAGGCGGCCACCGACCTGAACCTGGTGGTTCCCAGCGACGATGCCCCGGCCCCCGCCGGCCCGCTCGCCACCGCCCCCGTCGACGCCGCGGAGCCGCAGGTCACCGGGGACCAGCTGCTCGACGCCGACCAGATCTCCCGGCTCGGAGCCGGCCAGGACTGGCGGGTCGAGGCCACCCACGACAACACCGCGGGCGACGGGATCAACACGATCTGCCAGCAGGCCCGCTTCGCCGACCCCGACGGCCGGGCCGCGCTGGTGCGCGAGTTCCAAGCCGAGGGCACACCGCGGCGCTCGGCGGTGCAGACCGTCGAGGTCTCCGACTCCGAGGCGCAGGCTGCCAAGGCGTTCGCCACGACCGTGCAGTGGTACGCCGGCTGCCAGCTCGCCCGGCTGCAGCTGCTCAAGGCCTACCGCGTGGACCACATCGGCGACCAGGCCCACGTTCTCGTGCTGCGGGTGTGGGACCGGCCGGTCACCACCTACACCGTGGCCGTCGCCCGCATCGGGCAGGTGACCACCTCCACGGTGGGCCGCACCGTGGGCGCCCCCGCACCACCCCCGTCCGAGGTGGCGCAGTCGCTGGACGACGCGGTGTCGATGCTGTGCGCCCGCAGCGGCGCCGACTCGTGCAGCGCGCACCCGTCGTACGCCGCGGTGCCGCCCCCGCCCTCCGGCGAGGAGCCCGGCATCCTCGCCGTGGTGGACCTCCCGCCGGTCGGCCGGGTCGACCAGCCGTGGGTCGGCACCGAGGCCGGACCGGCCCGGGACAACCCGTCGGCGACCACCTGCGACCGGGCGGACTTCTCCGCCGCCGGCGCCGAGCGGACCCGCACGCGTACCTTCTTGATCCCGGAGGCCAACCTCCCCGACCGGTTCGGACTCTCCGAGACCTACGGGGTGTTCCCCTCCGCGAAGCGCGCCGAGCGGTTCGTGCGCACGCTGCGGCACCGGATGGACAGCTGCGAGAACCGCAAGCTCGCCACGCACGTGCTCCACGCCCGCTCCGACACCGACCGCAAGCACGCGACGGAGTGGTCCACCTGGGTGCTGCGCACCGAGGTCACCGATCGGGAGACGGTCACCTTCCGGATGGGTCTGGTCCGGGTCGGCGACCGGGTCGCCCAGGTCACCTTCGCCCCGGCCCCGCACCAGGACATGACCGGACAGCGCTTCCGGAACCTGGTGCAGCGCGCCGGCGACCGGTTGCGCGAGCTGCCCGACGACCCCGGCTGACCGCCCCGCGGCACGCCCGGCGCACCGTCTCGCCGCTACAGTCTGGGCCGTGACCCAGACCCAGTCGCCGGACCCGTCGGACCTGTCCCTGCAGGACGCCCGTGAGCGTGACGCCGCCAGCCCGCTGCGCGGGACCCGCGAGCGCTTCGCCGTGCCCGAGGGGACCATCTACCTGGACGGCAACTCCCTGGGCGCGCTGCCCCGCACCGTGGCCGACCGGCTGGCGACGACCGCGCGCGAGGAGTGGGGCCAGGGACTGATCTCGTCCTGGAACGCCGCGGACTGGATCCACCTCCCGCAGCGGGTCGGCGACAAGATCGCCGCCCTGGTCGGCGCCGGCCCGGACACCGTGCACGTGGGCGACTCCACCAGCGTCACGCTGTTCAAGGCGATGGTCGCCGCCTGCCGGCTCCGCCCGGACCGGCACACCCTGGTCGTCGAGCCGACCACGTTCCCGACCGACGGGTACGTCGCCCAGGGCGTCGCCGAGCTGCTCGGGCTGCAGCTGCGCTGGGGCGACCCGGCCGACCCGGCGGCCTCCCTCGACGACGACGTCGCGCTGCTCGCCCTGACCCACGTCGACTTCCGCAGCGGCGCGATGTACGACATGGCCGCGCTGACCCGGGCGGCGCACGACGCCGGCGCGCTGATGCTGTGGGACCTGTGCCACTCCGCGGGTGCGGTCCCGGTCGACCTCGCCGGCCACGACGTGGACCTGGCCGTCGGCTGCACCTACAAGTACCTCAACGCCGGCCCCGGGTCGCCGGCCTACCTCTACGTGGCGCCCCGGCTGGTCGACCGGATGCGGCAGCCGATCCCCGGCTGGATGGGACACGCGACGCCGTTCGAGATGCAGCGCGAGCACGTCCCGGCGCCCGGCGTACGCCGCTTCGCCTCGGGCACGCCCCCGGTGCTGGCGCTCAGCGCGCTCGACGCCGCGCTGGACGCCTTCGACGGGGTGGACCTCACCGACCTGCGGGCGGCGTCGCTGTCCCTCACCGACTTCTTCATGGCACGGGTGGAGGCCGAGCTGCCCGGCGTCTTCGAGGTGATCACGCCCGCCGACCACAGCCTGCGGGGCAGCCAGGTGTCGCTGCGTCACGACGAGGCCTACGGAGTGGTGCAGGCGCTGATCGCGCGCGGCGTGATCGGCGACTTCCGCACCCCCGACGTGGCGCGGTTCGGCTTCGCGCCGCTCTACGTCACCCACGTCGACGTGCACCGGGCCGTCGACCAGCTGGCCGCCGTCCTCGCCGGCGAGGAGCACCGGCGCGAGGAGTACGCCGTACGCAACCTGGTCACCTGAGCAACGCCGCACAACGTCGCGGCGCCCGCGATGCAACCGGGGCCCCCGCCCGCGCGTAGACAGGGTGCCAGCACGAGCACGCCGCCTGGTGCGGCCCGACAGCATCGGGGGACGACGCATGGACGCCGAGGAGTTCGACCGCTTCTACGACGCGGCCTTCTCCCGTCTGGTCGGCCAGCTCTACGCGATGATCGGCAGCCGCGACGAGGCCCAGGAGTGCGTCCAGGAGGCGTTCGTCCGGGCCTGGTCGCACCGCACGAAGCTGAGCCGCGCCCACGCGCCCGAAGCCTGGGTGCGCACCACCGCCTACCGGTTGGCGGTGTCGCGGTGGCGCCGGGTGGTGCGCTCACGCCGGCCACCCGACCGGGCGGTCCAGCATCACGCACCACCGGCGGAGCCGTCCGCCGACCACGTGGCCCTGGTGACCGCCCTCGGGGAGCTGCCCGAGACCCAGCGCCGGGCGCTCGTGCTGCACCACCTGTGCGACCTGCCGGTGGCCGAGGTCGCCTCGGAGACCGGCGTCCCCGTCGGCACCGTCAAGGCGCGGCTGTCCCGGGGCCGCGCCACCCTGCAAGCCCTGCTCGGCGACGACGCCGAGGTCGCGGGAGGTACGCGCCATGTCTGACCCCTCGACCGACCCCTTCGAGAGGCTGCGCGCGCTGCGGCGCGACACGGCCGCCGCCCACCCGGCCCTCCCCGCCTCCGAGGTACGCCGCCGCGGGGACCGGCTGCGCCGCCGCCGGCACCGGCTGCAGGCGGTCGGGGCCGGAGCCGCGATCGTGCTCGCCGTGTCCGGCGGTCTCCTCGCCGGCCAGCAGGTGCTCACCGGCGCGCCCGTGCCTCCGTCCTCTCCGGCACCGGCCGCCCCGCCCTCCTCCGAAGCGCCCGCGTCACCCACCGGCGGCGCGAGCGCACCCGCTCCGACCGTCACTGCCCCGGCCACGCCCGCTTCCCCGACCGGGCCCGCGTCACCCTCGGGTGGCCGAAGCACCGGTGGCACCCCGGGCACGCCGGCGAGCCCCGGGCACGGCGGCGCCACGCTCGTGACCCGGATCCCGCCCGACCTGGACCTGGCCGCAGGGATGCCGGCTCCCGGCGGCGAGGCGGGCGCCCGCGCTACGACGGACGACCCGACCACTCCCTGGGCGTTCGCGCCGTGCCAGGACGCCTCGTCCACGCTGCGGCAGCAACCACGCGCGGACTTCGCCGAGGTCCGCCAGCAGCCGGCGGCAGGCGACCTGGTCCACCAGCTCGCGCTCTACGACAGCGTCGGTGCCGCCCAGGGGACGCTCAGCGCCTACTTCCGCAAGTCGCTCGGCCTGTGCTCGGAGTACGCCGAGCCCGGCGCGCAGCCGACCAGCCGGTGGCGCACCCTGGACGCGTCCGCGCCGTCGGTCGGCGCCGACGAGCTGATCGTGGCCGTCGAGGACACCTACGAGGCCGGGATGCAGACGACCTACGCGACCGTCTACGTCGTCGCGCGCGCCGACAACGCGGTCCTGGTCGTGGCCCGTGGCGGCGAGTTCGCGATGGACGAGGCCGCCCGGGACGAGGCAGTCCGCCGGGCACGGGCGGCGGCCGGCGCGATCCTGGCCGGGCTTGCGGGCTGAACCGGGTCGGCCGGGTCCAGCCCACCGACGGCACACGCGACGAGGCCGCCGCCCCGACTGGGGGCGGCGGCCTCGGGTGCGCCGGCCGGGAGGACCCGACCGGGCGGCTCAGCGGTTCTTCAGGATCTCGCGCATCAGGTCGGCGGTCTCCGAGGGGGTCTTGCCCACCTTCACGCCCACTGCCTCGAGCGCTTCCTTCTTCGCCTGCGCGGTGCCCGAGGACCCGGACACGATGGCGCCCGCGTGGCCCATCGTCTTGCCCTCGGGAGCGGTGAAGCCCGCGACGTAGCCGACGACCGGCTTGGTGACGTGGTCCTTGATGTACGCCGCGGCACGCTCCTCCGCGTCACCACCGATCTCGCCGATCATCACGATCGCGTCGGTCTCCGGGTCGTCCTGGAACGCCTGGAGGCAGTCGATGTGCGTCGTACCGATGATCGGGTCACCGCCGATGCCGACCGCCGAGGAGAAGCCGAAGTCGCGCAGCTCGTACATCATCTGGTAGGTCAGCGTGCCCGACTTCGAGACCAGACCGACCCGGCCGCCCTTGGTGATGTCGGCCGGGATGATGCCGGCGTTCGACTTCCCGGGGCTGATCAGGCCGGGGCAGTTCGGACCGATGATCCGGGTGCCGCCCTTGGCCTGGGCGTAGGAGAAGAAGTCCGCGGTGTCGTGCACCGGCACGCCCTCGGTGATCACCACGACCAGCGGCATCTCGGCGTCGACCGCCTCGACCACGGCGCCCTTGGTGCCCGCCGGGGGCACGAACACGACCGAGACGTCGGCGCCGGTGGCGTCCATCGCCTCCTTGACCGAGCCGTAGACCGGGACCTGGGTGCCGTCGAAGTCGACGCTCTGGCCGGCCTTCCTGGGGTTCACGCCACCCACGATGTTCGTCCCGGAGGCGATCATCCGGCGGGTGTGCTTCTGCCCCTCCGAGCCGGTCATCCCCTGGACGACGACCTTGCTGTTCTCATTCAGGAAAATTGACATGTCAGTGCCTGTCCTCGTCCTCGATCACTCAGCTGCCAGCGCGGCGGCGCGGTCGGCCGCGCCGTCCATCGTGTCCACCATGGTCACCAGCGGGTGGGCGGCCTCCTCGAGGATCCGGCGGCCCTCCTCCACGTTGTTGCCGTCCAGGCGCACGACGAGCGGCTTGTTCGCCTCGTCGCCGAGGATCTCCAGCGCGTGGACGATGCCGTTCGCGACCGCGTCGCAGGCGGTGATCCCGCCGAAGACGTTGACGAAGACCGACCTGACCTGCGGGTCGTTGAGGATCACGTCGAGCCCGTTGGCCATCACCTCGGCCGAGGCGCCCCCGCCGATGTCGAGGAAGTTGGCCGGCTTCACGCCATGGTGCTTCTCACCGGCGTAGGCGACCACGTCGAGGGTGGACATCACCAGGCCCGCGCCGTTGCCGATGATGCCGACCTCGCCGTCGAGCTTGACGTAGTTGAGGCCCTTGGCCTTCGCCTTGGCCTCCAGCTGACCGCCGGAGTCGGTCTCGGTGACCTCGAAGTCGGCGTGGTCCTCGTGGCGGAAGCCCGCGTTCTCGTCGAGGGTGACCTTGCCGTCGAGCGCCTCCAGGTGCCCGTCGGCGAGCTTGACCAGCGGGTTCACCTCGACCAGCGACGCGTCCTCGGCGATGAAGACGTCCCATAGCTTCTTGACGACGTCCTTGGCCTCGTCGGCCACGTCCTCGGGGAACCGGCTGGCCGCCACGATCTCGGCGGCCTTCGCGTCGTCCACGCCGGTCTGCGGGTCGATGGAGACCTTGGCGACCGCGTCCGGGTTGGTGCGGGCCACCTCCTCGATCTCGACGCCACCCTCGACACTCGCGATGCACAGGTAGGCCCGCTCCGAGCGGTCGACCAGGAACGAGAAGTAGTACTCCTCCGCAATCTCGGCGGTCGGCGCCACCAGCACCCGGTGCACCGTGTGCCCCTTGATGTCCATGCCGAGGATGTCGCGAGCGCGCGCCACGGCCTCGTCCGGGTCCTCGGCCAGCTTCACGCCGCCGGCCTTGCCGCGGCCCCCGGTCTTGACCTGGGCCTTGACGACGACGCGTCCGCCCTGCTCCTGCGCGGCCTGGGCCGCGTCCGCGGGATCGTCGACCACAGTGCCGAGCGTCACCGGCACGCCATGCTTGGCGAAGAGCTCTTTCGCCTGGTACTCCATCAGGTCCACAGGTTCTGCCCGTCCTATCGGTTCTCTCCGGTGGTCCCCGTCCAGACATGCCTCTCGACACGCGCGGGGTCGGTTCTCGGGCCGACACTAGCCCTGTTACCTCGCTCACGCCCACGGAGGGGCCCCGTCCCGAGGCGGGCACCCGGTGAAGGTCCTACCCTGCATCACAGCCAGCCCGAGGAGGCCCCGTGAAGTCGACCGACCCGACGGACCGGACCCCACCGGCCGCCCCGCGCACCCTGCGGGTCAGCTCCGGTGCCCTGTCCCTGCACGTGGTCGAGCACACCGCGCCGTCCCCGGGACGCCCGCACGTCGTGCTGGTGCACGGCTATCCCGACCAGCAGCAGATGTGGGACCCGGTCGTCGGCCACCTCGACCTGGACGCCCTGCACGTCCTCACCTACGACGTGCGCGGCGCGGGACGCTCCGGCGTACCGGAGAACGTCGAGGGGTACGCCGTCGACCGGCTGGTCGACGACCTGGTCGCGGTGGTCGAGGCGACCGTGCCGGCGACCGACCCGGTGCACCTGGTCGGGCACGACTGGGGGTCGATCCAGCTGTGGCACGCGGTGCTCGGGGCGCGGCACGACCCGCGGCTGCGCGGGCGCATCGCGTCGTACACCTCGATCAGCGGGCCGCCGCTGGCGCACGTCGCCGCGCTGAGCCGCTCACCGCAGGGCCGCCGGCTGCGACTGGCCCGCCAGCTGCTGCACTCGTGGTACGTCTACGCCTTCCAGGTGCCGGTGCTCCCCGAGCTGGTCTGGGGGCGCGGCCACCGCCGCATCGCCACCGGCCTCGCCGCAGCCGAGCGCCGGCAGGACAGCGGCCACTGGGGGCCGGAGCTCGAGCACAACGCCGTCGAGGGGCTGGGCCTCTACCGCGCCAACATGGGCGGCCGCAGGCGGCGACGCCGTCCCGGCCCGCCGACGACCGGACGAGAGCGCACCCGCAGCGAGCCGCGCACCGACGTACCGGTGCAGCTGGTCGTGCCCACGCGCGACCGGTTCGTCACCCCGGTGCTGCTCGAGGACCTGGAACGGGTCTGCAGCGACCTGACCCGCGTCACCCTCGACGCCGGCCACTGGGTGACCCGCACCCACCCGGAGCAGATCGCACGGCTGATCGGCGAGCACGTCACCCGGCACGCCTGAGCCTCGGGCGCCCCGGCGGTGGGCGCGTCGCGTAGCCCCGCCCGGGTGCGGCTCGTTGTCGTCCCAGACGACTCGAGGGGGTTCCCATGGCGCACCGGCCCGCCCGCACGGCCACCGTCCTGCTCACCGCACTCGCCACGGTGCTGGCCGGCCTGGCCGGCTCCCTCGCCGCGGGCCTCGCCGGCGCCTCACCGGACGCCCAGGCAGCAGCGCGCCGGCCGGCGTACCGGCTCCAGCACATCCACGTGGACGTCCGGGTCGGGCCGGGCGGCGATCACCGGTGCACGATCAGCGCCGACCTCTACACCCCGCGCGGCGTGGACCGGAGGCACCGTGCGCCGGCCATCCTGACCACGCACGGGTTCGGCGGCAGCAAGAACGACGCCAAGCAGCAGGCGACCGCACGCGGCTTCGTGCGGGAGGGCTACGTGGTGCTCTCCTACTCCGGCCTCGGGTTCGGCGGGTCCGGCTGCAAGATCCACCTCGACGACCCGGCGTGGGACGGCAAGGCAGGCAGCCAGCTGGTCAGCGTGCTGGCGGGGCGGCACCCCTACACCGACGACGCCACCGGGCGGAAGCGGCGGGTCCGGATCGTGGCGCGGGAGCGCGGCAGCAGCATCCCGCACGATCCGAAGGTGGGCATGATCGGCGGCTCCTACGGCGGCCAGGTGCAGTACGCCGTGGCGATGCAGGACCGGCGGGTCGACGCGCTGATCCCGATGATCACCTGGAACGACCTGTCCTACTCGCTCGCGCCGAACAACACCGACCTCACCCGCGGGGTCACCTACCGCACGCCCGGGGTGCACAAGCGGCTGTGGACCGACCTGTTCTTCGGCCTGGGCATCATCGACGGCATCGACGACGCGCAGGTCGACCCGCAGCGCAACGTCGGCTGCCCGAACTTCGTCGACGCCGCCTGCGCCGCGCTCGCCGAGCTGGAGACGCTCGGCTACCCGACCCCGGCCACGCTGAGGCTGGCCCGGCACGCCTCGGTGGCCCGGTACGCCCGCCGGGTGCACGCCCCGACCCTGCTGGTGCAGGGGCAGAACGACACGCTGTTCAACCTGCAGGAGGCGGTGGCCACCTACCGCGCGCTGCGCCGCAACGGCACGCCGGTGCGGATGGTGTGGCAGTCGTGGGGTCACTCGGGCGGCACGCCGGCGCCGGGCGAGCTGGACCTGACCGGCGGGTCGCTGCGCGAGAGCTACCTGGGGCGCCGGTTCCTGGCCTGGATGGACCACTACGTCCGCGGACGCGACCGCGCCCCGGTCGGTCCGCGCTTCGCCTACTTCCGTGACTGGGTCGACTACGACACCCGGCCCCGGCACGCCGGCCACGCGGTCGCCGACGCCTACGCGACACGCACCCGGTTCTCGCAGAAGGCCACCGCCGCGTTGTACCTGTCCGGATCGGGGTCGCTGGTCCCCCGGCGCAGCGCGGTCCGCCGCGGAACCGCGTCGTACGCCAACGCCTCCGTCGCGCCCACGTCGTACTCGGAGACCTCCGGGCTGGAGGGCAGCGTCGTGAACCGCCCGCCCGCCGACGGCCCGGGAACCTTCGCAGCCTGGACCAGCCCCCCACTGCGCCGCGGCGTCGCGATGGTGGGCTCCCCGCGGCTCACCGTGCACCTGGGCGCCCCGGTGGCGGCGGTGGGCCAGCGCGCGGGAGCCGCCGGCCGGCTGATCCTCTTCGCCAAGGTGTACGACGTGGCGCCGGACGGCACGGTGCACCTGCAGCACCGGCTGGTCGCACCGGTGCGGGTGCGCGACGTCACCGCCCCGGTGCACGTGCAGCTGCCCGGCGTGGTGCAGCGCTTCGCGCGCGGCCACCGGATCCGGCTCGTGATGTCCGCCAGTGACTTCGCCTACGCCGGCAACCCGCTGCCCCAGCCGGTCACGGTGCGCACCAGTCGCGCCCGGCCCGGCGTGCTGCGGCTGCCGCTGACCGGTCCGCTGCGGTTCCGGCGGCCCTAGCCGTTCGGGACCGCGGTCAGGACGCGGCGGCGCCGGAGGCGTCGGCGACGTTCTCGTTGACCCAGGCGACGATCTCGTGCGTGGTGGCGCCGGGCGTGAACACCTTGGCCACGCCCTGCTCCTCGAGCAGCGGGATGTCCCCCTCGGGGATGATGCCGCCACCGAAGACCACGATGTCGCGGGCGTCGCGCTCGTCGAGCAGGGCGATCAGCTTCTGGAACAGCGTCATGTGGGCGCCGGAGAGCACCGACAGTCCGATCACGTCGGCGTCCTCCTGGATCGCGGTCTCCACGATCTGCTCGGGGGTCTGGTGCAGCCCGGTGTAGATCACCTCGTGCCCGGCGTCGCGAAGCGCACGCGCGACGACCTTGGCACCGCGGTCGTGGCCGTCCAGCCCGGGCTTGGCCACCACGATGCGGATCGGAGCCACCGACTTCTGCTGCGCCATGTCGTACCGCCTTGTCCTGCGTTCGGGGCCCCCGCGGGGACCGGATCGCGCGAAACCTGGTTGGGAGGGAATGCCTGGCGGCAGACTAACGCTCACCAGGGCCGGCGGCCGAGTCGAGGGTGCCGACCGCCGCCGGGCCGACCCTCCGGCCGAAGGGGCAGGACCATGGCCGCAACCGTGCGGGCACACACCCCGGCAGAGATCGCGCCGGCACCCCGAACCAGCACTCCGAAGCGGCGCACCAGCGGGCCTGTGTACCCGTTCCGGTCCAGATCACTCCCGGCGCTGGTCCCCTGGTGTGGTGACGTTGCCCACAAATCAGGCGAACCCCCCGTGAAACCTCCGTAACGGTTCCGTTATGGTTGCTCGTTGCATGCCGCCGACGTAAGGACTTTTCTTCGTGGGGAACCATCGAGCCGGGAGGCGCGACGCCGCCCGCATCGACTCCGCCGTGAGTCCCGCAGCGACCTCTCCCGCCGGTCCGGCCCAGCCGGGCAAGCGGAAGGCCGTCAAGGCGACGCGACGACCCCGCGTGGAGCGCTCTGCAGCGCCGGCTCCCCGTCGAGCGGCCGCGCGTCGTGCCGCTCCGCGCAAGAACCTCTTTCCGGCACTGCCCTCCGCGCCCATCCTGGTCGGCGCTGCCGCGCTGGCCGTGGCCGCAGGAGGCGCGGTCACCGTCAGCCAGGGGCCCGTGTCCGCGAACGCGCCCGGTGGCGTAGCCCGGCTGTCGGCGCAGGCCAGCGTGCTCAACGGCGTCAGCCAGGTCCAGTCCAGCCAGGGCCAGGCCGAGGAGCAGAGCCGCGAGCGCGCGGTGAGCCGCGACTGGCAGCGGCAGGCCCTCGCCGACGCCGCCGAGCAGGAGCTGCAGCAGGCCGCCGAGGCCCAAGCACAGGAGCGCAACGCGGCCCTGGCCAAGCTCGCCGCCAGCGCCGAGAAGCACGCCGACGAGATCGCGGCCAACGCGTGGCACCTGCCGATCGCCGCAGGTGTCTACCACCTCACCGCCGGCTTCGGCGAGTCCAGCGGGCTGTGGGCGCACACGCACACCGGCCTGGACTTCGCCGCCCCGACCGGGACCCCGATCCTGGCCGTGGCCAGCGGCACGGTGACCTCCACCGAGTACGCCGGCGCCTACGGCAACCGCACCATCGTCACCCTCGCCGACGGCACCGAGCTGTGGTACTGCCACCAGACCTCCTTCGGGGTCAGCCCCGGCGACACCGTCACCCCCGGTCAGGTGATCGGCACGGTGGGCTCCACCGGCAACGTGACCGGTCCGCACCTGCACCTCGAGGTGCGCCCGGGTGCCGGCGACCCGGTCGACCCGTTCACCGCGCTCTCCGTCCACGGGATCCAGCCCTAGCCGCCGACCCGTCGTGAATGTTCCGCGGGAGCCCGCCGACCCGTCGTGAATGTTCCGCGGGAGCCCGCCGACCCGTCGTGAATGTTCCCCGGGAGCCCGCCGACCCGTCGTGAATGTTCCCCGGGAGCCCGCCGACCCGTCGTGAATGTTCCCCGGACGGTGTGCAGCGGTCCGGTTGTCATGAACGGCATCCCGTTGGGGCGCACGAGGGTGCCGTTCGTGCCACCAGCGGCCGGCGTGCGGGAGAGCCCGGCCGGCACACCGCCGCGGTGGGCCCGCAGGGCGACCGCCGCGTCATTCCCACGGTGGGTGCTCCAGGTGCAGGGAGCACGACCGACGCCCTACACCTGAGCCGAGACCCGCATCCGGACCCGCAGGGTCACAGCTTCTCGACCGGGGCGTAGCGCAGCAGCAGCCGCTTGACGCCCTCGGAGCCGAAGTCGATCGAGGCGACGGCGTTCTGGCCGGCGCCTTCCAGCGAGACCACGCTTCCCATCCCGAAGCTGTCGTGCAGTACCCGGTCCCCCGGGGCCAGGGTGGGCACCTCGCGCTGCTGCGACTTCGACGCGGCGTCCGCGCGGGCTGCGGCGCTGCCGAAACGGCGGGACGGCGGGGCGGCGTTGCGCTGCGGGAGCGATGGCAGCACCGGCCGGCTCCAGCTGGTCTGGGCGGACTCGGTGCGGCGCCAGTCCACCAGGTCGACCGGCAGCTCGTCGAGGAAGCGGGAGGCCGGGTTGTGCGACGGCGCCCCCCAGGCCGAGCGGACCACCGCACGGGAGACGTAGAGCCGCTCCTGGGCCCGGGTCACCCCGACGTAGGCCAGGCGACGCTCCTCCTCCAGCTCGGAGCGGTCGCCCAGCGCGCGCATGTGCGGGAAGACGCCGTCCTCCAGTCCGGTGAGGAACACCACCGGGAACTCGAGCCCCTTGGCCGTGTGCAGGGTCATCAACGTGACCACGCCGCCGTCGGACCCGTCCGGGCCGGCATCGTCCCCGCCCTCGCCCTCGGGGCGGTCCGGGATCTGGTCGGTGTCGGCCACCAGGGCGACCCGCTCCAGGAAGTCGCCCAGGCTCGGCCCACCGGGCCCACCGGGCCCGGCCGCCTCGGCGCCACCGTCGTCACCGCCGACCTCGCCGTCCCCACCGCGGGCCCCCTCGATGGCCCCCACGATGGCCCCCTCGATGGCCCCCTCGATGGCCTCGCCAGCCGCTCCGGCGCTCGCCCCCTCGTCGGAGAACTCCCGCGCGACCGCGACCAGCTCGCCGAGGTTCTCCAACCGGGTCTCGTCCTGCGGGTCGTCGGAGTTCTCCAGCTCCTTGAGATAGCCGCTGCGCGCCAGCGCCTCCTCCAAGATCACGTCCGGCCGCTCGCCCGCGGCCACCATCGACTGCAGCTCCTCGACCATGTCGACGAAGGCGCGCACGGCGTTCAGCGACCGGCTGGCGATGCCGGGCGCCTCCTCAGCGCGCTGCAGCGCCTGCCAGAAGGTGATCCGGTCGCGTTGCGCGAGCGCCTCGACGCAGGCCTCGGCGCGGTCGCCGATGCCCCGCTTGGGCACGTTGAGGATCCGGCGCAGGGACACCTCGTCGGCCGGGTTGGCCAGCATCCGCAGGTACGCCAGGGCGTCGCGCACCTCGCGCCGCTCGTAGAAGCGCACCCCGCCGACCACCTTGTAGGGCAGCCCGACCCGGATGAACACCTCCTCGAACACTCGCGACTGCGCGTTGGTCCGGTAGAACACCGCCACGTCGCACGGCCGCGCATGACCCTGGTCGGTCAGCGTGTCGATCTCCTCGGAGACGAACCGCGCCTCGTCGTGCTCGTCGTCGGCGACGTAGCCGACGATCGGCTCGCCCTCGCCCGCGTCGGACCACAGGTTCTTCGCCTTGCGACCCTGGTTGCGGCTGATCACGGAGTTCGCCGCGGTCAGGATGGTCTGCGTGGAGCGGTAGTTCTGCTCCAGCAGGATCGTGCTCGCGTCGGGGAAGTCCTCCTCGAACTGGAGGATGTTGCGGATGTTCGCGCCCCGGAAGGCGTAGATCGACTGGTCGGCGTCGCCGACCACCATCAGCTCGGCCGGCTCGACCCCGTCGGCGTCCGGCGCGTCCGGGTCGTCGGCGGGGCGGCCGACGTCGTGGGCACACAGCTCCCGCACCAGGGCGTACTGCGCGTGGTTGGTGTCCTGGTACTCGTCGACCAGCACGTGCCGGAACCGCCGCCGGTAGGTCTCTCGGACCTCGGGGAAGGCCTGGAACAGGTGCACCGTGGTCATGATCAGGTCGTCGAAGTCCAGCGCGTTGGCCGCACGCAGCCGGCGTTGGTACTCGGCGTAGCAGGCGGCGTACGTCTCCTCGAGGTGGTTCTGCGCGTCAGCAGCGGCCCGCTCCTCGTCGACCAGCTCGTTCTTGGCGTTGGAGACCCAGTTCAGCACCGCGCGGGGCTGGTAGCGCTTCGGGTCCAGGTCGAGGTCGCGGCACACCAGCGTCATCAGCCGCTTGGAGTCCGCGGCGTCGTAGATCGAGAACGAGGAGGTGAACCCGAAGCGGGTGATCTCCTTGCGCAGGATCCGCACGCAGGCGGAGTGGAAGGTGGACACCCACATCATCCGCGCGCGCCGGCCCACCAGCTCCTCGACGCGCTCGCGCATCTCGGCGGCGGCCTTGTTGGTGAAGGTGATCGCCAGCACCGACCCGGGGTGCGCCCCGCGCTCGGAGATCAGCCAGGCGATCCGCCGGGTCAGCACCCGGGTCTTGCCGGAGCCGGCTCCCGCGACCACCAGCAGCGGCGGCCCGTGGTGGATCACCGCGGCCCGCTGGGGGTCGTTCAGCCCCTCGAGCAGCTTCTCGGGAGGAGTACGCCGCTGCTCGCGGGCACCGCGGCCCGCTGCGGGGGCCCCGCGCCCACCGGCTGCGGGGTCGGACGGGTCGGAGGGCTCGGGCGGGGTCGGGACCGGGAACAACGCGCTCATGACCCGTTCAGCCTACGTCCGGGCACCGACACACACTCATCACCAGAAGACGGCCACCGCGATGTTGAGCACGGTGAGCAGCAGCAGCGCGAGGTAGCCGCCGCCGGACAGCGCCGGCTTCTTGCGCTGGGCCAGCACGATGCCGCCGATGACCAGGGCCACGACCAGCTTCACGCCGTACTTGGCGTGGTCGACCGGCTCGTCGCCGGACTCGAGGATGCCGAGCAGCAGCACACCGCTGACCAGCTGGGTGAGGATGCCGTGCACGATCGCGTTGTTGATCACGCGGGGCTCGGCCTTGACCTGCACGAACAGGCCGCCGAACAGCGCCGCCATCCCGATCAGGTGCACGAAGACCAGCAGGTGGGTCAGGAAGTCCATGCCGCCCAACCTAGGCGATCGCGGAGTCCGGTCCGCCGATGGCTCGCGGTCGTGTGACCTCGGCCATGTCACAGCGTCGGCAGCGTCCGATGGTCAGACGGTCAGAGCGTCAGGGCGTCACAGCAGCCGGCGGTCCGTGGCCCAGCGGGTCAGCTCATGGCGGGAGGACAGCTGCAGCTTGCGCAGCACGCTGGACACGTGGGTCTCCACCGTCTTGATCGAGATGAACAGCGAGCCGGCCACCTCCTTGTAGGCGTAGCCGCGGGCGATCAGCCGCATCACCTCGCGCTCGCGCTCGGTGAGGCGGTCGAGGTCCTCGTCGACCTGGGCCACCGCGATCGACCCCGCGAAGGCGTCGAGCACGAAGCCGGCCAGCCGTGGGGAGAACACCGCGTCCCCGCCGGCGACCCGGTCGATGGCGTCGACCAGCTCCGGCGCGGTGATGGTCTTGGTGACGTAGCCGCGCGCACCCCCGCGGATGGTGCCGATCACGTCCTCGGCCGCGTCGGAGACACTCAGCGCCAGGAACCGGGTCTCCGGGACGCGCGGGGCGACGCGGCGCATCACCTCGACGCCGCCGCCCCCGGGCAGGTGCACGTCCAGCAGCACCACGTCGGGCCGTTGCTCGGCCACCACGCGGACCGCGGAGTCGACGTCCTCGGCCTCCCCGACGAGATCCACCCGCCCGGCCAGCTCGGCGCGCACCCCCGCCCGGAACATCGCATGGTCGTCGACCACGACGACGCGGCGCAGCGCACCGTTCCCCGCCGTACGCCCGTGGGTCGGTTCACTCATCGTTCTGCGTCCTCTCCTCCAGTCCGGTCATCGTCAGCCGTACCTCGGTGCCCTCCCTCGGCGCCGAGACGATCTCGGCGCTGCCGCCGTGCCGGCGCATCCGGTCCACGATGCTGTGGCGTACGCCGAGGCGGTCCTCGGGCACCTGCGCGAGGTCGAAGCCGCTGCCGCGGTCGCGAACGAACACCTCGGCATCGCCGCCGAGCACCTCGGCGAACACGTCGACCTTCCCCGCCCCCGAGTGCTTGGCCGCGTTGACCATCGCCTCGCGGGCGGCCAGCTCCAGCGGCCTGCTGCGCTCCCCGGCGAGCGCGTCACCGACGGTGACCACCTCCACCGCGACGCCGTGGGCATCCTCGACCTCGGCGGCCGCGGCCCGCAGCGACGCGGTGAGCGAGGTCTCCGGCCGGTCGTGCTCCTCGTAGAGCCACGACCGAAGGTCGCGCTCCTGGGCGCGGGCCAGCCGGGCCACCGTGCGCGGGTCGTCGGCCTGCTTCTGGATCAGCGCCAGGGTCTGCAGCACCGAGTCGTGCAGGTGCGCCGCCATGTCGGCGCGCTCCTGGGACCGCACCCGCGCGGCTCGCTCTTCCGACAGGTCGCCGGCCAGGCGGAACAGCCACGGCCCGACGGTCAGCGCCAACCCACCGACGCCGAGGGCGCCGGCCACGAGTACGTCCCGGGCCACCCCGAGCTCCCCCGCGCTGGTGGTCTGCACGGCGAAGAGGGTGAGCGCGGCGGCCAGCAGCAGCACGCCGACGACCAGGCGGGCGTACGACGCCGTCCCGCCGCGGCCGAGCACCGCGCGCACCGGGTCGATCCGCCCGGTCGTGTCCAGCCACCGCTCGCGCTGCGCCTCGTCGGCCTGCCGCCACAGCACCGCGAGCCCGACCGTGCCGAGCAGCAGCGGCCAGAACAGCAGTCCCCGACCCACCACGCTCTGCAGCAGCACCACCACCCCGAGGGCGACGGCACCCAGCGCGACGACCGGGCCGACCTCCTCGAAGCGCCGCCGGCCGCGCGGACGGCGGCCCTGCCGGGTCGCGGCGTCCAGCCCCGGTGCGGACTCGCTGAAGTGCGCGTCGGTCGGCAGGATCATCCACAGTCCGGCGTACAGGGCCACCCCGAAACCACCGAGGGCAGCGGCGATCACGAACGCGACGCGCACCCACAGCACATCGACTCCCAGGTGTACGGCCAACCCGGCCGCGACGCCACCGAGCAGCCGGCCCTCGCTGCTGCGGGTCGCCTTACGGGGCTGGGTGCCCGACGGGGTCGGCCGGGGACTGGTGTGGGGGTTCATCGCACCGCAATCGTCACACAGCGCGCGCACCCCGACCATGCGTTGACACCCTGATCCGACCCTGAGTCCGCACCGGTCCGGGTACCGGCCACCCCCGGGGTCGGGCGGGTGCGAATCAGGGGTTCCCCCGATGGTGCGCCCGCTCCCGCGAGGCGAGGATCGTGGCATGAACGAAACGCCTCCTCCCGGCGCCCCTCCCGGCGCTGCTCCCGATCCTCAGTCCGGTGCCCCGAGCGGCGCCCCGGGAGCTGTGAACACCGACCACCTGCGCGACTACCGCGCGCTGCGTCGCAGCGTCACCGACCGCAAGATCGCCGGCGTCGCCGGTGGTCTCGGCCGCCATCTCGGCATCGACCCGACGATCCTGCGGGTCGCCTTCGTGGTGCTCGTCTTCTTCGGCGGCGCCGGCCTGGTGCTCTACGGCGCCGGCTGGCTGCTGGTCCCCGAGGAGGGCAGCGACGACGCCGTGATCGACACCAGCCCGAGCACCCGCAACGGCCTGCTCATCGTCGCCGGGGTGCTCGCCGCCCTGCTCCTGCTGGGCGACACCTGGAACGGCTTCTGGTTCCCGTGGCCGCTGGCGGTGATCGCGCTGGTCGTCTTCGCCATCTGGAAGAACAAGGACAGATCGATGCACACTCCCTCCCCCACCGCTGCGGCGGCCGGAGCTCCGGCGGGTTCCTCGGCGGGTATCCCGACCGAACCGGCGCCAGGCTCCGCGGCCGGCCCGCAGGCCGCCCAGCAGGAAGCGCAGTACGCCGACCCCTACGCCGGCACCTACGCCGCCCCCGGCACCGAGTCCGGGCAGACGCCTCCGCCCTGGGCGCCGCCGCCCGCCGCCGGCTACGGCCCACCCGTGCCGCCGCCGAGGCCGATGCGGCGTGACCGCGGCCCGCTGCTGTTCGTGCCCACGCTTGCCCTGGTCGCCCTCGGTCTCGGCGTGCTCGGCCTGCTCGACGTGGCCGGCGTGTCGGTGATCAGCGCGGCCTACCCCGCCCTGGCACTGGCGATCGTCGGCGCGATGCTCGTGCTCGGTGCCTGGGTCGGCCGGGCCGGTGGCCTGATCCTGCTCGGGGTGGTGTCCGCGATCGCGTTGGCGATCACGTCGGTCGCTGCGGGTCCCGTCTTCGACGAGGGCACCCGCCTCGACGTGGCACCGACCACGGCCGCCGGCGTACGCGACGCCTACTCCGTGCCCGCCGGCAGCGTGCGGGTGGACCTGTCCCAGGTGACCGACCCGGAAGCGCTGGACGGCCGCAGCATCGACATCACCGCGAACGCCGGTGAGTTGCGGGTGATCGTGCCCGACGACGTCACCGTGCACGTGGACGCGGACGTGCAGGTGGGTGGGGAGGCCGATGTGGCGGGCCGCTACGAGGCCGGCCCCGACGTCCACGTGAACCGCACCATCGACGCCGGCCCCTCGGCGCCCGAGATCGACCTGGACCTGTCCCTGCTCGTGGGCAGCATCGAAGTGAGGCAGTCATGAAGACCCATCCGCTCAACGTCAGCTATCTCGTGATCGGCCTGGTGTTCCTGGGCCTGGCCGGGTCGTGGGCCCTGCGCGAGTCCGGGGTGATCGATCTCGGCACGGCGCAGTGGCTGCTCCCGGCGACCCTGGTCGCGGCCGGCGCCGTCGGCCTGATCGCCTTCGCGGTCTCCGTCGCCCGCGGCCGCTCCCGCGCCGACCAGTACGACCACCAGTACGACCAGTACGACCAGTACGACCACGACGACCAGGACGCCGCCGAGTTCGGCACCGGCACCGACGCCACCCGAGAGGACCCCCGATGAACCACGACCTGAACCCCACCACCGGCGCGCGGCAGCGTCGCCTCGCCCGCAGCCGGGACGACCGCTGGATCGCCGGCGTCTGCGGCGGTGTCGCCGACTACCTCGGCGTCGACGCGAACCTGGTCCGGCTGCTGGTCGTGCTGGGCACCATCTTCGGGCTCGGCTCGCTGGTGATCGCCTACATCGCGGCCTGGCTGCTGATGCCGGAGGCCTGAACGCCTCAGGTCTGCGCGCTGGCCGGTGCGTGCACCAGCACCGGCAGCGCGTCGACGCCGAAGACCAGCGACCGCTGCCGCACCTCGAGCTGCGAGGTCGGCACCGCCAGCCGCAGGTCCGGGAAGCGCCGGGCCAGCGCCGGGAACGCGGTACGCAGCTCCATCCGGGCCAGCTCGGCGCCGACGCAGCGGTGGAAGCCGTGCCCGAAGGCGAGGTGCTGGCGGGACGCGGCGGCACCGACGTGGTGGTTGGCCCCGGCCAGGGAGCAGATCACCACGTCGCCGGCGCGCACGGGGTGGCCGAACAGGTCCAGGTCGTGGCGGGCGAACCGCGGGAAGGCCACCTGTACCACCGAGAGATAGCGCAGCAGCTCCTCGACCACGGGCTCCGCGCGCGACGCGTCGTCGGCGAGAGCGGCGTAGGTGTCGGGGTCTTCCAGCAGGACCGCCGTGCCGAGCGCGAGCATGCTGGCGGTGGTCTCCAACCCGCCGGTGAAGACGCCGTCGGCCAGACCGGCCAGGTCGAAGTCGTTGATCTCGTCCCCGTGCTCGCGGATGATCTGGCCGATCAGGCCCTCCCCCGGGTCGGTGCGCTGGCGACGCGTTGCCTCCTTGAGGAACATCCGCGACTCCGAGACCGCCCCCAGCGAGCCGGACCCGCCGTAGGTGACGTCGAACCGGGCGGTGCCGAGCTCGCGGAACCGGTCGCGCTCCTCGGTGGGCAGGCCGAGCAGCTCGCAGATCACCGAGAACGGCACCGGGAACGCGAAGTCCCGCACCAGGTCGACCGACTCGCCGGGACCCGCCTGCTCGGCCCGGGCGGCCAGGGCGTCGAGCTGCTCGTCGACGATCCGCGCGACGCGTGGGCGCAGCCGCTCGAGCCGGCGCATGGTGAACTCGGGGGTGAGCAGCCGGCGGAGCCGGGTGTGCTCGGGCGGGTCGGTGAAGCCGAGCCCTCCGATGTCGCCGTCGGTCGTCGAGCCCCGCTCCCCGACGAAGGGGCGGATGTCGGTGCTGTAGCTGGTCGCGTCGGCCAGCACCGCCTTGCTCTCCTCCGGCCCGCTGACGACCCACACGGTCATTCCGAGGAACGAGGTGAGCCGGAACACCGGTGGCTGCTCGACCAGGCGTGCGCTCGCGCCGAGCCCGTCGCGCTGCAACGGCCAGGCGAGGGATTCGGGCACCTGGGAGAGCTTCGACAGGTCGATGCCGCCGGCCCGGCGCAGCAGCAGGCGGCGTACCCGACCTCGCAGTGCGTCGAGAAGTGCGCTCACCTGTCCCCCTTGTCCGTGGTCGACGTCCCGGTGGGCGGTCCGGCAGACGTCACTGCCGACTCGCCGTCGGCGCCCTCAGGCTATCGACGTACGGCGCCGGACCGGTCGCGAAACGCCTGCCACACGCAGATCAGGACTCCAACCCGGAGACGCGGATGCCGGACCGCGTCTTGTAGCGCTTGTTGATGTTGATCAGCACGGCGGTCAGCGGCTCGAGCTGCCGGGCCATCCGCAGACTCCCGGCATCCACGCCGTCGCGACCGGTGACCGGCCGGGCCAGCTCGATGGCGACCTGCTTGGCCCCGGCGTCGTCCCCGCACACCAGCACGTCCTCGTGCGAGAGCGGCTCGCCGGTGCGCCACAAGGAGACGGCCGAGACGTGGTGGAAGGCGCCCACCAGCCGCGCCCCGGGCGCCAGGTGCGCGGCGGCCTCGGCGGCGCTGCCGGCGGCGACGGCCAGGCCGTAGGGCCCCTGGGCGTCGAAGCCGAGCGGATTGACGCAGGAGATCACGACCCGGCCGGCGAGGTCGCCGGCCAGCTCACCGACCAGCGCGTCGTGGCCCTCGTAAGGCACCGCCAGGAGCACCACCTCGGCGTCGGCCACGGCCATGCGGTTCGTCGCCCCGTGCACCGAGGCTCCCGGAGCCCGCTCGCGGACCTGGTCGGCGGTGGCGCGGGCACGTTCCTCGGTGCGCGAGCCCAGCACCACCTCGTGCCCGGCCAGGGACCAGCGGTAGGCGAGCCCCCGGCCCTGCGGTCCGGTGCCGCCCAGCACGGCGATCCGGTACGTCGACATGCGCGCTCCCGTCTGCTCTCTTGCGTTGATGACAGCGATACTGTCACGGTAGCCCGCATGAAGCTCTCCATGCCGTTGACCTACTCCGGCAACCCGCGCCAGGCCGCCGACGGGGTGGCCGCCCTGGAACGCGCCGGCCTGGACACCGTCTGGGTCGCCGAGGCCTACGGCTTCGACTCCCCCACGCTGATGGGTTACCTCGCCGCGCGGACCGAGACCGTCGAGATCGCCGCCGGGATCCTCAACGTCTACTCGCGGACCCCGGGCGCCCTCGCCCAGACCGCGGCCGGCCTGGACAACGTCAGTGGGGGTCGCGCCGTCCTCGGCCTCGGCGCCTCGGGACCGCAGGTGATCGAGGGCTGGCACGGAATCCCCTACGAGCGCCCGCTCACCCGCACCCGCGAGGTGGTGGAGATCGTCCGTGCAGCGCTGCGCCGCGAGACCGTGCGGCACGAGGGACGGGTGTTCACCCTGCCGCTGCCGGCCGACCAGGGGCTGGGCCTGGGCAAGCCGTTGAAGCTGCTGAACCGTCCCGAACGCCGAGCGGTGCCCATCTACATCGCCGCGCTCGGCCCCAAGAGCGTCGAGGCGACGGCGTCGTACGCCGACGGCTGGCTGCCCTTCATGTTCGCTCCCGAGCGCGCCGGCGCCGTGTGGGGCGATGCCCTCAGCACCGGCACCGCCCGGCGCGATCCCGCGCTTGAGCCGTTGCAGGTGGCCGCCGGGGGCATGGTCGCGGTCGGCGAGGACGTCAAGGATCTGCTCGACCTGGCCCGGCCGACCTTCGCGCTCTACATCGGCGGGATGGGGGCGCGGGGCAAGAACTTCTACAACGAGCTGGTGTGCCGCTACGGCTTCGAGGAGCAGGCGCGCACCATCCAGGAGCTGTACCTGGACGGCCACAAGCGGGACGCGGAGGCGCACGTGCCGACCGAGCTGCTGGAGATGTGCAACCTGGTCGGTCCGGAGTCGCACGTCAAGGAGCGGATCGCGGCGTTCCGGGAGGCCGGGGTGACCAACCTGCAGGTCACGCCGGTCGCCGAGGACCAGCCCGCGCTCGTCTCCCGGCTCAAGGACTGGGTGTCGTGACGCGCGACCTGCTGGCGCCCGAGCACGAGGCGTTCCGGCGTACCGTCCGCACCTTCCTCGAGCGCGAGGTGCTCCCCTACCACGACCAGTGGGAGCGCGACGGCGTCGTCTCCCGCGAGGTGTGGCAGGCGGCGGGCGCGCAGGGGCTGCTCTGCTTCGACGTGCTCGAGGAGTACGGCGGCGCCGGGGTGCGCGACTTCCGCTACAACCTGGTGCTCGCCGAGGAGATGACCCGGGCGGGCGCGCACGGGCCAGGCTTCAGCCTGCACACCGACATCGTCGTCCCGTACCTGAGCTCACTCGGCAGCGAGGAGCAGAAGCGGCGCTGGCTACCCCGCTGCTGCAGCGGGGAGCTGGTCTCCGCCGTGGCCATGACCGAGCCGGGAGCGGGCAGCGACCTGCAGGGCATCCGGACCACCGCGGTCGACCGGGGCGACCACTACGTGCTCAACGGCGCGAAGACCTTCATCAGCAACGGCATCCTGGCCGACCTGGTGGTCGTGGTCGCCCGCACCGATCCGGATCCGGAGGCAGGACACCGCGGGATCAGCCTGCTCGTCGTGGAGCGCGGCATGCCCGGCTTCGAGCGGGGCGCGAACCTGGACAAGGTCGGGTTGCACGCGCAGGACACCGCCGAGCTGTTCTTCGACGACGTGGCCGTCCCGAAGGAGAACCTGCTCGGACAGGAGGGAGGAGGCTTCCTCGCGTTGATGCAGAACCTGCCGCAGGAGCGGCTCTCGATCGCCGTGATGGCCACGGCGGCCTGCCAGCGGTTCCTCGAGCTGTGCCTGGACCATGCCCGGCACCGGGAGGCGTTCGGCCGCCCGATCGGCTCCTTCCAGCACAACCGGTTCCTGCTCGCGGAGATGGCCACCGAGGCGCGGGTGGCGCGGGTCTTCGTCGACGACTGCGTGCGTCTGCACAACGCGGGAGAGCTCGATGCCAGCGGGGCCTCGATGGCCAAGTGGTGGACCACCGAGCTGCAGAACAAGCTCGCCGGCCGGGCGGTGCAGCTGCACGGCGGCAGCGGCTACATGCGCGAGCACCCCGTGGCC
>DASSVD010000060.1:0-44580 GCA_035706365.1 Nocardioidaceae bacterium
CTTGCGCAGGAGCGTGGCGATGTCGAGCTCGCCCTTGGTGCCGCCCTGCATGCCGATGATCACCAGCCGGCCCTCGGTGGCCAGCGCGGACACGTTCCGGCCGAGGTACTTGGCACCCATGTTGTCCAGGATCACGTCCACGCCGCGGCCGTCGGTGGCGGCCTTGGCCTCCTCGACGAAGTCCTGCTCGCGGTAGTCGATGGTGACGTCGGCGCCCAGCGACCGGCACAGCTCCCGCTTCTCCGGCGTGCCGGCGGTGGTGAGCACCCGGGCACCGAGCGCGTGCGCGACCTGGATGGCCATCGTGCCGATGCCGCCGGCGCCGCCGTGCACCAGCAGCGTCTCGTCCGGCTGCAGGCCGGCGATCATGAACACGTTCGACCACACCGTGCACGCCACCTCCGGCAGTGCGCCGGCGGTGACCAGGTCGATGCCGTCGGGCACCGGCATCAGCTGGCCGGCCGGCACCGCGACCTGCTCGGCGTACCCACCGCCGGCCAGCAGCGCGCACGCCGTGTCCCCGACGTTCCAGCCGGTGACCCCGGTGCCGACCGCGCGGACCGTGCCCGAGCACTCGAGGCCGGGGATCGCCGAGGCGCCGGGCGGCGGCGGGTAGTGGCCCTGGCGCTGCAGGGTGTCCGCGCGGTTCACCGCGGTTGCGGCGACGTCGAGCACCACCTCGCCCTCACCCGCGGTCGGGTCCGGCTGCTCGGTGACGGCGAGGACGTCGGGTCCTCCGGGCTCGCGGATGGTCACGGCACGCATGGCGCCCAATCTAGACCGGCCGAGGGAGCCCGCCGCGCCGGGTCACTCGGTGCCGACCAGGTCCTCCTCGTTGAAGTCGTCGGCCGACACGTCTTCGCCGCCCCACTTCTCGGCGAGCGCCTGGGCGCGCGCGGCCAGCTGCTCGATGTCCTGGACGCTGCCGCCGCGCAGCGCGGCGGCGTAGCCGACGAGGAAGGTGGTGATCGGCGCGGCCGGTCGCTCCACGGCGTGCGCGGCATCGCGGGCGAGGTCGAGGACGAGGCCTTCGTCGATCTCCGCGTCCTCCAGCTCGAGGGCGTCGCAGAGCTCGTCTATCCAGTCGTGCAGAGTCACCGTCCCAGAGTCATACGCAACTGCGAAGTTCGCAACAGTTCGGGCCGACCGGTTCACCCGGTTGGTCGCGGTGGGCGGCTTCGCTCCGAGACTCCAGGGCTCAACGATCGAGCGCGCGCAGATCCGCCCAGGTGTCCACGTCGCGTGCCTCGTCGCCCCGGGCGGGGACGTCGACCAGGCGCAGCGGGTCCAGCAGCCGGCGTACCGCCAGGCCGTTCTCGGCCTGCGAGGTAGCCGGGCGGACCCGCTGCAGGGAGGCGACCCGGTAGGCGGCCGCCAGCGTCTGCCGGTGTCCGGCCGCGTCGGTCAGGACCGCACCGTCGGCGGCCGGGCGCGCAGCCTCGGTACCGCGCGCAGCCTCGGTACCGGCCGGATCCTCCGGGGCGGGGTGCAGCGCCTCAACCAGTCTCGCCACCGTGACGGCGCTGACTGCCGGCATGTCAACAGCCAGCACCAGCAGCACCGCCAGGCCGGGGAGCTCCTCGCGGGCGGCGTCCAGGCCGGCGAGCAAGCCAGCCGCCGGTCCGCCGCCGGGTGGGTCCTCGCGGGTCCACCGCACCGGCCGGCCGGTCGGCACCGGCTCACCGACCACCACCGTGACCGCCGCGGGACGTGTCGCGTCGAGCGCGCGCTCCAGCAGCGTGCGGCCGGCCACGGTCAGGCCGGCCTTGTCGGCGCCGCCGAGCCGGCGCCCCGTGCCGCCGGTGAGTACCACCGCGCCGACCCCGGTCATGCCTCGCACGCTGTCCACGCGGGCAGTCTGGCACGCTGGAGCGGTGAGCACTCTGCGCGTCTCCCTGGTCCAGCAGGCGTCCACCCTGGACCCGGTCGAGAACCTTCAGGCCCTCGATGTCGTCGCGACCCTGGCTCCCGTCGATGGGACGGCCGATGGGATCGCCGCGGGCGATGCCCGGCCGGACCTGATCGTCTTTCCCGAGGCGTTCGCGTGCGACTTCGGAGCGCCGGGCACCGACATCTCGGCGTACGCCGAGCCGGTCGATCCCGCGGAGCCGGACGCGCGGTTCGTCCGCCGGTTGGTCGAGCTCGCCGCCGCGCACCAGGTGCACCTGCTGGCCGGGATGTTCGAGCGGAGCCCGGATCCGGCCCGGCCCTACAACACGCTGGTCCTGGCCGGGCCCGAGGGCGTGCAGGAGACGTACCGCAAGATCCACCTCTACGACTCCTTCGGCTACCGGGAGTCCGACCGCCTCTCGGCCGGCGAGACCACCCCGGTGGTCACCGGGATCGGCGGCGTGCGCGTCGGCCTGATGACCTGCTACGACCTGCGCTTCCCCGAGCTCGCCCGCGCCCTGGTCGACGATGGCGCCGACCTGCTCGTGACCCCCGCCGCGTGGGTCGCCGGCGACCGCAAGGTGGACCACTGGCGCACGCTGGTGCGTGCCCGCGCCATCGAGAACACCGCGTACGTCGCGGCCGCGGGGCAGCCCGCGCCGCGCTACAGCGGTCACTCGATGCTGGTGGACCCGATGGGAGACGTCGTCGCCGAGGGAGGGCCCGACCCGACCGCGGTCTCCGGCGTGGTGGACACGACCGTGCTGGAGCGGGCGCGCGAGACGAACCCGTCGCTGGCGAACCGGCGGTTCTGAGCGGCGTTGGTATCCTCCCCGGGTCCGTGGACGGACCGCTGTCGTCGTTGTTCGAGGGGTGTCTCACCGTGGTTCGTGCTGACCAGAGACCTGGTCGCCGCCGCGCCGCGCCGCCCCCGCGCAGCCGGCTGACCCGCCGGTCTCGGCTGACCCGCCGCCCATCCGGACGCCCCCGACGCCCACCCGGACGCCTCCGCCGCCCACCCCGCCGCCCACTCCGCCGCCCTCGAATCTCATCGTTGGCGACCGCCCGGGTGCTGCAGGTGACCTGGCTGGTCCTGGCGGCCGCGGCGACCCTCGCGCTGGCGGCCGCCTGGACACCGCTGGACGTGCCGGTCTGGGTGCCGACCGCGGCGTCAGTGGCGGTGACCACGTTGTTCGCCTACGCGCTGGCCTTCCGCACCGGTGGCCGGCCCTGGCTCAGCGGCGGCCTGGGGCTGGTGCTGTCCCTGGTCGCCGTCTTGTCGGGGCTGCCGGTGCTGCTGGCCGGAGCGGCGGTGGGCACGGCTGCGTTGGGCTCCGTGCTCGCGGTGATGTCCACCGTCCCGGCAGCGGGCTACGCCCGGGTGGTGCTGGAGTGCCTGGTGGCCACCGCGGTGGCGGCGGTGACCGCGCTGGCGGTGCACGCCTACGGCGCCCAGGTCTCCGCCGAGCGCGCCGGGTACCTGGTGCTCGGCCTGTCCCTGGCCGGCGTGCTGGGGCTGGTCTACCGGCTCGGTGCCGGGTGGCACGGGCTGGGCCGGCGAGGGGCGCTGATGCTGCTCAGCGGCGTGGTGCTGCTGTCGGTCAGCCTCGCCTACAGCGAAGCGCTGGCCCGCTGGGGCTCCCCGGACGTGATCGCTTCGATCGACCAGCTCGCGCGCGACGTGCGCGACGCGGCGATCGCCGTACCCCGTCCGGTCGCGGTGCTGGTCGGCTTCCCCGCCCTCGCCTGGGGCGTCTCCACCCGGGCCCGCCGGCGGCAGGGCTGGTGGGTGTGCGCGTTCGGAGCCGCGGCGATGGCGGTGGTGTCCAGCTCGCTGGTACCCACGCGGATGTCCCTGGAGGAGGCGGCGCTCACGATCGGCTACAGCGGTGTGCTGGGCCTGCTGCTCGGCTACCTGCTGGTGCGCGCGGACGCGTTCGTCACCGGCACCCGGGGCCGCCGGGCGCGCCGCGCCGAGGAGGCCGCCGCGCACCGGCCCGAGCCGGGACGGATGCAGCCGCTGCTCTAGCCGGCCTCGCTCGGTCCGTGCGGCCGTGCCACCGTCCGGCGCGTGCCGGTGCCCGTGGTGGGCGTACGCCGCTACTGTGCCGGGCATGGACGACTCGCCGGACCCTCAGGAGCTCGGCCCCGGCAGCCAGGAGCTCCGGGTGCACATCGACCGGCCGGCCGGCGAGGTGTACGACGTCGCCGCCGACCCGCGCAACCTCCCCCGGTGGGCGGCGGGTCTGGCCGGACGACGTGTCGAGCCCGAGGGGGACCACTGGGTCACCGACTCGCCGATGGGCCGGGTGCGGGTCCGGTTCGCACCGCGCAACGACGCGGGGGTGCTCGACCACGACGTGACGCTGCCGACCGGCGAGACCGTGCACAACCCGCTGCGGGTGCACGCGCTCGAGGGTGGGCCCGGCTGCGAGGTGGTCTTCACACTGCGCGGCCGGCCGGGCATGAGCGCCGACGACCTGGCGCGCGACGCCGAGGCGGTGGCTGCGGACCTCGCGGCGCTGAAGGCCCTGGTCGAGGGGGGACCCGCCGGTCGCCCGGGGGACGCGGCGCCGCGCGTGTAGCGTTCGGGACATGGCTCGTGAACCCAAGACCGCCGAGATCGTCGCCGAGATGGTGGCCAACGTGATGAAGGTCGTGGTGGCCCCCGGTGACCGGATCGACGCCGGCGACACCGTCGTACTCCTCGAGTCGATGAAGATGGAGATCCCGGTGCTGACCGAGGCGGCCGGCACCGTCAGCGCGATCAAGGTCAGCGAGGGCGACGTCGTCCAGGAGGGCGACATCCTGGTCACCCTCGACCTGGCGGGCGCCTCCTGACCACGGGTGGGCGGCGACCCTAGACTGTCCCACCGTGACCACCGCTCCGTCGGTCCGGCGGGGAGTGCGGTGGCCCAGGAGGGGTGCCGGAGTGGCCTAACGGAACCGCCTTGAAAGCGGTCGCTGGCAGAGATGTCAGCCGCGGGTTCGAATCCCGCCCCCTCTGCGCGACGGCTCGGGAAGGCTCGACGGTTCGGAAGGGGTGCGATGGCACCGACGCGACAGTTCAGCGGGCGGATCTTCGCCATGGGCGGTGGTGGCTTCTCCATGGAGCCGGACAACCCGGCCCTCGACGACCACCTGCTCGCGCTCACCGGTGTGGACCGGCCGCGGGTGTGCTTCGTGCCCACTGCGAGCGGCGACGCCGACGGCTACGTCGAGCGGTTCGAGGAGGCGTTCCCGGCCGAGCGGGCCCGCGCCAGCGTGCTGCGGCTGTTCGCCCGCGACGTCGACGACCTGCGCGCGTTCCTGCTCGACCAGGACGTGGTCTACGTCGGCGGCGGCAACACGGCCAGTCTCCTCGCCGTGTGGCGCGCTCACGGGCTGCCCGAGATCCTCGCCGAGGCCGCGGCGCGGGGAACGGTGCTGGCCGGGATCAGCGCCGGCATGAACTGCTGGTTCGAGGCGTCGGTGACCGACTCGTTCGGCAGCCGGCTGGCGCCGCTGCACGACGGGCTGGGCTTCCTGGCCGGCAGCGCCTGCCCGCACTTCGACGGCGAGGTGCACCGGGCCGGCACGCTGCGCCGGCTGGTCGCCGACGGCTTCCCGGCCGGTTACGCGGCTGACGACGGGTGCGCGCTGCTGTTCGAGGACGGCCGGCTCGTGGACGTGGTCGCCTCACGGCCGCACGCAGATGGCTACCGCGTGTCACGGGACGAGGACGGTGAGGTGGTGCAGGAGGCGCTGGGGGCGCGCTACCTGGGTGGCTACTCCGAGCCGCCGAGCTCGAGGGCGACGGTGTCGTAGGCCAGGTCGTTGAGCCGCTGGCGGTGCCGCTCGAGGTCGTGCACCAGCCGCAGCAGGTCGCGGCGTACCGGTTCGACGTCGGGCGCCTCCAGCACCTGCGGGCCGAGCGCGGCGAGGCGACGTACGAACTCGTCCCGCTCGCGGGCCAACGTGAGCTGCCGCGCCGCCAGCCAGGCCTCGGACTCCCGCGCCTGTTCGAGCGTCAGCGCCTCCTTGACCCCCGCCATCCGGTGGCGCACCAGCCACCGCCACATGTGATGCCGCCGCGGACTGTCCAGGGCCTGTCGCAGCCCGATGATCGCGCGCTCGAGTCCGGTCACGGTGCCACCTCCGGCCCGGTTCACTGCACGAAATGGTTGGTCTGTCGAGTGTGACCCCGGCCACGACCGCTGGCAAGGGCGCCGGTCTCCCGGTCAAGCCAGCTCGGACCGCGGTCGCCGCGATTGGCGCGCCCGGCGCCGCGTTCGGTCTAATCGGGGGGTGCCCCCCACAGACCGCACCGATGACCGCACCGCAGGCCGCAGGGACTACCGCCTCTCCGGAGCCCTGACCGCCCGCCTCCTCGGCGTGGCCGTGGCCGGCCTTGGCGCGCTGCTGATCGTGCTGGTCGTGCTGGTCGGCGCGCTGTCCCTGCCCCGGCCGGTGCTGACCGTCGGGGTGCTGGTCATCGCGGCCGCCGTGGTGGTCGCCGGGCTGGTCGCGGTACGCCGCGGCTACGTCGTGCGCCTGGACCGGGACGGCTACGTGGTGCGGCACGTGCGGGGCGCCGGGACGACCGCGGCGCGCTGGACCGACGTCGAGGACGTGGTGGCCACGCTGGTCGCCGGCGAGCGGTGCGTCGTGCTGCGGCTGCGCGACGGACGGTCCACCACGATCCCGGTGCGGATGCTGTCCGCGCGCACCGAGGACTTCGTCACCGACCTGCAGGCGCACCTCAATCGGGGGCACGGGTACCGCCGGATCCGGTGAGCGGGGCCCGATTGGCTCCGGTCGCCTCCGGGCCGGTAGCCTGTCCGTCGCTGCCTGGAGGTGTCGCCTAGTCCGGTTTATGGCGCCCGCCTGCTAAGCGGGTTGAGGGTAATCCCCTCTCGCGGGTTCAAATCCCGCCACCTCCGCCAGTCACGCACGGCCCCTCACGGGGAGCCCGTCGGGCCTCCCGGCGAGGGGCCGTCCGTCGTCCCCGGCACGGACAGCTCCGGGGTGGTCGTGGAGCCCGGCAGCGCCGGCGGCTCGGCCTGTCCGTCGGCTGCACCGTCGGTCTGGTCTCCGGTCCCACCGTCGGTCCGGCCGTCGGTGACCTGGCCGGAACCGAAGTCGAACGGGACGAACTCGCCGACCCGGAACGTGCCCGTGGTGCGCAGGGTGACCGGCTGCAGCCCCAGCGGCTCGCCGTCGCGGTAGGTGATCACGGTGACCTCGGCGTTGCGCCGAAGCTTGCTGCCGATCGCCAAGGCGTACGCCGCGCCGCCGGTGGTCCCGTTGGTGTAGGTGTAGCCGATCTCGCCGTTGGAGCCCATCACCCGGGTCGGCCCCAGCTGGGAGTGGATGTGGCCGCCGACCACGAGGTCGACGCAGCCGCGGGCCAGGGCGTCGTCGCCGCTGTTGGCGTCGTGGACCAGCAACGTGGTGATCCGCTCGCCGCGGGCGTCGTACTCGCAGACCAGGTCGCCGAGCTGCTGGCGGTGCTCGTCGAAGGTCAGGCCGGAGGTGTCCCGCCACGAGCCGAGGCCGCTGCTGCGCGGGTCGTCCACGCCCAGCAGGCGGATCCCGCCCGGGCCCTCGACGGCCTTGCCCTTCAGGTGGTGGAACCCCAGGTCGGCGAGGTACGTCGCCACGAAGTCGCCGTGGTCGTGGTTCCCGGCGACCATGAACCGGTCGAAGTCGTCGAAGGCCGAGTTCAGCGACTCCAGGCTGAACGCCTCCCAGCTCGACCCGGTCGAGGTGTCGTCGCCGGCGTCGAACAGGGCGGTCGCGCCGGCCGCGTCGGCGATCGCGCGGGCCACCTTGTCCATCCCGATGTTGTCGTGCCGGTCGCTGACCAGCAGCACCGCCGTCTCGCCCTCGCCGGGCTGGCGCAGCTGCGGTGACAGGGCGCGAGCAGTCAGGGCGGCATCGTTGTAGAAGCGCAGGCTCTTGGTGTAGGTGTCGACGGCGCTCTCGGCCAGCCGCTTGGTGCCGCTGGTGATCAGGCCGCTCTCGACCTGCACCTTCGCCGCGGCGTCGGGGATGGGGACGTCGGGCAGCGCGGACGGCAACGTCTGCCAGACGACCTCCTGCTCGAAGTCGTCGTCGGGCCAGTTCCACGGCTGGATCACCGCCACGCCCACCACCACGACGACCAGGGCCCCCGCGCCGACGCGGCGTACGGTCAGGTGGCCGAAGATCTCGGAGCGCCGCCGCCGCCCCAGGAGCAGCCACACCCCGGGCACCAGCGCAGCCACCGCTCCGGCGGTGATCGCGCTGTCCAGGGCCAGGTCCACCAGGACGTGCCGGAGCTTGGCGATCTCACCCTCGGGCTGGCTGCCGATGAACGCGTAGCGCTGGATCAGTGTGGAGTAGGACGTGGCGTTCGTGCGGCCGAGGTCGATCGCCTCGCCCAGGGTGGATCCGGTGGGGTAGCGCAGGTTCGGCAGGTACGGGCCCAGGTCCAAGGTGACGTACCCGTCGAGCGTCGGGCGCACCACCGCTTCGTGGCTGGCGATCACCGTGCTCTGCGAACTGTGCAGGAACAACACGCCGGTCAGTGGCACGGTCAGCACCAGCCACACCAGCAGGTAGCCCAGGGTGCGGCGCAGCAGCGGTCCACCCGACTCGCGCCAGCCCCGCCACCTGCGCCCGCTCGGCTGCCGCTGCCCGGGCTCTCCCGTGCCCTCCGGCGAGGCCGGGGGGAGGAGCCGTCGTAAACGGCCGGGAGGTTGCCACATCATGGACAGGATAGGCGAGGGCCTGTGAGCCGCAGGGCGACGTGGCCGCGGACCCTGGGCAGGGTTCCGGCGTCGGTTGGTCTGGGAAAGTTCCGACGACGTGGTGGCGGCAGGGTCTTGCCAGCCGTGCACAAATGCGCAACGCTATGGCGGCGCGCCGTTAAGTAAAGGAAACGGCGCGACAACGGGGGCTTCATCGGACCTTAATGCCCTCACTTGCGCCACCGGTGTGGTGCGTCCGCGAACGCCGCGGCGGAGTATCCCACACTGGACGCGCTGCTGTCCCCAGAACTGAGGTTTTGCAGGAAAATGCAGTGCACACAAGTGAGGCCCATTTCGGTGGCCCCGCACCGGGGTCGTCGCGGACACTAGTCGCAAGGCGTCTCGGGATTATCGCCCCAGCACCGACTAGCCCAAGAGGTCAACTAGATGAACAAGACGCGCTTTGTCGCCAAGTGCATCGCCGGCACGGTGGGTGCCACCGTACTCGCGATGGCCACCCTGGCGGCTCCTGCCCAGGCCGCAAAGGACACCGGGTGGGGCCCTGTCGCCCCGCGTGACGGTGGAACCTTCGTCAAGATGTCCTCCGACACCGGCTGGGGGCCCTGAGCAGCACAACGGCCGACCCGGCCAACAGACTTGAGACGAGGACGAACGAGTCAACCCCCCCGGCTGTTCGATCCTGAGCCATCCCCCCGGCCCGTCTCAACTAGGTGAGGGCAGAACCATCACGGTTCTGCCCTTTACCTATGCGCACTCGAGACCGCTGTCTGGCGAGCAGAGCCGACGGGCGCGGGGCCGCATCGCCGAACGAATCCGTCAGTCATCGGCCCCATCAAGTGGATGTGCATGGTCCGGGATGCCGTCATCGCTCAGCCGGCCCATGGCGTAGCCGAGCTGGAAGCGCGTCTGTACGCCGTATTCATCCTTCAGGCTGGCGATGTAGCCCGCGTAGGTGCGGGTGCTCACCCCCAGTCGTTTGGCGCTGGCCGGGTCGCTGTGGCCTTCGACGAGCATGCGGATCGTCATGGCGCGTACGTCATCGGCGATGTTGCGCTCAGTCTTGGTCTCGGTGCTCGCGAAGGCACGCGCCCGCTCCCATGAGCGCTCGAAAATGTCTACCAAGTACGAGATCAAGGACTGGTCGTGAATGGCGATGGCGACGTGGTTGCCTTCGTTGCCAGGGATTATCGCGACATGCCGGTCCACGACGATCAGCCGGTTGAAGAACTCATCGAGTGTGCGGACCTCGGCACCGTGCTTGGTCACTTCGGCGACGTAGTCGCGTGTCGCAGGACTGTGCCGCGCGGAGTGTTGGTACAGCGTGCGCATCTTGATGCCTCGGTCCAACGCCCGGATGTCTCGCTGGACCGCTTCGGCGAGGATCGGTGCCGGACGGCGTCCATGCGGCTGCGCGGTCAGCAGTTCCTTGCGGCAGTCGCCGACCGTGGCCTGGATGAAGCTGTTGATGTTGGCGAAGCCTCGGATCTCGGTGATGGGCCGGTCCGATAGGTGCGGAGACTTGCGATAGGTCTGCCCGAGCGTGTCGAACAGATTGGCCCAGCGCGCTGACTCGGCCAGCAGGTCCGCGCCCTCCTGACCGAGGGGGACCACCACCCGGGACTGAATTCCGGCCGGGTCGATCGGGCAGTAATGGCCTGTCTCCTCGTCCTGGATCAGCAGTCCGATGTCGAGCAGCAGATCCAGCGCCGGACGCAGTTCGGCGTCCTTGGCCAAGCGGGGATCCTCGCTGGACAAGAATCCGTGGGCGACCGCGTTGCTGTAGATCCGGCTTGCGGTCGTCTCCAGGAGCCGGCGTTCGTCGGCCCCGAATCGGTTCGGCACGCAGCCCCCTCCCTGAAGCCCCTCCTACAGTCTCCTGCCCTCGCAAGTATGCCGTAGGTGGACATCCCCGACGACTCCGGCATCTCGCGCAGCGGGCGACACACGCGACACACGGTCCCCATCCGCGTCGCCTGCTGCCCCCGGCCCGCATGGACAGCATGCCGCGCGGGCGCGCCGGCGTCCCGCGAACGGCACAGACGACGAAGGCCCCGCCCGGGAACGGGCGGGGCCTTCGCGAGGCAGTGCTCAGGCGAGTGGGGCGCTCAGCCGCCGAGGCGCGCCTTGAGCCCGTCGAGCTCGGTCCACAGGACCGCCGGCAGGCTCTCGCCGAACTTCTCGAACCACTCGGTGATCTGCGGGATCTCGGCCTTCCACTCGTCGGCGTCGACCTTGAGTGCCTCGGCGAGCTCCTCGTCGGTGATGTCGAGACCCTCGGTGTCCAGCGCCGCGGGGGTGGGGACGTGACCGATCGGGGTCTCCACGGCCTCGGCCTGGCCGTCGATGCGCTCGACGATCCACTTCAGCACCCGGCTGTTCTCGCCGAAGCCCGGCCACAGGAAGCCGCCGTCGTCGTCGCGCCGGAACCAGTTGACGTAGAAGATCCGCGGGAGCTTCGCCGCGTCGTGCTCCTTGCCGACCGTGATCCAGTGGTTGAAGTAGTCGCCGGCGTTGTAGCCGATGAACGGCAGCATCGCCATCGGGTCGCGTCGCACCACGCCGACCTGGCCGGTGGCGGCCGCGGTGGTCTCCGAGGACAGCGTCGCACCCATGAACGTGCCGTGGGTCCAGTCGCGCGCCTCGGTCACCAGCGGGATGGTGGTCTTGCGGCGGCCGCCGAAAAGGATCGCGTCGATCGGCACACCCTTCGGGTCGTCGTACTCCGGCGCCAGGATCGGGCACTGCTTGATCGGCGTGCAGTACCGGCTGTTCGGGTGGGAGCTGAGCATCCCCTTCTCGCCCTCGGCTGGGGTCCAGTCCTCGCCCTTCCAGCTGGTGGCGTGCTCGGGCATGCCCTCCATGCCCTCCCACCAGACGTCGCCGTCGTCGGTCAGCGCCACGTTGGTGAACACCGAGTTGCCGCGCTCCAGGGTGCGGATCGCGTTGGGGTTGGTCTTCTCGTTCGTGCCCGGGGCGACGCCGAAGAAGCCGAACTCCGGGTTGACCGCGTAGAGGCGGCCGTCCTCGCCGATCCGCATCCAGGCGATGTCGTCGCCGAGCGTCTCGACCTTCCAGCCCGGGATGGTGGGCGCCAGCATCGCGAGGTTGGTCTTGCCGCAGGCGCTGGGGAACGCGGCGGCGACGTACTTGGTCACGCCCTCGGGGGAGGTGAGCTTCAGGATCAGCATGTGCTCGGCGAGCCAGCCCTCGTCGCGCGCCATGACGCTGGCGATGCGCAGCGCGTAGCACTTCTTGCCCAGCAGCGAGTTGCCGCCGTACCCGGACCCGTAGGACCAGATCGCCCGCTCCTCGGGGAAGTGGGAGATGTACTTGGTGTCGTTGCAGGGCCAGGAGACGTCCTGCTGACCCGGCTCCAGCGGCGCGCCGACCGAGTGCAGCGCCGGCACCCAGTGGTAGTCGACGCCGGAGGACTCCAGCTCCTCCATCTTGCGCAGCACCTCGGTGCCCATCCGGGCCATCACCCGCATCGACGCCACGACGTACGCCGAGTCGGTGATCTCCACCCCGAACATCGGCTTCTCGGCGTCGAGGTGACCCATCACGAAGGGGATGACGTACATCGTGCGACCGCGCATGCACCCGCGGTACAGCTCGGTCATCGTCGCCTTCATCTCGTCCGGAGCCATCCAGTTGTTGGTGGGCCCGGCGTCCTTCTCCTCCACGGAGCAGATGAAGGTGCGGTCCTCGACGCGAGCGACGTCCGTCGGGTCGGTGCGAGCCCAGAACGAGTTGGGCTTGATCTTCTCGTCCAGCCGGACGAAGGTGCCGGCCGCGACCAGCGCGTCGGTGAGCTGGGTCCACTCCTCGTCCGAGCCGGTGCACCAGTGCACGGCGTCGGGAGTGGTGAGCTCAGCGATCTCATTGACCCACGACAGGATGCCCTGATGCGTCGTGGGTGCCTCGGACTGGTTGGCGTTCGCGTCGGCGGACGCAGTTTCGGCGGTCATAACCTACCGTTCCCTCTCGCGCAATCACGGTGACGGAAACCCGCCACCGGCCATCGAGCGTGTCGATGGTGGTGTCGTGGAGTTTTCGTTGCGATTCGCCGCGTCCTTGCAGCGAAATGGTGTGCTCTCAACGTACGCCCGTGGTAAGAGGCGTCGCAGCAGAGAGTGCTAGTGAATGTACTCACATGCTCGAGGGGCGGCTATTGGATCGATCCACGGTGTGACCTGGGTCGCAGCCATTCCCGGACAGGCCCGGGCGAGCCGGTCAGCCAGGTCACACCGTGGCGAGGAGGCGCGCCGACGCCTCCTCCCCGATCACGGCACGTAGTTGAACGCGTCCGGGTCCGGCCCCACGCGCTCGTCGCGGTTCAACGCGTCGATCGAGGCCATGTCGGTCTCGGCGAGCTCGAAGCCGAACACGTCGAAGTTCTCCTCGGCGCGGCTGCGGGTGACCGTCTTGGGGAAGACGATGTCACCGCGCTGCAGGTGCCAGCGCAGCGTCACCTGGGCCACGGTCTTGTCGTACGTCGCGGCGATGCGCGCGAGCACCTCGTCGTCGAGGACCTTGCCCTGCGCGATGGGCGACCAGGCCTCGGTGGCGATCTGGTGCTCCGTGCCGAAGTGCCGCAGGGTGTCCTGCGACAGGTAGGGGTGCACCTCGATCTGGTTCACCGCCGGCACCACGTCGGTCTCGTCCAGCACCCGCTGCAGGTGCTTCTGCTGGAAGTTGGAGACGCCGACCGCCTTGGCGCGACCGCTGCGGTAGATCTCCTCCATCGCCTTCCAGGTCTCCACGAAGTCGCCCACCTGCGGCAGCGGCCAGTGGATCAAGAACAGGTCGAGGTAGTCGAAGCCGAGCTCCTTCAGCGACCGGTCGAACGCCTCCAGTGCGTCGTCGTAGGCGTGGAAGCCGTTGTTCAGCTTGCTGGTCACGAAGATGTCGTCGCGGTCGATGCCGGAGGCCCGGACCGCCTCGCCGACCTGCTGCTCGTTGCCGTACATCTGCGCGGTGTCGAGGTGTCGGTAGCCGATCTCCAGGGCGCTGGTGACGGCCTGAACGGTGTCGGCGGGGGCGATCTGGTAGGTGCCGAAGCCGAGCTGCGGGATCTCGACTCCGTTGTTCAAGGTGAGGGTGGGGACGTTCGTGGCAGTCATCAAGCTCCTTCGTCCGGATTGGTGCGGCGATCTGTGCACATCGTTCGCAATCGCTCGTACCCAGTGCCAACAGGACCTGACGCCTGCCCCTTCCCCGACGTGACCGGCCACACACGCACGGGGCGATGCCGGAACGACGGAACCCCCGGCGCACCTGTCGGTCCGTCGGGGGTTCCTCCTGCGCGCCCGTAGGGATTCGAACCCCAAACCTTCTGATCCGTAGTCAGATGCTCTATCCGTTGAGCTACGGGCGCTCAGCCGCCGGTGAGTCTAGCGTGTCCCCGGGCCGCCACGAAATCGCCCGTGCTCAGGCCA
Source organism: Nocardioidaceae bacterium (assembly GCA_035706365.1). Lineage (GTDB taxonomy): Bacteria > Actinomycetota > Actinomycetes > Propionibacteriales > Nocardioidaceae > Nocardioides_C. Next base: position 14,063 of record DASSVD010000060.1, read on the forward strand.
GGGACAAGAACAGCTTCTCCATCTTCTTGGCATCCACGCTGTCCACCCCGTTGCCCTCGGCCAGGCACTGCTGCAGCCCGCTGGCCACGATGGCGAAGCCGGCGCGGTCCAGCGCCCGGGAGACGGCCGCGAGCTGGGTGACCACGTCCTCGCAGTCGCGCCCCTCCTCGAGCATGCGGAGTACGCCGTCGAGCTGGCCGCGGGCGCGCTTGATCCGGTTCACGGCCGGGGTCAGGCCGGCTGGGTCGAGCTCCATCAACTGCTCCTGAAGGGCGAGGGGGTGGGTCCGTCTCCTTGACTATACCCCCTGGGGTGTTACGTTGAATGGGGGCATACCCCGTACGGTATCCATGAGATGTGAAGGAGTCAGACCCGATGACCCAGTCCGAGACACCCGAGGTCGATCTTGCGCAGGTGGCCGACGCCGGCCGCCGTGCCGTCGTGGTGGACGTGCGCGAGCCCGACGAGTACGCCGGTGGCCACGTGCCGGGCGCCCGCCTGATGCCGATGGGCCGTCTGGCCAGCACGCTGGGCGACCTCGACCGCAGCGCTCCGATCTACGTGATCTGCGCGTCCGGCAACCGCTCCAAGGCGATGACCGACGTGCTGCGCGGTGCCGGGTTCGACGCGCACTCGGTGGCCGGTGGCACGCGCGCCTGGATCGAGTCCGGCCGGCCGGTCGAGACGGGGCTGTCGTGACCGGGCGGACCGGCCCGGCGGGGGCGTCGAGCGATCTGCAGGTCGTGCCGATCGAGACACCCACCCTCGGAGACCGGACCTACGTGGTGCACGACGGGCAGGTCGCCTTCGTGGTCGACCCGCAGCGCGACATCGACCGGGTGCTCGCGGTCGTGGACGAGGCCGGCGTACGCCTCACCCACGTCCTCGAGACGCACATCCACAACGACTACCTCACCGGCGGGCTCGCGCTCGCGCAGCGCACGGGGGCGGCGTACCTGGTCAACGCCGAGGACGAGGTCGGCTTCGAGCGCACCCCGATCCGCGACCAGGAGACGCTGGAGATCGGCCGGATGCGGGTGACCGCCCTGGCCACCCCCGGGCACACCTTCACGCACCTCTCCTACGCACTGACCGACACGGACGGCACGCCGGTCGCGGTCTTCACCGGGGGGTCGCTGCTGTTCGGCTCCACCGGCCGGCCGGACCTGCTCGGCCCTGAGCACACCGACGCGTTGGCGCGGCACCAGTACGCCTCCGCGCACAAGCTCGCCGACCTGGTCCCCGAGGAGGCCAGCGTCTTCCCGACCCACGGGTTCGGGTCGTTCTGCTCCTCCACCCAGTCCGATGCCACCGCGTCCACCGTCGGGGAGGAGAAGAAGGCCAACCCCGCCCTCACCCAGGACGAGGAGGACTACGTCCGCGACCTGCTCGACGGCCTCGGCGCCTACCCGGCCTACTACGCCCACATGGCGCCGGCGAACGCCGACGGACCCAGCGAGCCCGACCTCGGCCCGGCTGCCCGCGCCGACGCGGGCGAGCTGCGCCGGCGGATCGAGGACGGCGAGTGGGTGGTCGACCTGCGCTCGCGGACCGCGTTCGCCGCCGGGCACGCGCCGGGCACGCTCAACTTCGGCCTCGACGGCGCGTTCGCCACCTACCTGGGCTGGCTGATCAGCTGGGGTACGCCGCTGACCCTGCTGGGGGAGACCCCCGACGACGTCGCCGAGGCGCAGCGCGAGCTGGTGCGGATCGGGATCGACCGGCCGGCCGCGCAGGCGACCGGCGGACCCGACAGCTGGAGCGACCGGGCGCTGGCCTCCTTCCCGACCGGAACGTTCGCCGACCTGGCGCAGGTGCGCCGGCACCGGCCCGTGGTGGTGCTGGACGTGCGCCGGGAGGACGAGAGCCGCAGCGGACGGATCGAGGGTGCGGTGAACATCCCCATCCACGAGCTCCCGCAGCGCATCGGCGACGTACCCGACGGTGAGCTGTGGGTGCACTGCGCCAGCGGCTACCGCGCCTCGATCGCCGCCTCCCTGCTCGACGCGGCGGGGCGCCGGCTGGTGGCCGTCGACGACAGCTTCGCCAACGCGGAGTCGGTGGGCCTGAGCCTGGTCGAGCCGGACGGCGACGGCACGAGGTGAGCCTGCTCCTGGCCGTCCTGGCCGGGGTGCTGATCGGTCTGAGCCTGGGCGCCCTCGGCGGGGGTGGCTCGATCCTCGCCGTACCGGTGCTGGTGTACCTGCTGGGGGAGCCGCCGGCCCAGGCCACCACCGGGTCGCTCGTGGTGGTGGGCGTGACGTCGTTGGTCAGCGCCGTGGCGGCGACCCGGAACGGGTCCGCCCGTCCGGCGCGCGGCGTGGCCTTCGGTCTGGTCGCCGTGGTCGGTGCCACCGTGGGGGCGCTGGCCTCAGCGCACGTGCCCGAGTCCGTGCTGATGGCGTCGTTCGCCGCTCTGCTGCTCGTCGTCGGTGGCTTGATGGCGGCGCGGCAGCTGCGCCCGGCCAGAGGGTCGCGCGGAGAGCGCGGGGCCCACGCCGCGCACGGGCCGGGCGGCCGCAGCGGGGACGGCGCCGGGCGGTCCGCCGCGCTGGACGCACCGATCGTCTCGCTGCGCGAGGGCTTCCTGTGCGACTGCCCTCGCGCGGTCAAGGTGCTGGTCACCGCCACCGGGGTCGGCCTGCTGACCGGCTTCCTGGGGGTCGGGGGTGGGTTCCTGGTCGTCCCGGCGCTCGTCGTCGCGCTCGCGATGCCGATGGAGCTGGCCGCGGGCACCTCGCTGGTGGTGATCACCGTGACCAGCGCCGCGGCGCTCGCGGTGCGCTCCGGTGTCGGCGCGACCCCGGACTGGGGCCTGGTCGCCGCGCTCACCGCGGCCGCCGTGGTGGGCGGGCTGGCCGGCACCCGGATCTCCGCGCGCGCCGGCACCGGCAGGCTGTCCGCCGCGTTCACCGTGCTGGTGCTGCTCGTCGCCGGCTACACGGCGGTGCAGGCGGTGCCGGCGCTGCTTTGAGCTCAGTTGGCCCAGGCGCGCGGCCGCGGTCGGCGGTCGTGGGCGTATTCCACGCTCGGCCCGTCCCGGTGCCCGGTGCGCTCGAGCAGGACCACCGCCAGGTCGTCGTTGAGGTGGCCGCCCGGCACGTGGCGACGTACGGTCGCCAGCACCGCGTCGAGTGCCTCGTCCACGCTGTGGTCGGCCAGCTGCGGCTCGAGGGAGAGCAGGGAGAGGAACTCGCCGCGCCGGTCCCGCGCCTCGCTGAGCCCGTCGGTGTAGAGAAGCAACCGGTCGCCGACCGGCCAGGGCACAGTCACCGACTCGTAGTGGTCGCCCAGCCCGAGCGGCAGCCCGGCGGGTAGGTCGAGGTACGTAGCCGCCCCCTGCTCGTCGACCAGGATCGGCTGGGGGTGCCCGCAGCTGACCAGCGTCAGGGCGGCCGGGTCGGTGGTGTCGACCAGGACCGCGGTCACGAACTCCTCGTCGTCGAAGAAGTTCTGCAGGTAGGCGCTCATGTCTGCCGCCACCGACGCCAGGGTGGGGCGGGTGGCCGCCGACTGCCGGAACGCGCGGATCGTCCGGGCCGCCTGCTCCACGCCGGCCACGCCCTTCCCGCGGACGTCGCCGACGAGGAACCGGGTGTGCTCCGGGGAGTGGTGGCAGTCGTAGAGGTCGCCGCCGACGACCGCGTCCTGGGCGGCCGAGAGGTAGCGCGAGGCCACCGAGACCTGCCCGGCCACCCGCGGCAGCGTCGGCAGGACCGCCTTCTGCGCGACCTCGGCGATGGCGACGTAGCGCGCGTGCCGGCGTTCGCGGCGTACGCGCACCCACGCGACCAGCACGGCGGCCGAGCTGATCACCGCCACGTCCACGACGCGCACGATCTGCTGCCCGTTGCCGGAGACGCCGTTCCACACGCCGGACAGCAGCGCGAGCACCGTCGCCGCCAGCGCGAACCCCGCGGTCGCTGCCGCCGGTAGCACGGCGCACGCGATGAGCGGGCCGAGCGCGAAGAGGGCAGAGAGGATCAACGTCGGGGGAGCAAGCAGGTCCCCCACGGCGAGCCCGAGCAGGCAGGCCGCAGCGAGCAACGCTCCGACCGCCTGCAGTCTGCGCTCAGCCATGTACCCTCCGTGTCTCCGTGATCTCGGAGAGCCGGCACCAACGCTACCCAACGGATCCGGGCCCGCGGTGAGGTTCCCCCGAACCCGCGGCACGGTCCCGGTCACGGCCCGGTCCGTCCGGGGTGGCCAACCCCTCGATCACGTCCTTGGCCACCTCCCTGCTGCGTGTCTGGTCACGTCCCTGATCCCGTCGCTGCGCCGCGGGCGAAGTACAGCCGGACGGCGGTGCCCGGGCCGTGCGAGCGCACCGACGCCTCGTCGGCGAGACTGCGGGCCAGCCACAGACCGCGGCCGCCGGTCGGCTCCCTGGACGGCGGGGTGTACCCGGCCGCGACGTCGTGCATCCCCGGGCCGTCGTCGCTGACCTGCCAGACCACGGCTCCGTTGCTGTCCCAGCGGTGCACGTGCGCGGCTCCGGCGGCTCGCAGTGCGTTGGAGACCAGTTCGTAGACCGCGAGCACGGCGTCGTCCGGCCGCAGCTCGGGCACGGTGTCCTCGGCCAGGGCACGGATGGTGCGGTGCGCCTCGCGGACGCTGGAGATGCGCACGGCACGCGCCGTACCGGGAGTCTCGGTCCAGGCCGGCTCGACCGTGCGCAGGTACTCGGCGGTCGACACGTACGCCGGGTTCGGTGCCGGCGCCGACCCGTCCCAGACCATCGGATGGGTGCGCAGCTGCCCCTCGATCAACGCGGGCGTCAGCCGCCGCCGGTCGTGGAGGCACAGGCTGTAGTAGGGATAGTCGGCGAAGGCCTCGTTGGCCACGCCCTCGAACCGGCTCCACGCCGCGCCGCCCGCGTAGGCCAGCCACACCGGCTCGCCGATCAGCCGCCACGGCGCCCCGGCGGCGAGCAGCGGCTGCATGCTGTCCTGGTAGGCCGCGAGGGTCCCGCTGGCTCCGTGCCAGGAGTCCTCGGCAGCCGCGAAGACGGCGAAACCGTCGGTGGAGCTGCCGAACGCGTCGCGCAGCAGCGCGCGCACCCGCTCGCCGGCGACGACCACGACGGGTTCGTCGCGTTCGAGGGCTTCCTGGACGTAGGGCACGCACCGCCGGCGTACCTGCTCGTCGTCGTCGAAGACGAATGCCTCGTGGGCGAAGCGCTCGCCTGTCCAGGTCCCCGTCGTGGCCGTGCTCATCGAGTCATTCCGCCGGCCGGTGGCTCGGTCTCCGGGTCGATCGGTGGCTGGGCCGGTGTCTGGGCCGATGCCTGGGCCGGTGCCTGGGTCGCCCGCACGCCGAACAGCGCGAGCAGGCGGGCGGTGAGCCGGCCGGCACCGACCAGATCGACGGGCCGACCCGCCTCCGCGAGCTCGGTGACGAACCCGGCCAGCACCCGCGCGCCACCGACGTCCAGGAACTCCAGATCCGCCAGGTCCAGCCGAAGCGGGCCGCGGGTCGTCCGGGTGATGCTGCTCAGCGCGTCCGCGAGCTCGTCGTGGCAGCTGAGATCCACCTCGCCGACCAGCCGCGCCTCGGAGTCGTACATCGTCACCGCCATCGGCGGGCTGTCGGTGCGCCCGCGGCGCAGAGAGTGCCGGCTGGCCAGGCGCGTCCAGTGCGCCTGCGGGCGTGTGGCGTCGAGGGCGCACAGGCCGGTGGCAGGGCATGTGCGGAACGTGGCCTCGATCGCGACGTCGTAGTCGAGGTAGCGCTGCAGCGTGTGCGGGTCCTCGGTCAGCGGCGTGATGTCCGCCCAGACCCGCAGCCCGGCGTACCCGGCGTCGACGGCGAGGGCCGCCAGCCGCTCGAAGTGCTCGACATGGTGCCAGATGTCGTGGTCCAGCAGCCGTCCGTAGGTCTCGTCGGAGGGAGGCAGGACCAGCTGCCCGCGCTCGAGCAGCTGGTCGCGCTCGGACAGCTCGCTCAGCAGGTCCAGACAGCCCTCGCCGTGGCCGTTGACGAAGACCAGCTTCTCGCGCCGGGCGACGCCCTCGGCGAAGTAGCTGGTGACGGCGCCGGCGTACTCCCCGTCGTCCAGAGCCCAGGCGACGTGGTCGCCCGGACCCAGCCCGAGCGGCTCAGCGAGAGGATGCGGCTGACCCACGGGCCAACCCTAAGCCGAGAACGGCCGGGTGCGGACCCCGCGCGGTAGGTTCTGCAGGATTCTGCCGTGAAAAACCTGCGGTACCTACCGTTCGGCGGTCGGCGGTCGGCGATCGGCGGTCGGCGGTCGGCTGGACGGCGCGGCTCAGCTGCGACGGGCGGCCAGCAGGGCGAGGGCGTTCAGTCCCGCCCAGCCGAGGGTGACCGCGAGCACCTTGCCGCGGGCGTCGGGGCGAGCATCGGGCCGGCCGGCCTCGCGGGAGAGCAGCGCCGCGTCGGAGAGGTCGAAGGCGATCCGGGCCAGCATCGCGGTGCGCACCATGGCCGGCGTACTCCCGAAGACGGCCAGCGCGGAGACGGCCATGTCCCGGCCGCCGTAGGTGCGCGCCAGCAGGTCGTAGCGCGCCTGGGCGTCCGGCTCGGTGACCAGGGCGGCGCCGAGGTGGCGCGGTCGGGTGAGTGCGAACACGCCGTACGCCGCGCTGCCGACGCTGAGCACCCGGCTGGGCAGGAGGCTCATCAGCGCTCCACCCGCATCTCGCCCAGCTCGCTCCAGCCGTCCTGGTCGGTCTGGACGTTGATCACCCGTGGGGTCTCGGCCAGGTGCGGCGGCAGGGTCTGCTGCGCGCGCTTGAAGTGCTCGGACTGCACGTGCGCGGCGCCGGCGTCGTCCCGGAAGGCCTCGACCAGGACGTAGGTGTGCGGGTCCTCCACGCTGCGCGACCAGTCGAACCACAGGCAGCCGGGCTCGGCCCGGGTCGCCTGGGTGAACTCCCGGGTGATCTCGGGCCAGTCATCGGCGTGCTCGGGCAGGACCTGGAACGTGGCGGTGATGACGATCAACGCGTCTCCCTCCGGGGCGGTAGCTGTTGGGGAAAGTGCTGATCGCAGCCTTCCCGGTGACGACGCGGTAACACTTGGTTAACGAACGATAACGGCCAGGCGGAGGCGCCCTTGCGTCCCGGTGAGAGCGGGGTCACGTTGGAAAGGACCCATCAGCGAACCGGAACGGAGAGCCATCCATGCTCACCCTCACCGAGAACGCCCGCGACCTGGTCGCGCAGATCCCCGCCCAGCCGATGTTCTCCACCGACGCCGGTCTGCGCATCTCCGCTCGCCCCGACAGCGGCTACGCGTTGAACGTCCAGGCCGAGGAGTCGCCGCGCCGCGGGGACCGGGTGTTCGACTACGACGGTGCACGGGTGTTCCTCGGCGAGCGCGCGGTGAGCAAGGTCGCGGACAAGATGCTCGACGCACGGTTCACCGACGACGGCCGGATCCAGTTCCTGCTGACCCGCGCCGACCTTCCCCGCGCCGAGCGGTCCGGCGAGCGTGCGGAGGCGGACGACCAGCCGGCCGAGGCGCTCAGCGCAGCGGGCTGAACGGACGCAGCTCGCGGGGCGCGGCGCCGGTGACGATCTGCTCCGCGAGCAGCTTGCCGGTGGCCGGCCCGAGGGTGATCCCCCACATCCCGTGACCGCCGGCGGCGAAGACCCGCGGTGAGCGGGTCGCGCCGATCAGCGGCAGCCCGTCCGGTGTGCACGGGCGGGCGCCGACCCACTCGTCCTCACGCTGGTCGAGGTCCGCGCCTCGCAGCAGCGGGGCCGCCGCGGCGGTGATGGCGCCGATCCGCCGCTGGTCCAGCGGCGCGTCGGGCGCGCGGAACTCCATCATCCCGGCGACCCGCAGTCGGTCGCCGAGCGGCGTGCAGGCCACCCGCTGCGCGGGGAAGTAGACCGGCCCCGCCGGCACGTGCTCGATCGGCACGCTGAAGCTGTAGCCGCGGCCGGCCTGGACCAGCGTGCGTACGCCGAAGCGCCGCGCGAGCGGCCCCAGCCAGGCGCCGGTGGCGAGGACCGCCACGTCGTAGGTGCTGCCGGCCACCTCGACCGCGGCGCCACGGTCGACCACGCCGTCACTGGCGACCTCCACGCCGGTCACGATGGAGCCGCCCCGGGCGCGCACGGCGTCGGCGAGTGCGTGCACGAACTCGCCCGGGTTGATGAACCGCTGGTCGTGCAGGCGCAGGGCGGCGCCCACCTCGTCGGACAGCGACGGCTCGACCTCGCGAGCGTCGGCGCCGGTGAGCACGTCGAACTCCAACGGCTGGCCGGCGGCCCGGATGTGCTCGACCTCGGCGAGCAGCGTCTCGCGCTCGCGCTCGGTGCGGTAGGCGGCGAGGAACGACTTGGCCTCGTGGGTCGGCGCGGGCACGCCTCCCTCGGTGAGCGTGTCGAAGGCGGGCAATGCGTGGGCGTTGATGCCGACCAGGGCGCTCATCGCCTGCTCCCAGCGGGGCTGCGTGCTGTTGCGTGCGAAGCGGGCCAGGAAGGACAGCAGGCGCGGGTCCGCGGTCGGCGGCACGTAGACCGGCGAGCTCGGGCTGAGCACCGCGCGTACGCCGTAGCCGAGCACCGCAGGCTCCGGGAGCGGGGTGGCCAGGCCCGGGGTGAGCCACCCGGCGTTGCCCCAGGAGGAGCCCGCGGCGACGCCGGTGCGGTCGAGCACGGTGACCTCGGCGCCGTGCTCCTGCAGGAACCATGCGGTGGCCAGGCCGACCATGCCGGCGCCGATCACGGCGACGCGGCGCGGGGGACGGCCGGTGCGAGACGAGTCGTTCATGCCTCGATGGTGGGGCGCGGCGCCCGGGAAGTCATGGTGACCAAAGCACCACGTCCACCCGGACCATTGTGCGCGGAGCACCATGCTGCGCGATGATGGACCGGTGACGCGCCCCGACCCGATGCCCGGCTACCGGCAGCCCGGCTACCGGCAGCCCGGCGCCAGGAAGCCCGGCTCCCGGCCCGCCGCCCGGGACCTGGTCGCCGCGGTCGGGACCAGCGTGTTCGTCGTCCAGCACGACCCGGGTTCCGGCGGGGAGGTGGCCGACCTGGTGCTGGCCGAGGGGCCGGCGGACGTCGGGGAGCGGAGCGACCTGGTGCTCGCGGCCGGGTGCACCGCCGAGCAGGCGCCCGTCCTGGTGGAGGGGTGCGGCCGCTCCGGGGCGGCCGGCGTCGTGCTGCGCCTCCCGCTGGCAGAGCAGGCGGACGTGCGGGCGGCCGCGCGCGGGGCGGGAGTGCTGCTGGTCGGCGTACGCCCGGAGATCCCGTGGGCGCACCTGGTGTGGATGCTGCGAGGAGTCCTGGACCGGGCGTCGGCGCCGGCCTCGCCCGCCGCCGGCGACGCGGCGGTGCACAACGACCTGTTCGTCCTCGCCGACGCGGCCGCGGCGATCGTGGACGCGCCGGTGACCATCGAGGACTCCCGCTCGCGGGTGCTCGCCTACTCCTCGGGGCAGGGCGTGACCGACCCGGCCCGCGTGGACACCATCGTCGGGCGTCGGGTTCCACCGGAGGTCGTCGACCACTACCGGGCGCGGGGGGTGTTCCGGCGGCTGGCCCGCTCCGACGAGCCGTTCCTGGTGCCGGCCGGCCCGCAGGGGACGCTTCCCCGGCTGGTCGTGCCGGTGCGCGCGGGCGGGGAGTGGCTGGGCTCGATCTGGGCGGTGGTCACCGGCCCGGCCCCCGACGCCGTGGTCGCCGAGCTCCGCAACGCCGCGGCCGTGCTCGCCCTGCACCTGCTCCGGGTCCGGGCGCAGGCCGACGTGGCCCGGCGCAACGAGGTGGCCGCGGTCCGTGCCGCGCTGCACAGCTACCAGCCCGACGCCAGCGGCGGTCTCGGGAGCGCGCACCTCCCGGCCGCTCCGTGGCGGGTGGCCGCTCTGGCCGCGACGGAGGCGAACCCGCAACGTCGGCTCGAGCTGTGGGAGGCGGTGCTGCGCCGCCACGGCTGGCTCGACCCCGCGGTCGCGGACCTGGAGGGCACGGTGTTCGCGGTCCTCGGCGCCGGTGCGGCGACCGCCGCCGAGCCGGGCAGCTGGACGTGGCTGGAGCGGGTCGCCGCGCAGGCCCGGACCGACGACCATGGCGTGCGGGTCACCGCCGGCGCTGTGGTGGGGACCGTGGCCGGCCTGCCGCGCTCGCGGTCCCAGGCGGCCGAGCTGCTCGAGCTGCCTGTGCAGGCTGCGTCCCCCGAGCCCCCTGTGGCCACCACCTTCGAGCACGCCTGGGCACCGGTCGCCGTGCACCGCGCGGTCGATGCGTTGGACCCGGTCGACGAGGCGTCCGGCCCGGCCGCCCCGGTGCGCGTCCTGGTCGAGCACGACGCGCAGCACGGGTCGGCGTACGCCCGGACCCTGGCCGCATGGCTGGACTTCCCCGGAGAGCCGCAGCGCGCCGCGGCCGCGCTGCACGTGCACGTGAACACCCTGCGCCACCGGATGCGGCGGATCGCCGCGCTCGTCGAGGAGGCCGGGGCGGACCTGACCGACCCCGAGCACCGGCTGGCGCTGCGGCTGCACCTGGCTACCGTGGCGGGGTGCGGATGTTCGTGGCCCTGATCCCGCCGGCCGACGTGGTCGAGGACCTCGCGTCGTTCGTGGCACCGCGCCAGGAGGCGGACGCGACCGGCGCGTTGCGCTGGACCAGCCAGGAGCAGTGGCACGTCACCCTGGCCTTCCTGCCCGACGTCGCCGACCGCCACCTGGACGACCTGTGTGCGCGGCTGGCGCGGGCGGCGACCCGGCGTACCGACCTCGAGCTCGCCGTCCGCGGCGCCGGTGCCTTCCCGAACCCGGCGCGCGCCCGCGTGCTGTACGCCGGCGTCGACACGGGCGACACCGAGGGGCTCTCCCGCCTGGCCGCCGGGGTACGCGCGGCGGCGAACAAGTCCGGAGCCGGCGCGGACGGCGGCCGGTTCCACCCGCACCTGACGCTGGCGCGGCTGCGTCGCCCGACCGAGGTCACCCGCTGGATCCGGGTCTTCGACGCCTACACCGGGCCGTGGTGGAGCGCCCGCGAGGTCGCCCTGGTGGCCTCGCACCTGGGCGAGGGGCCGCGCAACCGGCCGCGCTACGAGCTGGTAGACACCTTCGCGCTCGGGCGTGGCTGACCGGGGCGTGAGAACCTGAGCGGATGCGCATCCAACGGATCGGCTACACGCCGCTGAAGGGCGGCCGGCACCAGGCCCACGAGGCCGTCGAGCTGGGCCCGGACGGCCCGGCGGGGGACCGGAGGTTCTGCCTGGTCGACCGCGCTCGCGGCCGGGTGCTGCGCACGATCCAGAACCCGTCGCTGGTGCAGGCGCGGGTCCGGTGGTACGCCGGTGTGCTGACCGTGGACCTGCCCCACCGGACCGTCGAGGGCGCGCCCGCCTCGACCGGCGAGCGCGTGCGGGTGGACTACTGGGGACGCGAGGCCGACCTGGAGCTGCAGGACGGGCCCTGGGCGGCGGCGTACTCCGAGCACCTCGGCTTCGAGGTGAGCCTCGCCCGCGTGTCGCGTGCCGGGGAGGTGGTCTACGGCGCGCCGGTCAGCCTGGTCACCACGAGCGCGCTGCGGCGGCTGAGCGAGCGGCTGGGTGCCCCCGTCGACCCGGCGCGGTTCCGCTCCACGGTCGTGGTGGACACGCTGGAGAGTGCCGGGCACCCCGAGGACCGCTGGCACGGCCGGCGGGTGCGGCTCGGCGACGCACAGGTGCAGGTGAGGGGCGCGATCCCGCGGTGCGCGGTGGTCGACCTCGACCCGGACAAGGGGGTCCGCGACCTCCCCGTGCTGCGCGAGCTGACCGGCTATCGTCAGCACCAGGACGGCCCGCTCTTCGGCGTCGACGCGGTGGTGACCGCACCGGGGACCGTCCGCGCCGGTGATCCGGTCGAGCTGGAGAGGGACTGAGGAGCCATGCCCTACCTGCTGCGCGTGGAGCTGCCCGACGTCCCCGGCTCGCTGGGCCGGGTGGCCACCGCGATCGGTGAGGCCGGCGGCGACATCGAGGCGATCGAGATCGTGGAGAAGAACGCCGACGGATACGCCGTCGACGACGTGCTCCTCGAGACCCTCCCCGGGGTGATGCCCGACTCGCTGGTGTCAGTGTGCAACCAGCTCGACGAGGTGCGGGTGCTGTGGATCTCGCGCTACGGGGCCGGGGGCAACCTGTTCCTCGACCTCGAGGCGGTCGAGGCGTTGACGCAGAGCCCGGCGACGGCGCGCGACGAGCTGGTCGACCTGATGCCGATCACCTTCCGCGCCGACTGGGCGCTGCGGGTGCGGCACACCGGCGCGGGGGTGAAGATCCTGCACTCCACCTCCGCGGCGCCCGAGGTGATCGACGGCGAGGTGGACTGGTTCCCCCTGGAGCGCTCCGCGCGGCTGGACATCCCCGAGAACTGGGAGCGGTGGACCTCGACCCTGGTCGCGGCCGCCCCGCTCGGCGACCCCGAGGAGCTGGTGCTGTTCGGCCGCCGCGGCGGTCCCGAGATCCTGGACTCCGAGCTCGCCCGGCTCGAGCACCTCGCCGCGCTGGCGGTCTCCATCGGGCGCACCGACAGGTGAGCCAGGAGTACGCCGCGGCGCAGCGCGCTGCCGACCGCCTCGCGCAGCTCACCGGCCACGAGTGCCACGACGCGCTGGTCGTGCTGGGGTCGGGATGGGGCCCGGCAGCCGAGGCCTTCGGCGGACCCGACGTCGAGCTGCCGGTGACCGAGCTGCCCGGCTTCCTGCCTCCGGCCGCGCCGGGACACGCCGGACGTCTCGCCTCGGTCGAGCGGGACGGGGTGCGGGTGCTGCTGGTGTCCGGGCGGACCCATCTGTACGAGGGCCATGGTGCCTCCGCGGTGGTCCACCCGGTGCGGGTCGCCGCGGCCGCCGGCGTACGCCTCGCGGTTCTGACCAACGCTAACGGTGCCGCGCGGGCCGGCTTGACGCTCGGGCAGCCGGTGCTGATCCGCGACCACCTGAACCTCACCGGTGTCTCCCCGCTGACCGGCGCCCGGTTCGTCGACCTGACGCAGGCGTGGTCCCCGCGGCTGCGCGGGCTCGCGCGACGGCTCGACCCGTCGCTGGCCGACGGGGTCTACGCGCTGCTGCGCGGGCCGCACTACCAGACCCGGGCCGAAACGCACTGGCTGCGCACGCTCGGAGCCGACATGATCGGCATGTCCACGGTGCTGGAGGCGATCGCCGCGCGCGAGGTCGGGTTGGAGCTGCTCGGGCTGTCCACGGTGACGGCCACCGTGCCGGAGGACGACCAGACAGCGGACGCGGATGCGGAGGCGCCGATCGACCCCGACGAGGTGGTCGCCGTCGCGGAGCGGACCGCGCAACGGATCGGACCGCTGCTCGCGGAGCTGGTGGTCACCGCGGTCCGCGAGGGCCGCGAGGGCCGCGAGGGCCGCGAGGGCCGCGAGGACTGATCGGGCCGCGAGGGCTGACGGGAGAGGGCCGCACCGGCCCGGCAGGAGGAGGAAGCAGGCGATGAGCGAGACCAGGGGCCGGGTGACCGGAGCTACCGGTGACGGCGCGCCCGGTGCCGGCGCGACCGGTGCCGGCGCGACCGGTGCCGAACAGGCGCCGGCGGCAGCACCCGGCGGGGGCAGCGCGCTGACCATCGAGGCCAACGGGCTGAACGTGATCGCCGAGGGCGAGCGCAAGGGACGACCTTCTGACCTGTTCTGGCCGTGGTGCGCCTCGAACATCTCGGTGTTCGGGGTGTCGTGGGGTGCCTTCGTGCTGGGCTTCGGCCTGTCGCTGGGGCAGGCACTGCTGGCCGGGGTGCTGGGGGCGGTGCTCAGCTTCCTGCTGGTCGGGCTGGTCTCGATCGCCGGCAAGCGCGGTTCAGCGCCGACGCTGGTGCTGTCGCGGGCGCCGTTCGGGATCCGGGGGAACCTGGTGCCCGGGGTCGTCTCCTACCTGCTCCTGGTCGGCTGGGAGATCGTGCTGGTCGCGCTGGCGACGCTGGCGACGGCGACCGTGTTCGGCCGGCTGGGCTGGAGCGACGGGACGCTGACGAAGGTGGTGGCGTTCCTGGTGGTCGCCGCGGTCATCGTGGCCGCCGGCATCCTCGGCTTCGACGCGATCATGAAGCTGCAGAAGTGGCTGACGGTGTTCACCATCGTGGCCACCGTCATCTACATCGCGCTGACCCTGGACCACATCGACCTCGGGACCGCCGGGGGCCTGCCGGGCGGCAGCGCCACCGCGGTGATCGGGGCGCTGATCATGGTGCTGACCGGCTTCGGCATCGGCTGGGTCAACTGCGCGGCCGACTACTCCCGCTACCTGCCGCGCACCGCCTCCACCGGCGGCGTGGTGGGCTGGTCCACCTTCGGCGCGAGCCTGCCGGTGGTGGTGCTGATCGTCTACGGCATCCTGCTCTGCGCGTCGGACCCGGCGTTCACCGAGGCGGTCACCGCTGACCCGATCGGGGCGCTGACCACGTTGCTGCCGACGTGGTACCTGGTGCCGTTCGCGCTCGTCGCCGTCGCCGGCCTGATCTCCGGGGCGGTGCTCGACATCTACTCCTCCGGCCTGACGCTGCTGGCGATCGGCCTGCCGGCGCCGCGGTGGGTGGCCGCCGCGATCGACGGCGTACTCATGGTGCTGGGCACCATCTACGTGGTCTGGGTCGCGGAGAACTTCTTCTACCCCTTCCAGGGGTTCCTGATCACGCTCGGCGTGCTGATGGCCGCCTGGTGCGGCATCTTCCTGGCGGATCTGGCGCTGCGCCGACGTCCGTACGAGGAGGCCAAGCTGTTCGACGCGCGGCTCGCGGGCGGGTACGGCGCGGTGCGCTGGGACGCGCTCGGCGTGCTGGGGGTCTCCGCGTTCCTCGGCTGGGGGCTGGTCACCAACACCTACGCCGGCTGGCTGGACTGGCAGGGCTACCTGCTCGGCCCCTTCGGCCTCGGCGGCCGCCAGGGGGACTGGGCCTACTCCGCGCTCGGCGTGCTGGTCGCGCTGCTCGTCGGCTTCGGTGGCTACCTCCTGCTCGGTGCGCGGGCGGTGCGGCGGCAGGAGGCGCAACCGGTCGGCTGAGCGGCGTACGGCGAAGGTCTGCGGGGCAAAGGCGGCAAGTACGCTGCGGCCCATGGACGAGGGACGCGACACCGCCGACGGGACCGGGCAGGTCTCGGAGATCTTCGACGCAGCGGCCTGGCGGCCGGTGCCCGGGTTCGACGACCTGACCGACCTCACCTACCACCGCGCGGTCGAGCAGGGCACGGTTCGGATCGCGTTCGACCGGCCGGAGGTGCGCAACGCGTTCCGGCCGCACACGGTCGACGAGCTGCTGCGGGTGCTCGAGCACGCACGCACCTCCAGCGAAGTCGGCTGCGTGCTGTTGACCGGCAACGGCCCCTCGCCCAAGGACGGCGGCTGGGCCTTCTGCTCCGGCGGGGACCAGCGGATCCGGGGGCGGCAGGGCTACCAGTACGCGTCGGGTGAGTCCGCGGAGTCGATCGACAAGGCGAAGCTGGGCCGGCTGCACATCCTCGAGTGCCAGCGGCTGATCCGGTTCATGCCCAAGGTGGTGATCTGCGTGGTCCCCGGGTGGGCGGCCGGCGGGGGCCACAGCCTGCACGTCGTCTCCGACCTGACCCTCGCCTCGCGCGAACACGCCCGCTTCAAGCAGACCGATGCCGATGTCGGCTCCTTCGACGGGGGGTTCGGCTCGGCGTACCTCGCCCGTCAGGTCGGTCAGAAGTTCGCCCGCGAGATCTTCTTTCTCGGCGACGAGTACGACGCGGAGGCCGCGCACCGGATGGGCATGGTCAACGCCGTCGTGCCGCACGCCGAGCTGGAGGCGGTCGCGCTGGAGTGGGGCCGCAAGGTCAACGGCAAGTCGCCGACCGCGCAGCGGATGCTGAAGTACTCCTTCAACCTGATCGATGACGGCCTGGTCGGCCAGCAGCTCTTCGCCGGCGAGACGACGCGGCTGGCCTACATGACCGACGAGGCGGTCGAGGGGCGCGACGCCTTCCTGCAGAAGCGCGAGCCGGACTGGTCGGCGTACCCCTGGTACTACTGAGATTCGCGCGTTTGCCCAGGTCAGAGTGGGTCTAGGGGTTCGCGAACCCCCTTGTAGTCCGCAAAAAGTCCGCAGGAATCTCAACAACCACCCGCGCCGACCCGTCGGGACTGCGCCGGTCGGCGGGCTGACCTCTCGTGATCCAGGCGACTTGCAACACATCACGCATCTGTTATGCAATCCGTACGCATCTGATCTGAGGCTATGCTTGCAGGGAAGACGTCAACGAGAGCGGGAAAGGAACGCCGGTGGCTGCTGTTGCTGCATCATCGTCCGATCAGGCTCGTCGCACTGCTCACCGTGACTCCGTGCGTGTGGGGCAGGGCGACCTTGTCGAAGCACTCACGTCCAAGTTGGGCACCAAGGTGGTGGCCTTCATCGTTGACCGTGACCCCTCGACCATCTCTCGGTGGAAGGCAGGAGCCGAGGCGGGCGAGGCTTCGCTGCTGCCGCTGCGAATCGCGTCTCAGGTCGTCAAGATGCTGGAGCTGGTCGAGGCCGACGCGACGATCCGGGCGTGGTTCCTCGGCAGCAATCCGCAGTTGGACGATCTTTCGCCTGCCGAGGCGCTTCACGACGGTCTGAACCGCGAGACGCTTGCGGCTGCGCGCGCGTTCCTTGCCGGGGCCTGAGAGCCGCATGGCGGAGCCTGCGGTCGCGACCCCGCCCGACCCATTGTTGCGGGTCGGGCGAGCAAGCGGCCTCCTCAGGTTCTCCACGATCAGCCCACTCGACGCCGCGCTGCCGAAAGCCGGGAACCGGTTCGACGTTCCTGGTGGTGGCGTCTTGTACGCCGCTACGACGGCCGAGGCTTGCTTCGCCGAGACGTTGGCACGGTTCCGGCCGACTCCGAGGATGCGTGAGCTTCTCAAGGACGAGGAGCCCGGGTTCATGGTCGTCGGCGGAGTCCCGCAGGACTGGCGGCTCCAACGGCTTCTCGCGACGATCCGCCTCGTTGACCCGCTGCCTTTCCTCGATGTGGAAGCGCCGGAGACTCACGAGTTCCTGAGCGAGGTCCTTTCCAGTGACCTGGTCGGGCTCGGGTACGAGCAGCCTCTCGACCTGTCTGCTGTGACGAACCAGGACCGGAGACTGAGTCGTCTGATCGCGGAGTTCGCCTACACGGCGACAGAGGTCGATGGGACGCCGCTCTACTCCGGTATCAGGTACACCAGCCGCATCGCGTCAGAGTGGGAGTGCTGGGCGATCTTCGAAGGCACAGCGGTCGAGTTGGTCGACCAGAGTCCGATCGAGCTCGACGACGAAGCTCTCCAGCGTGTCGCTGGCCTGTGGTCACTGCGCCTGTTCTAAAGCTCCGAGGGCCTGCTTCATCAGCGCGCCGGCCGCGGCGCGGGTCCGGTCCTCGGCGGTCGGCCAGAGGTGGCTGTAGGTGTTCAGCGTGGTCGTCGCGGTCGAGTGACCAAGCGCGCGCTGCACGGTGACGACGTCGCAGCCCGCTGCGATGAGACCGCTGGCGTAGAAGTGCCGCAGGTCATGGAGTCGGACGTGGGGGAACTTCGCCGCGGTTCGGGTGGCGCGCCAGCGCCAGGTGATGTCGTTGTCGTACATCGGACGGTCATTGACCGTGAACAGCCAGTCGTAGGGCTCGGCGCTGGGCAGATGTGCGGCCACGTGCTCTGTCAGGACTGCCACCAGCTCGTCGGGCAGGAAGACGACGCGCTCGGAGCCGTACTTCGGCAGCCGGACGACGTAGGTTGACCGGTCTCGCTGCAACTGCCGGGAGACGTTCAGCGTCCGGCGAAGGAAGTCGATGTCGCCGATTTGGACGGCCGCTGCTTCGCCCTTGCGGAGGCCAGCGAACGCGCACAGGGCGACGTAGACGCGGAAGCCCTTGCGGGTGGAGACCCGCGTGCTGTCGGCGTGGGCGAGGAGCCGTCCGACATCCTCGGTCGTCGGGATCTGCATGGCGGCCTCGGCCTTGCGGCGCCGAGGGAGGGTGACGCCGATGCACGGATCGGTGCCGATGACGCGGTCGGCGACCGCGGCACGGAACACTGAGCGGACGATCACGAATCGGGTCTTGACCGTCGAGGGAGCCCACCGCTCGGATGCTGACTTGACCCAGGTCTCGATGTGCGAGCGGCGGATCGCCTTGAACGGCAGATCGCCGAACGGGACCGACCCGACCGCGAGGTCGGCATTGGCTCTGGTCGAGGCAAGCCACAGCTGCCGCGGTGCCCAGTCGGCATAGAAGTCGTCGAAGGTGATGTTGCCTGCGCGGGGTTCGACCCACGTGCCGTCACGGAGCGTGGTGGTGACCTCGTCAAGCCAGCGCTGGGCATCGATGCGGCGCTCGAAGTGTCGCGAGCGTTCGCGGCCGCGTTCGTCGCGGTAGCGGGCACGCCAACGGCCGTCGGGCCGCTTGGCGATATTGCCGGCCATGCGTCACCTCCTTCCGGTCACAGGCAGGGTCGATCGGATCGCGGCCCGGGGCGAGTCGGACCCGCGTTCCTGGGGAGAACCCCACGAGATTCAGGCCTGGGAACCCTCGACGTCGGGGCGCCGGCCCTGTTCGGCTCTCCAGAGGATCAGGTCGGTCTTCCAGTAGCGGACGCGACGACCGAGCCGGAAGCTGAAGGGGCCGTCGCCGCAGTAGCGCCAGTACCGCATCGTGGCTACGGGCACGCGGAGGTAAGCGGCGGCCTCCTCGATGCCGAGCATCTCGTCGTTCTCGTGGCGGTCGTCCTCGTGAAGGCGGGTGGTCATCGGGTTCTCCTGTCGTTGTGGTGAATGGGTGTGGCGGGATCTTCAAGCGAGCCACGCGTCGCGAATGGACATCGCGGGCTCAACTTTGCTTAGGAGGCGCACCAATTTGCGCCCGTCCTGGGGGCGCCCGTCCCGGGAGGGACGTAGGAGGGGCGATGGGAGGGGCGCAGGCGTTTGCGCTGGTCAGCGCAGTGCTGGGGGGCGCCTCTCCGAAACTTGAAAATCTCTCGGATGGTGAGACTGTGAGGGTGGTCATGGCCCCAGCGTGAGGGGAGGGGCGCACCAAATTGCGCCCGTGGTCGAGTAGGTCGGGCGGGACGGGCGCACCACGGGCGAGTACGTGGATGCGGGTGTTTGTGCAGGTCAACCCCGCCCGTGGTGACTCGCCCGTGGTGTTCTTGAAGGAACTTCGAGCATCTTCGTCAGAGACCGATTCCTGGGCTGCGGTGCGAGGCTCGAGCGGGCTCGGGCGTCTCCGACGGCCTCGGCTCGAACTGGCGCCGGTTCTCTGCCCGACGATCCTGCGACCGACGCTTCGCGGCCGCCTGGGCACGGGCCTTCGCGGGGGCGTTGGGGCCGTAGCGGTCGATGTCGTCGATGGCTCGGAGGCGAGCGTGGGTGGCGCCGAGGTCGGCACGGTCGCGGGAGAAGACCTGCTCCCAGACCGTCCTGGCCTGCTCGGGGGTCTCGGCGACCAGGTGGGAGACGTTGTCGTGTCGGCCGCGGGTCATCCCGACGTACGCCGACGCCGCCGACGTCGAGTCTCCGATGACCATGTGCCCGACGCGAGTGGTGTCGCCTTGGGCGCCGTAGACGGTGGTGGCGTAGGCGAGCTCGACCCAGCCTTCGGCGTACCAGCCGGGGAGGTCGCGGGTCTGCCCGGAGTCGTTGCGCAGGGTCACGGTGGCGTCGTCGGCGATGGCGGTGATGGTCCAGGTCTGCCGGTTGGCGACGCCGAGCTGCCAGTCGTTGCGCCGGGTCGCGATCCGGTCCCCGACACCGAGGCGTTCACCGATCTGGTTGACCACGACCCGCCGGTCGTCCACCCGCCCGGCGGCGACGAGTCGGTCGCGGATCGCGCCGTTGAGCGCGGTCGCCTGTTCGCGGCTGTCGGCCATCAGCGCCTGTGGTGACCGGCCCGCGAGGATCGCGTCGGCCGCCTCCGCGGCGAGGGCGTCGAGGCGTTCGGGTCCGCTGGCATGCAGCCGGATCTGACCTCGCTGCCACAGGTCGTCGAACACCGACGCGCCGCGTCGCATCCTGGCCGAGAGTTCGGCGTAGGCGGGGTCGGTGAACCGGTGCACGACGTCGAGGGCGATGGTCGCGTCGGGGCCGGCGTGCTGGGCGGCGAGGTCGAGGACTCCGCCGCGACCGACGGCGGGGAGTTGGTGCCGGTCACCGATGAACGCCACCCGCGCCCCGCGCTCGTGGGCGATCTCCAGGACGGCGCGGGCGGGGTCCTGGTCGAGCATCGCGGCTTCGTCGACCACCAGCAGATCACCGGAGCCGAGTACGGCGCGTGGGTCGAGGGGCTCGGTGCGGGTGTGGGTCCAGTGGCCGTCCTCGTCCCACCGCCACCCCCACTGGTGGGCGAGCCATGCCGCGGAGAACGCGGGGGCGTCGATCTCACCGGCCGCGACCTCGGCGGCCTTCAACGTGGGCGTGACCACGATGAGCCTACGGCCCTGAGCCGTGAGCATCTCCCGGGTTGCCGCCAGCGTGGCTGTCTTGCCGGCACCAGCCGCGCCCTCGATGACCAGCAGGTGCTTCGTCCCGGCCAGGGCGGCGACGGCCGTGCGCTGGCCGGGGTCAAGCATGATCGCCACCCCGGCTGGAAGGCTCACGTCCTCACCGCGCGCGTAGCCCTGGAGTCCGAGGAGGCGGGTGATGCGGTCCTCGACGGCGATTACGGCCGGAGAGGTGAGGGCGCGGACGTGTGCGGGCACGTCGTCGCGATCCAGGAGCGGGATGCAGGCGGCAACCGCTCGGGCAGTGAGGTCCTCGGCCAGTTCGATCCGCACCGCCGCGTCAGCGGTCAGCCCGCTCTGGGCGATCCACTGCTCGACCTGGCCGCGGATGTCGGCGGCGTTCCACGCCGACCGCTTCGCCCCCAACCTCGACAACACCAGCTCGACGGCCTGATCGCGGTCGAGCTCCCCGACTCGTGGCCCCCGGGCCGGGGCGGTCGGCTGGTTCCGGTCGCGGTAGCCCAGACGGTGCAGTTCGTCATTCCACGCGGCGACCATCGCCGCACCGTCCGTAGGCACCACCTTGTCCGGTCGCGCCTCGGCCCACGCGCGTCGGTCCCACGCCTGCCGCAGCCGTGGCCCCGGTTCCTCGCCGGGGTGCCCGGCCCGCCACTCGGCCTCGAACCGATCCAGGTTCCGCCCGATCTGCGCTGCCCGCGCGCTGAACCGCGGAACGTACGGTGCTAACTCGACGAGCTCTCCCGACTCGGGGTCGAGGGTCAGGCCGTGCTCCGCCACAGCCCTGCGGAACTCGGGGTCGGTGGCGACCGCGGCGTGTCCGATCCCGTTGATCGCCTCCAGGAAGTCCCGTGCTCCCACCGAGTGCAAGCCACGCCACGCGCGCTCGGCGAGAACCCGGGCGTTGATCTGCACGTGGAGGTGGCGGTGGGGGTCGCCGGCCCGGGAGGTGTAGTGCCGGATCACCGCGGCCTCGACCTGTTCGACCGGGACCTGCACCTGCCGGCCGCGTGGTCCGACCCGGGTCGTCGCATGTGCGGCGACCCAGGCGATGATCTGCTCGGCCGCCCGACCCTGCGCGGCATCCAACGCCGCCGACACCTCCGGGTGCAGGGCGGCGGCCAGCGACCAGGTCTTGGGGCCGTTGACGGTGACCTCGACGAACCGCAGCGCGTTCGCGTCGTCGCGCAGGCGGCCCTTCGCCTTGCCGGTCTCGACGTCGTACCCGGCGACCCACTGTTCGTAGGTGCGGCCGTCGAGCTCACCGGCGTGCCTCACCGTCGGGCTCACCGAGCCGCTCACTTCGACGACGTACCGGGTGGCGACGCCGGAGCCTTCGGTGAGGTAATAGTCGTCGGCACGGGAGTGGTCGGACTCCACGTAGGAGCGCGCGGCAGCCGCGGAGCCGCGGTAGAACTTCATCCCACCGTGCACGCCGATCACCCCGCATCCGGTGCCGGACGGAGCGGTCAGCAACTGCCAGCAACGTCCAACAACTACCCTTGAACGACTCGTGGGCCGCCCCTCCACGGGCGACCCATCCACGTCCTTCGTAGCATGTGTGCCGACGGTCTGGGGGGTCGAAATGGAGTGTCGTCGGGTCGTTGGAGGAGAAAACTGAGCAGCCGGTGATGGTCAGCGGTGATCAGCGATTCTGGATAAGTCGGGGTCTGCGTAGCGGCCCTCAACGCGGCTACGCGCCAAACTCTGCCAGGCTGACAGACGGCGAGAAGGCGAGGGTCGCCCGCTTGCCCGGACCGTTCCCTCCGGCCAATCGTCGCGCGAAGCGTCCCACAGGCCGATCCCGCACCGGGCCGCTCCACCGATCAACAAAGACCCCGATACCGCCCACCGCGACGCCCTGCTGAGCCTCGGGGTCGAGGCCGAGCGGATCTACGTCCACCACGGCCTGACCGGCACCAACCGTGAACGCGTTCACATTCGCGGCGAGGTGGCCCCGTCGGGGGTTAACGCTGCCGACGAGCCTGGACCTGGTTGCCGTGGGTCAGTCCGATCACCCGCCCCGGCTCCGCTAGGCACTCAGCGCCTGTCTCGCCACCGATACCCTCGCGGTGGACAAGCTCGACCGACTTGGCCGAGTCTCCTTCCCGACGCCCGACCGATCGCCGACGAACTCGTCACCGGTCAGACCGGCCTCTCCCTAGGCGGGTCGACCTACGACCCTACCGACGCGGTCGGCCGATGGTGGCGTCGTGAGTCCGACCTGATCCGGTTCCCGGGAACAATCATGGAGCTCGCATGACCTCACAATGACGAACCTGGGCTATGGCGACTCAGGAACGCGGCCACGTACCTTCCGTCCAGAAGGCCGCAATAGCGCGGTCTGTCAAATAGACGGGGGAATGAACATGCGCAAAGTCTGCGCCGCGCTCGGTACCATGGCACTTCTGCTGGCGCTCTCTCCAGCCTCGGCGAGCGCCGCCGCGCTGTAGCCGGGTGGGCCTGATGAGGCAGGGTCCGTCGACCAGGAACTGGTGCTTTCCCTGTTGCAGTCGCCCGACCCGGACGCCGCCATGAAGGAACTGTCCCCCGCTCAACGCCGTGAGGTGGCGGAGGTTATCGAAGCGAACCTCGTGGAGGGGGAGACGATCACCGAGAGCGGCCCGTTGACCCCTGCAGAGGCATCGAGGCTGGTCTGAAGGTGGGCTCCGATGCCGCCGGCTCAATCACCGCGGCTGCAGCTTCCGGTTGCTGGTACCACTACTACTACACGGGCTGGACCCTGTGGGGGATGACAACTGCGCACTCGTGGATGCAACTCAACTGGTGTGGAAGCGGCGGGTCGATAACAAGTTCCAGCATCACGAACGTCGGTGGCTCCGCGACTATCATCAATTACGCGGGCAACACAAAGGACAAGCTCAACGTTGGCTGGGAGGTACGCGGCGTGACCACGCACAAGTACACGTTCTCTTTGGTCAGCGTGACAAAGTGCATGCAGATCCGTGGCGGCGCCACAGGGTTGTACAGCCGCAGCATTAGCTGCAACATGTCATGAGACCAACTGTCCAGGAGCGCACGCATCCCGACGGCCTTCTCGTCCCCGATGAATCACTCCGCAGCATCGTCCGGTGGTTGAGTTGGGGTTCGCTCTTGCCCGGGATTGGTTGGCTGTACGGCCTCGCCCTCCTGTGGGCTAGTGAGAGCCTTCCGACGCGGGTCAAGCTCCTTGGCTCGCTGCTCTTCCCTGGGGGATGGTTCGGAGCTCTCCTGGCGGCCTGGATCCTTGCGGACCAGTCGAGTGGCTACTGCTACGACGCCACCGGCGGCACCGTCGGCTCCGGGCCAACCGTTTCCGACTCTGGTTGCGTGCAATTGGGGCTCCTGCCAGGGTGGCTCGGGCTCCCGTTGACTATCCTGGTCTTCGTTGCGGCGGCCGTAGGGCCGGTATACGTGCGATCACGCGGGCGCCGGATGCAGACGCCCGACCGCTAGGATGTAACTAAGCGCGCAACTGGCGGAGGCGGCCGGCAGCCAGCGCCGCCTTCGGCGACGCTGGCTGAAGAACCCGCAAGCCGAACCTCGATCGACAGCGACTTACCCAGCAAGCGTCCGAGGCGCTGGCGTCCCGGCGGCCAATCCCGATGGACCCGTCCGAAGGAGTTCCCGGGACGGGGGCGTTCTCCGGAGACATCGCTCGCGTAGCGCCCGGCTCGAGGCAGCAGCCCTGTCTGGGGCGCCACGGTGCGCAGTGTCTGGCAAGGTCCGCGGTATCGAACGCTCGTGTGACCTGGCCGGACCCAGCAAGTTTGCGTGGTGCTTCGGCCTGGACGTGTCGGCTCGCCAGTCCGCAAAAAGTCCGCAAGAAGTTCAGAAGCGGCCAGAACAAACCACCAACGACCGTCACGACGGAATCCGCATTTACGCAGGTCAGACCGTGTTTTTACGGTACTGCCAGCACCAGCCCGCAACTGCCAACGGCCCTTGCCGACTACCCCTGGTACTACTGAGCCTCGGGGCGGCCGGCGCCGTCAGGCCGGGCTGGCGAGGTGGACGCGCAGCCGCTCGAGGGTGCCGTCGACGTCGGTGAGCTTGTCCAGGCCGAACAGTCCGATGCGGAAGGTGGAGAAGTCGTCACCTTCCCCGCACATCAGGGGTACGCCGGCGGCAACCTGGATGCCGCGCTGCTTGAACATCGCGCCGCTGCGGACCTCGGGGTCGTCGGTGAAGGAGACCACCACGGTGGGGGCGGCGTACTCCTCGGCGGCGACGGAGGGGAAGCCGTGCTCCGCGAGGAGCCCCCGCACCTGCGTGCCGAGTGAGACCTGCGCGGTGCGCAGCTTGTCCAGGCCAGCGTCGCGGGTCTCGAGCATCAGCGCCGCGTCGCGCGCCAGGGCGTCGGTGGGCATCGTGGCGTGGTACGGCGTCTGGCCCTGGGTGTAGGCCTCGGTGATGGTCAGCCACTTCCGCAGGTCGACTGCGAAGCTCGTCGAGGTCGTGGCCATCACCTGCGCGCGGGCGGCCTCCGACAGCATCACGAAGCCGGCGCACGGCGAGCCGCTCCACCCCTTCTGGGGTGCGCTGAGCAGGATGTCGACACCGAGCTCGCGCATGTCCACCCACAGCGCCCCGGAGGCGATGCAGTCGAGCACGAACAGCCCGCCCGCCTCGCGGGTGGCGTCGGCGACCGCGCGGACGTAGGCGTCGGGCAGCACCATGCCGGCCGCGGTCTCCACGTGCGCGGCGAAGACCACCTCGGGGCGCTCGCGCTCGATCGCTGCGACGACCTCGTCGACCGGCGGCGGGGTCCAGGGTGCCTGCGGCTCGTCGGAGACCGAGCGGGCGGTGAGCACCGTGGTGTGCGCGGCCATCGACCCCGCGTCCAGGATCTGTGACCACCGGTAGGAGAACAGCCCGTTGCGTACGACGAGGCAGCGGCGCCCCGTTGCGAGCTGCCGCGCCACGGCCTCCATCGCATAGGTGCCGCCACCCGGGACGATCGCAACCGTGTCCGCGCCGTACGTGCTGCGGAGCACGTCGATGATGTCCTGCATGACGCCGACGAAGCGTCGGGACATGTGGTTCAACGAGCGGTCGGTGAAGACGACGGAGTACTCGAGCAGTCCGTCGGGATCGATGTCGGGGCGCGGGAGAGTCACCCCCGAAGGTTGCCACAGTCGGGTCGCGCGTGCGCCGGGCATCCACCGGTCGGCCCCGGCGCGATCGGTGGAGCCTGCCATGCTTCGGACATGTCGTCGAGACCGGCGCCGAGCGATCCGGAGCGCCCCGGCCCGATCCCCACCACGATGCGGGCCGCCGTCCTCACCCGGCACGGCGGGCCGGAGGTGATCGACGTGCGCGACGTCGCGGTGCCGCGACCCGGCCCGGGCGAGGTCCTGGTGCGCGTGTCCGCCGCGGGCTGCAACAACACCGACCTGTGGACCCGGGAGGGCTCCTACGGCCTGACGGGCGACTCCGGCGAACCCGGGGGTTGGCTGGGTCCGCTGGACTTCCCGCGCATCCAGGGCGGCGACGTGGCCGGCACTGTGGTGGCCTGCGGTGCGGGGGTGGACGCGGGGGTTGTTGGGGCGCGGGTGCTGGTCGACCCCGCGCTCTACGAGGACGCGAGCCCGGACTCCCGACCGGTCGACGTTCTCGGCAGCGAGCGTGACGGCGGCTTCGCGGAGTACGCCGTGGTGCCGGCCGACGCCGCCCACCGGGTCGACGAGTCGCCGCTGAGCGACGTGGAGCTGGCTGCGCTGCCGATCGCCTACGGCACCGCGCTGGGCATGCTCGAGCGCGGCGCGATGGCATCCGGTCACACCGTCCTGGTCACCGGGGCGTCCGGAGGGGTCGGCCTGGCGGCCGTGCAGCTGGCCCACGCCCGCGGTGCACGGGTGGTTGCCGTGTGCAGCGGCGCGAAGGCCGACGCGGTGCGGGCCGCGGGCGCGGACGCGATCGTCGACCGGCAGCGCGGCTCGGTCCTTGCGGACGCGGAAGGCGCCGCCCCGGGGGGCTACGACGCGGTGATCGACGTGGTCGCCGGACCGCTGATCGGTCCTGGCCTCGACCTGCTGCGGCCGGGGGGCCGCTGGGTCGTCGCCGGAGCGCTCGACGGCTGGGCGGTCGACCTGGACGTGCGGCGGCTCTACCTCGCGAACCGCGCCCTCGTGGGGTCGACGATGCACACCCCGCGGATCTTCGCGCAGCTGGCCGACCTCGCGCGGCGAGGCGCCGTACGCCCCCTCGTCGCCGCGACCTTCGACCTGGACGCGGTCGCGGAGGCCCAACGCCAGCTCGCCGAGCGCCGGCACGTCGGCAAGCTGGTCGTCGTCCCGGCCCGGGCGACGCAGCAGTGGCAGCAGTAGCAGCGCTCGCCGGCCGGCCCTGCGCTGACCCCAACGGGCTCTTGCGAGCAGTCGCGGGCGGTTGCACAGTCGCAGCATGAGCGTTGCCGATCCGGTCCCGGAGACCGCTCCCGCTGCGGTGCCGGACTTCTCCGACCTGCGGGCGATGTACCTCAACTGCACACTGAAGCGGTCGCCGGAGCTCAGCCACACCCAGGGCCTGGTCGACGCCAGCGCGGCGATCATGCGCAAGCAGGGCGTGGCGGTGGAGGTGCTCCGGGCGGTCGACCACGACATCGCGACCGGGGTCTACCCGGACATGACCGAGCACGGCTGGGCCACCGACGCGTGGCCGCAGATCTACCCGCGGGTGATGGCCGCCGACATCCTGGTCGTGGCCGGCCCGATCTGGCTCGGTGACAACGCGAGCGTGACCAAGCGGGTGATCGAGCGGCTCTATGCGCTGTCCGGGATCCTCAACGAGGAGGGCCAGTACGCCTTCTACGGCCGCGTCGCCGGGGCTCTGATCACCGGCAACGAGGACGGGATCAAGCACTGTGCGCAGAACATCCTCTACAGCCTGCAACACATCGGCTACACCGTCCCGCCGCAGGCCGATGCGGGCTGGATCGGCGAGGCGGGCCCGGGGCCGTCGTACCTCGATCCCGGCAGTGGTGGCCCGGACAACGACTTCACCAACCGCAACACCACCTTCATGACGTGGAACCTGATGCACCTGGCCCGGCTGCTCAAGGACGCGGGCGGCATCCCGGCGTATGGCAACCAGCGGAGCGCCTGGGACGCCGGCTCGCGTTTCGGCTTCGAGAACCCCGAGTACCGCTGACCGTGCGGCCGGCGCGTTCGGCGTCAACGTGCTGTCCTCCGTGACCGCAGGGGTCCCTTTCGCGCCGAACGGCGCGGGTGCTGCGCCCGACCGCGGGACATTCACGACGGGTCGGCGGGGTGGGCCGGGACATTCACGACGGGTCGGGGATGAGACACACGGGCCAGGTGGGCCACAAACCCGGCCGGACCCTCTAGTTTCACGAGGGTGAGAGTCGCTGTGGCTGCAGAGGTGCGCGAGGGCGAGACGCGCGTCGCGATGGTGCCCGAGCTGGTCGGCAAGCTCCTCGCGCTCGGCTACGAGGTCGCGGTCGAGCCGGGCGCCGGAGCCGGCGCGCTGCACGCGGACGAGGAGTACGCCGCGGCCGGCGCCACCGTGACCGACCAGGCGCTGGAGGGCGCGGACGTGGTGCTGTCGGTGCAGCCCCTCGACCCCTCCGTCGTACGCCGCCTCCCCGCCGGCACCACCACCGTGTCCTTCCTGCCCACCGGGCAGAGTCTCGACCTGGTCGCCGACCTGCGCGACTGCGGGCTGACCAGCTTCGCCCTGGAGCTCGTGCCGCGGATCTCCCGGGCGCAGTCGATGGACGCGCTGTCCTCGCAATCGCTCGTCGCGGGCTACCGGTGCGCCGTGGTCGCGGCCGGCCTGCTGCGCCGGTTCTTCCCGCTGAACATGACGGCCGCCGGGACGGTGCCACCGGCCGAGGTGCTCGTGCTCGGCGCCGGCGTGGCCGGGCTGCAGGCGATCGCGACCGCGAAGCGGCTGGGCGCGGTGGTGAGGGCCTACGACGTGCGTGCGGCCGCGGCCGAGGAGATCGCCTCGATGGGCGCCACCCCGGTCGAACTGGAGCTGGAGACGCTCGAGGGCGCCGGCGGCTACGCCCGGGAGATGACCGAAGAGCGCTCGCAACGGCAGCGCGAGCTGTTGACCCCCTACGTGGCGGCCGCCGACGCCCTGATCACCACCGCCGCGGTGCCCGGGAGACAGGCGCCGCTGCTGGCGACCCGGGAGATGGTGGAGCAGATGGGTCCCGGCGCCGTCGTGGTCGACCTGGCAGCCGAGTCCGGCGGCAACGTCGAGGGCGCGCTGCCCGGCCAGGTGGTGCGCATCGGCAACGCCCAGGTGTGGGGCGGTGCCAACGTGCCGGGCCAGATGCCCGGCCCGGCCAGCCGGCTGCTCGCGCAGAACGTCCTCAACCTGCTCACCCTGATGACCGCCGACGGGGCGTTCGCCCCCGACTACGAGGACGAGATCGTCGCCGGCTGCTGCGTCACCCGGGAGGGCCGGATCCTGCACGAACCCACGCGCGCCGCCCTGGAAGGAGCCGCCCCGTGAGCGAGCCCGTGGTCTGGCTGACCATCTTCGTGCTCAGCGTGTTCGTCGGCATCGAGGTGATCTCCAAGGTGTCCTCGACGCTGCACACGCCGCTGATGTCGGGCGCGAACGCGATCCACGGGATCATCCTGCTCGGCGCGATCCTGGTCACCGGGCTGGCCGACAACCCGGTGGAGCTGGTCGTCGGACTGGTGGCGGTGGTGCTGGCCACGGTGAACATGGTCGGCGGGTTCGTGGTCACCGACCGGATGCTGGAGATGTTCAAGGCGCCCCGCCGCGGTGATCGAGGGAGTGACCGCCGGTGAACGCGCCGGTGTGGGTCCAGGTCGTCTACCTGGCCGCCGCGGTCTGCTTCATCCTGGCGCTCAAGGGCCTCTCCTCGCCGCGGCACGCACGGGCGGGCAACCTGCTCGGAGCCGCCGGTGCCGTGGTCGCGGTCGCGGTGGTGTTCTTCTACGCCGACCTGGACCACCTGGTCGCGATCCTGGTGGCGATCGCGGTCGGCACGGTGATCGGCGTGGTGGGCGCCCGCCGGGTGCAGATGACCCAGATGCCGCAGCTGGTGGCGCTGCTCAACGGGGTCGGCGGTGGCGCGGCCGCGCTGGTCGCACTGCTCGAGCTCGGCGACGTGGTGTCCGGCACCGCGGAGTCGTCGGCGTTCGCGCTGGCGGCCACCGCGTTCACCATCGTGGTCGGATCGATCTCGTTCGCCGGGTCGCTGGTCACCTTCGCCAAGCTGCAGGAGCTGATGACCTCGCGGCCGGTGGTGTTCGCCGCGCTGCCGGTGGCCTTCGGGGCCTCGCTGCTGGTCGCGGTGGTGCTCTCGGTGCTGACGGTGACGAGTACGACGCTGTGGGCCGGGGTGGTCCTCGCGCTGGTGGGGCTGCTGCTCGGCGTACTCCTCGTGCTGCCGGTCGGCGGCGCAGACGTACCGATCGTGATCTCGCTGCTCAACGCCTTTACCGGCCTGACCGTCGCCGCGGGCGGCTACGTGCTGGGCAACACCGTGCTCCTGGTGGCCGGCACCCTGGTCGGGGCGAGCGGCACCTTCCTGACCAAGCTGATGGCCGCCGCGATGGGCCGCTCGGTGGGCAACATCCTCTTCGGTGCCCTCAAGGGCGGCTCCACGCTGGGCGCGGGCGAGGCCTCGGACCGCCCGGTGCGCTCGGCCGGCCCGGAGGACGTCGCGATCCTGCTGGGCTACGCGAACCGGGTGATCATCGTCCCCGGCTACGGGCTGGCCGTCGCCCAGGCGCAGCACACGCTGCGCGAGCTGGTCGACGTGCTCGGCGGACGCGGGACCGCGGTGGACTACGCGATCCACCCGGTCGCGGGCCGGATGCCCGGCCACATGAACGTGCTGCTCGCCGAGGCCCAGGTGCCCTACGAGCAGCTGGTCGAGATGGACGACATCAACGACGACTTCAAGGACGCCGACGTCGTGCTCGTGGTCGGCGCCAACGACGTGGTCAACCCGGCCGCGCGGAACACTCCGTCCGCACCGATCTATGGCATGCCGATCCTCAACGCCGACCAGGCCAAGCAGGTGGTGTTCCTGAAGCGGTCGATGCGGCCGGGGTTCGCCGGCATCGAGAACGAGCTGCTCTTCGAGCC
>DASSVD010000061.1:0-6326 GCA_035706365.1 Nocardioidaceae bacterium
CGCTGCACCCGGCGGCACGCGAGGCGTGGCTGGCCGCGGTCGACGCCGGGTACGCCGATCCGCTCGCGCTGCACCGGCCGGGCCGCGCCGCCCGACTGGTGCTGGACAACGCCCGAGCCGCGGTCGCCGAAGCACTCGGCACCCGCGCGGACGAGGTGAGCTTCACCGGCTCCGGATCCGAGGCGATCCACCGGGGGCTGCTGGGCCTGCTCGAGGGTCGCGCGCGCACCTCGCGCGTGCTGGTGCACAGCGCCGTGGAGCAGGCCACGGTGCTCCGGGCCGCCGCCTGGTGGCGCGACCGGGCCGGCGGCTCGACGCGCGTACTGCCGGTGACCCGCGCCGGGACGGTGGACCTCGACGCCCTGCCGGGCCTGCTCACCGATCCGCCGGGGGCGCTCGCGGTGCAGGCGGCCAACCCGGAGGTGGGCACCGTGCAGCCGCTCGAGGAGGTGACCGAGCGAGCCGCCGCGCCCGGCGTACCGCTGTTCGTGGACCTGGCCGCCTCGGCGGGCCGCCTGGACCCGCCGACCGGCTGGGCGGCCGCGGCCGCCTCCGCCCACACCTGGGGCGGTCCGCCCGGAGTGGGCATCCTCCTGGTCCGTCACGGCGCCCGGTGGCGCTCCGCGCTGCCCACCGACGAGCGCACGGACCCGCGCGTGGCGGGGCTGGAGAACGTCCCGGGCGCCCTCGCCGCCGCCGCGGCGCTGCAGGCCACCGTCGCCGAGCGCGACAGCGAGAACGCCCTGCTGGACCGCCTGGTCGAGGGGATCCGCGAGCGCGTGGCCCGGATGCCCGACGTGGAGGTGGTCGGCGACCCGCAGCGGCGGTTGCCGCACGTGGTGACCTTCTCCTGCCTCTACCTCGACGGCGAGCAGCTGGTCCGGGCGCTGGACCAGCACGGGTTCAGCGTCGGCTCCGGCTCGGCGTGCACCGCCGCCACCGTACGGCCCTCGCACGTGCTGGAGGCGATGGGCGTGCTCACCCACGGCAACGTGCGGGTCGGCCTGGCCCGCGGCACGACCGAGGAGCAGGTGGACCGGTTCCTCGCGGTCCTCCCCGGGGTCCTCGAGCGCCTGCGCGCCGACGTGCCGCTCCCCCGTCACGAGCGGACCTAGAACGATGGACGCCGCGGACCCGGCCGACCTGGAGCTGGACTGTCGCGGGCTGCGCTGCCCGCTGCCGGTGATCCGGCTGGCCAACGCGATCGGCGACGTCCCCGTGGGCGGCGTGGTCGCCGTGGTCGCCACCGACGAGGCGGCGCGGACCGACGTACCGGCGTGGTGCCGGATGCGGGGGCAGGAGTACGCCGGCGCCGACCTGGCCGACGACGGTGTCCCGCGTTACCGGGTACGCCGCCTGCGCTGAGCCGTCACTCCTGCGGGGTGCGCACGTGCGCCGCGATGTCCGCGGACGCCTCCTCGCCGTAGGTTTCGGCGAACCGTCGCACGAACGCCTCCCGGGACAGGGAGTACTCCTGGGTGCCTACCTGCTCCACCACGTGCACCGCGAGCAGGCAGCCGAGCTGGGCGGCCCGCTCCAGGGACAGGCCCCACTCCGTCGCCGCGAGGAACCCCGCCCGGAACGCGTCACCGACGCCGGTCGGCTCGACCTTCTCGATCTCGGGTACGGCGGCCACCACGATCGGGTCCTCGCCCTTGCGCTCCACGCGCACCCCGTCCGCACCGAGGGTGACCACCTGGGTACCGACCCGGGCGAGCACCTCCTCGGCCGACCAGCCGGTCTTCTGCTGGATCAGCGCCGACTCGTACTCGTTGCTGAAGAGGATCGCCGCGCCGTCGATGAGCCGCCGGATCAGGTCGCCGTCGCCGAACGCGAGCTGCTGCGACGGGTCGGCGATGAACGGGTAGCCCCGGTCACGACACTCCTCGGTGTGACGCAGCATCGCCTCCGGGTCGTTCGGGCCGATCAGCACGTAGTCCACGGTCCCCACGCGCTTCTCGATCGGGCCCAGCTCGATCTCACGGGCCTCGCTCATCGCGCCCGGGTAGAAGGAGGCGATCTGGGCCATCGCAGCGTCGTTGGTGCACACGAACCGGGCGGTGTGCCGGGTCTCCGAGACGTGCACCGAGTCGCAGTCGACGTTGTGCCGCTCCAGCCAGGAGCGGTAGTCCACGAAGTCCTCGCCCACAGCCCCGACCAGGATCGGACGCAGCCCGAGGCAGCCCAGGCCGAAGGCGATGTTGGCCGCGCAGCCTCCGCGGCGTACCTCGAGGTCGTCGACCAGGAAGGACAACGAGATCTTGTCCAGCTGGTCCACCACCAGCGAGTCGGAGAACTTGCCCCCGAACGACATCAGGTGATCGGTGGCGATGGAGCCGGTTACGAGCAGCGGCACGGAGGTGTCCTTCGCGGGGGGAGTCTCGACACGCCGCACCCTACCCGTGACCGGCGTCCGCGCGGGCCCCGGTCGAGCCGGGACCCGCGCGCACCGATCAGTCGATCAGGCGGATGGCTCCGCGCCCGAAGACCGGGTTGGTGACGTAGACGTCGCTGTCGTCGGTGTCCACGTTGCCCGGCAGCCGCAGCCGCTGGATGCGGTCCAGCTCGCGATCCTCGTCGATGCGCGTGATCCGGCCGATCTTGGCGCCCTTGCGGCCCAGCTCCCACTTCAGCCAGCTCTTGCGCGACAGCTCCGCGGCATAGATGTCGCCGCTGTCGTCCGCGGCCAGGTCCACCACGGAGGTCAGGCCGTCGGCGTAGCGCTTGCAGTCACCCTTGCGGGGGTGGCGCGGGTCGCAGACGGCGTCCCGGGTCCCGGGCTTGATGCGCCACACCTGGGACGTCTTCGGGGTGGCGGGGACGCCCCGCAGCTCCCCGACGTACCAGTAGCCGTCGTCACCGACGGTCACCGAGGTGGCCACGGCCTCGGCGCGCATCTTCTGCCCGGCCTTCTTGATGTGCACCGAGCCGCCCTCGGGGTCCTTGATGACCCGCGGCAGGTGCTTGGGGACGGTGACGGTCCGCGGCTTGAGCCGGGCCACCGTGCTGACCTTGCCCTTCGGCGAGACGCGCAGCAGGTCGTTGCCCGCGGCGTCGGCGACCAGCACCGCGCCGTTGTCCAGCACCGCGAGCCCGAACGGGTTGCTCTCGCCCGGGTTGTCCTCGCGGTCGTAGGGGTCGGGATCCCGCTGCTGGTAGGCGGCGATGTCGGCCAGCTTCTTCGGCTTGTGGCCGGCCTTGAAGCGGTACAGCGTGGCGGCCCCGGTCCCCGGCGGACCCTCCGGGGTGAGCACGTAGATCCGGCCACCGTGACGGTCCACCGACGGAGCGATGAACTGCCGGTGGACCTGGCCCACCGTCGTCCGGGTCCGCTTCCCGTCGTTGTCTCGGATGCGCAGGATCTTGCCGCTGGCCACGGCGACCAGGAAGGTGTCTCCGTCCACGACGGCGAGGCCGCGCGGGCTGCGCAGCTTCCCGGACACCTTGTCCAGACCGGCGGCGGCCGGGGCGGCTGCAGTGGCGCCGGCCGAGGACCGGCCGGAGGCGGCGCCGGCGGGGATGCCGGCGGCGAGTGGGGCCACCAGGGCGGCGGTGGCCAAGGTGGCGATCGTCGTGCCGGCTCTCCGGCGCGCGGTCGGGGACAGGTTCATCGGGCTCACCCCTCGAAGCGTGATGCTGTGGCGGCAATGGTGGCGGCGCCGCTCCCCTGCGGCGCTCCCGTCCACACAAACACCGGACGCCGACCCTCACCATGACGCGTTCAGACCATCCGGCCACGGGTCGACCGTCCCGGCTGTTCGAGGCCCCCGGCTGGTCGATACCCCGGCTGGTCGAGGAGTCGAGCCGCTAGGCGAGACGTCTCGAGACCCCCAAAAAATTGAGGGAACGAGGGTGGAACCGCGACCGGGGGGACCGCGTCACAGATGCATGAGGCGACGGGAGCAGCACCGCGGTTGCACAGGGCCGCGTCGTGTTGTGCTCCGTGCCTGCGGACGGGACCTGGTCACCCCCGGCAAGGACCACCCCGTCCGGCCTGACGTCCACGGGCTCACTCACCCCGGGCACCGCGGACGTCCGCCGGCGTGACCGTACCTGGTGGCAGTACGGACCCCGGCAGCACGAAGGGCCCCTACCTTCTCGGGTAGGGGCCCTTCGTCGAGGCCCTGGGACGGCCCTGGGACCGCCCAGCGCCGCCCAGCGTGGCTCAGCTCAGTGGAACGAGTCGCCGCAGGCGCAGGAGCCGGTCGCGTTCGGGTTGTCGATCGTGAAGCCCTGCTTCTCGATGGTGTCGACGAAGTCGATCACCGCACCGTTGAGGTAGGGGCTGCTCATCCGGTCGACCACGACGGTCACGCCGTCGAAGTCGGTGGTGATGTCCCCGTCGAGGGTGCGCTCGTCGAAGAAGAGCTGGTAGCGCAGGCCGGAGCACCCACCGGGCTGCACGGCGATGCGCAGCGCGAGGTCGTTGCGCCCCTCCTGGTCGAGGAGGCTCTTGACCTTGGCGGCAGCAACGTCGCTGAGGTTGATGCCGTCGGTGCGGATCTCGGTCTGGGTGGTCTCGACCTGCTCGGTCATCGCGCGGCTCCCAACAAGCTGGACAAAGGGTTCTGCTCGACTTCAATAGTCGCACACGGCTGGCTATTCCCAAGACCTGCCCCGAGACCTCGACAATCAGGACCTAGGGCCTGAAGCAGCGATCCCCTGAGTCAGTGGGACCAGCTGCGGGCCACCCGCTCGGCCAGCGCGGCGAGGCTGCCGGCCGGGTCGGCGAGCGAGGTGTCCTCCCCCACCAGGTCGGCAGCGGCGTACGCCGACTCGATGCCCAGCGCCCGCATCTCCCGGGAGCCGACGAGCACCTTGCCGGCCAGGGCGATGCAGGGGCGCAGCACCTGCGTGGCCACCGCCGCGACGCCGTAGGGCACCTTGCCCGCCCGCGAGGAGAAGTCGAAGGCCCCCTCCCCGGTCACCAGCAGGTCCGCACGCGCCGCACGCGCGGGCAGGTCGACCACGCGGGCCACCAGCTCCACACCGGGTTCGCGCACGGCGCCGAGCAGCAGGAGCGCGAACCCGAGGCCGCCGGCCGCGCCGGCCCCCTGGGATCGGGCCACCTTCAGGTCGGTGAGCCTCGCCCAGTCCGACAGGATCGCGTCGACCGCCTGCAGCCGGTCGTCGGCCACCCCCTTCTGCGGTCCGAAGACGTTGGTGGCGCCGATCAGGCCGAGCAGCGGGTTGTCCACGTCGCTGGCCGCGACCAGCTCGACGCCGGCGACCCGCTGGCGCGCAGGCGCCAGGTCGACCGAGCTCAGCTCGACGAGTCCCTGCGGTCCCCGGTCGAGGGCGCCGCCGGGCTCCCCCACTGCACCCAGAGCCGCGAGCAGCCCGGCTCCGCCGTCGTTGGTGGCCGATCCGCCAAGCCCCACCAGGACGCGTCGTGCCCCGGCGTCGATCGCGGCCGCGATCATCTCGCCGACCCCGCGGGTGGTGGCCCGCTCCGGGTCGCGGCGCTCGGGTGGGGTCAGGTGCAGCCCGCAGGCCTGCGCGCTCTCGACGTACGCCGCGTCCTCGTGCATCAGCACCGTCGCGGGCACGGACTCGCCGTACGGACCGGTCACGGTCAGCGCGAGCAGCTCCCCGCCGAGCGCCTCGTGCAGGACGTCGCAGAAGCCGGGGCCGCCATCGGCCATCGGCGCCAGGTCGAGCGTGTCCCCGGGCGCGCGGCGCCGCCAGCCTTCCGCGATCGCCTCGGCCGCCTCGACCGCGGTCAGGGTGCCGGCGAACTTGTCGGGAGCGATCAGCACGTGCATGGCGCCATCGTGCCGTGCCGGACCCGACCTGGGGGACCCGACCCGGCGCATCCGACCGGCTGGCCCCAGGCAGGTGGACCCGGCCCGCGGCGGCCATCCCGCGGTAGGTTGCCCGCGATGCCTCCCTCCCCCGACTACGTGGTCCGCCCGATGACGCTCGCCGACGTGCCCGCGGCCGAACGGCTGACCGCCGAGGGCTTCCTCGAGCTCGACCGGCGCACGTCACCGCGCGACGCCGCGCCGCCGCAGCTGCGGTCGGACTCCGGTGCGGCGGCGTGGCGCGCACGGGTCGAGCACATCGTGGCCCACGACGCGCCGGGCTGCTGGGTGGCCGAGCGGACCGGCGACGGCCCCGCCGGCGAGCTGCTCGGGGTGGCTGTCTCCTTGCGTCGGGAGCTGATGTGGGTGCTCACCACCTACGTGGTGCGCCCCGGCGTCCAGGGGATGGGCGTGGGGCGGCATCTCCTCGACGCAGCGCTCGGCTACGGCGAGGGCTGCCTGCGCGGGATGCTGGCCGCCTCCGACGACCCGCGGGCGGCACGCCGCTACCGTGCCGCCGGC
>DASSVD010000062.1:0-11593 GCA_035706365.1 Nocardioidaceae bacterium
ACCGCGTCGTCGAACGCGATCGCGCCACCGATCGACTCCGAGTTGGTCCGGGCCAGGTGACCGAGCCGCTCGGACAGCTGCGGCAGGTGCCCCTCGTCACGCATCCGGTGCAGCAGCCGCTGGGTGCCCAGCGCGGACGCGGAGAAGACGACCTGCTCCGCGGTCAGAGTCCGCCGCGCAGCACCGCGGCGTACCTTCGCCTTGGTGTAGCGGACGTCGACGGCGTACCCGCCGCCGGACCTGGGCCGCACCGCGGTGACCGTGGTCAACGGGTGGATCCGGGCGCCGCCCTCCTCGGCCAGGTGCAGGTAGTTCTTGGTCAGCGTGTTCTTGGCGTTGTGCCGGCAGCCGGTCATGCACTCGCCGCAGCCGAGGCAGGTGTTGCGCTGAGGGCCGGCACCGCCGAAGTACGGGTCGTCGACGCGCTCCCCCGGCTGCTGGCCAGGGCCGCCGAAGAAGACCCCGACCGGCGTGGGATGGAAGGTCTCCCCCACCCCCAGGTCGGTGGCCACCTTCTCCATCACCTCGTCGGAGGGCGTGCGCAGCGGGTTCTCCACCACGCCGAGCATCCGCTTGGCCTGGTCGTAGTACGGCGCCAGCTCGTCGCGCCAGTCGGTGATGTCACGCCACTGGGGGTCGCGGTAGAAGGCGGGCAGCGGCTCGTAGAGCGTGTTGGCGTAGACCAGCGAGCCGCCGCCGACACCGGCGCCGGACAGGATCAGGCAGTCGTGCAGGCTGTCGATGCGCTGGATGCCGTAGCAGCCCAACGCCGGCGCGAACAGGTAGCGGCTCACGTCGAACGAGGTCTCGGCGAAGTCGTCGTCGGCGAAGCGGGCGCCGGCCTCGAGGACGCCCACCCGGTAGCCCTTCTCGGTCAGCCGCAGCGCGGTCACCGAGCCGCCGAAGCCGGAACCGACCACCAGCACGTCGTAGTCGAAGTCGCTCACAGCTCTCGCTTCCTACTTCCGGCCCAGCTTGTTGAGCACGCGGAGTCCGGTGGTCATCTGTCGGGCGTAGGCCCGGTCGCTCATCCCGAGCATCGGGGCGAAGCGGACCAGCTTCTGGGTAGCGATGCTCTGGGTCTCGGTGTAGCGCCAGATCCCCTCCGCGCCCTGGCGCCGCCCCATCCCGGAGCTGCGCATCCCGCCCATCGGCGCGTCGATGCTGGCGAAGGTGGCGCCGAACGCCTCGTTGACGTTGACCGTCCCGCACCTGATCCGGCCGGCCACCTGGCGCGCCCGGGTGGTGTCGCGGCTGTAGACGGCCGCGTTCAGGCCGTAGTCGCCGTCGTTGGCGCGGGTGACCGCCTCGTCCTCGTCGCGGAACCGGGAGACCGCCACCACCGGGCCGAACGTCTCCTGGCCGAAGCAGGTCATCTCGGGCGTCACGCCCTCGAGCACGGTGGGCTCGTAGAAGTACGGCCCCAGGTCGGGCCGCGGGCGGCCGCCGGCGAGCACCGTGGCCCCCTTGGTCACCGCGTCCTCCACGTGCGCGGTCACCGTGTCCAGCTGCGCCTGGCTGATCAGCGAGCCCATGTCGCTGCCCCAGTCGACCCCGGGGCGCAACCGCATGCCGCGCACGCGCTTGAGGAAGCGGTCCAGGAACCGGTCGTAGATCTCGTCGGCGACCAGGAGCCGCTCGGTGGACACGCACAGCTGCCCGGCGTTGGAGAAGCAGGCGCGTACGGCGCCCTCGGCCGCCCGGTCCAGGCCCGCGTCACGCAGCACCAGGATCGGGTTCTTCCCGCCCAGCTCCAGCGAGCAGCCGATCAGCCGGTCGGCGCACTGGCGGGCGACCTGCCGTCCCGTGGCCGTGGAGCCGGTGAAGCACAGGTAGTCGGCGCGCCCGATCAGCTCCGGTCCGATCTGCGCGCCCGGGCCGGCCACCACTTGCCAGAGGTCCGGCGGGAAACCGGCCTCTTCCAGCAGCTGTACGCCGAGCAGCGCGCTGAGCATCGTCTGCGCATCCGGCTTGTGCACCACGGCGTTGCCGGCCATCAGCGCGGGCAGCCCGTCGCACAGCGCCATGGTGAACGGGTAGTTCCACGGCGAGATCACCCCGACCACACCCTTCGGGATCCGCCGCACGTCGACCCGGGTCAGGCCGGGGAGCACGCCTGCCCCGCGACGGGAGGCGAGGTGCCGCGCGCCGGTGCGGGCGTAGTAGCGGGCGGTCAGCGCCACGTGCAGCGGCTCGTCGAACGCGTGCTTGCGTGCCTTGCCCGACTCCTGGCAGATCAGGTCGAGGATCTGCTCCTGCCGGTCCAGGACGAGGTCGTGCAGCGCGAGCAGCCGATCGGCCCGCTGCGCCGGCGGCGTACCTTCCCACTCCTGCTGGGCGCGCCGCGCGCGGGCGAACGCCTCATCGACGTCGGCGGCGGTGGACTGCGGGATGTCGGCCAGCGGCTTGCCGTCGAAGGGCGACACGGTCTGCGCGAAGTCGCCGCCCGAGGAGACGATCCGCCGGGTGAGGGCGCGCACGAGTGCGGGATCGGGGCGCTGGTTCATATACCGAGAGTATGTGACCGGGGTCTCGCTGCCTACCCCGCGGTAACTCCTGAGACGCACGCCACAGGACCCGGGCCGGAGCCCCCCGGGGCCAGTACGGGGCGGTGGGTGGCGGTGCGGGGCGGTGTGGGGCGGTGGGTCGGTCGTGGGGAGTGGTCAGCTTCATCAAGGTATGCGGGCGAACCACGACTTCCCACGGTCAGGGAGCCATGGGAAGTCGCGGCTCAGCTGCATACCTTGATGAAACCGGGGCGGCCGGGGCAGGTGAGGCAGTCCAGACGCACCCCGGCCGAGCCGATCGCGCCTCAGCCGGGACCGGCGGAGGCGCAGGTGGTGGACCCGGTCACGTCGACAGCGTTCCAGGCGCGCATCGTGGCGGTGCAGCGGCGGGAGTCGGCGCCGTACAGGTGCGCGGCGGCGGCGACCATCGCATCGCGCGCCTCGGAGTACGTCGTGGTCGAGGTCATCGACACCGTCAGCGCGCGGTACCAAATCCGCGCCGCGGCCAGCCGCCCGATCCCGCGCACCGTGGAGCCGTCGCAGGCGGTGCTGTGGTGCTCGCGTCCGCCGATCGTCTTGGTGCCGGTCCCCTCGGCGAGCAGGTAGAAGAAGTGGTTGCCCACCCCCGAGGAGTAGTGCGGATCGAGGTCTTGCACCGACGTGTCCCAGCACGACGCGGAGACCCCGTCGGCGGACGGGTCGTCCATCCGGCGCAGGAAGGTGCCGTCCTTCATGATCGTCTCGCCGATGTAGTAGTCCCCGCGGTCGGCCTTGTTCTTCGCGCGGAACTCCACCATCGTCCCGAACACGTCCGAGGTCGACTCGTTGAGGCCTCCCGGCTCGCCGGAGTAGATCAGCCCGGCCGTCGAGGAGGTCAGCCCGTGACTCATCTCGTGACCGGCGACGTCGAGCGAGGTCAGCGGGTGCATGATCGAGCCGCCGTCGCCGTAGGTCATGCAGAAGCAGGGGTCGTACCAGAAGGCGTTCTGGTAGTCGTTGCCGTAGTGCACCCGGGAGATCGCCGCGTCGCCGTCGTCTTTGATGCCCGAGCGCTTGAAGACCTGGGCATACATCTGCCAGGTCTCGGCGGCGCCGTACGCCGCGTCCACCGCCGCACTCTGCCGGCTGGCCACAGTCCCGTCGCCCCATCGGTTGTCCCGGTCCCGGAAGAGCCGGCCGCGGGCGAGCAGGTCGGTGCTGTTGCGGGCGTCGTAGGTGGCGTGCCGTCCGTGCGACTTGTCGACCAGGCGGAACCCCTTGGGCCCCTTCATCGTCTGGACCCGCACCGTGCCGTTGTGCAGCGACTTGCCGGTCCCCTCGGCGGTGAGCACCTGGGGCAGCCGGCCGAGCAGCCGGCCGGTGGTGGCGTCGACGTAGACCAGGTCCTCGATCGGGGTGCCGTCGGCGTCGCTCCCGTGCACGGTGGTCTCCCAGGCGAGCACCGGCTCGGCGCCCAGGGCGTAGACGACCAGGCGCGGGGCGGCGTACCCCGACTCCAGGCCGGTACGCCGCGCCGCTGCGTCCGAGGCCTGCTGCGGCGCGACCCGGGCCGCCGTGGAGTCGAGCGCCACCTGCCGCGGACCGGCGAACCGGCGCTGCAGCACGGAGCCGTCCGGTGCCCGGTGCACGACGACGTCGCCGCCGATGACCGGTAGGCCGGCCTGGCTGCGCTCGTAGCGCGCGTGCGTCGTACCGTCCGCGTCCCGGACCACGCCGGTCTCGGTCCAGGCGTCGGCGTCGGCGCCGGCCGAGGCCGCGGGCAGCGCCGAGGTGGCGGTGAGGGTGAGCGGCAGCGCGAGAAGCAGCGCCCCGACGAGCGGGACGGACCGGCGACGCCGGCGCCCACTGGTGCCTCGACCCGAGGGTCGGCCCGAGCCTCGACCCGGTAGTTCTCTCATAGGAGCCCCCTTCCAGTCGCCGCGCGCCGGGGGACGGGTCCCCGCGCTCGGCGGCCCTGGCACGTCGGCACCGACCCCCGGGCACCCGGGAGGGGCATGGGGTCGGACCGACGACCAGGCGACGACAGTGGCAGGAATCGCAACGTCCGACCCGGGCGGGTCGGCACGGTGTTGCGTCTCGATCCTCAGCCGGTCGGCCGGGCCCCGGAACCCCCTCTTCGGGCCATCGGGAACGGGAGATGGAGATCACCTCGTCGTAGTGACCAATCCGGGTGATTGGTCCCTACACACGCGGTATCCTGGGAGACGTCCGAAGAACCGCGTCTCACCCGTACGAGGGGGATTCCACCTACATGCCCAACGGCCTCGCCTCGAAGTTCCTGCTCGATCTCGCCGCCTCCCGCCAGAGCGAGCACCAGCGCACCGCTCGCGACCGTTCTCAGGCCGCCGCAGTGCGCCGCTCCCGTCCGCTGCGCCGCTCGGTCCGCCGCACGCGCTGACCGCCCGAGGGGACTAGTCCCCGAGCCCGGCGGGGTCGCGGGTCGTCACGATCTCGGGCGCCCGCACCCGCGCCTCGTCGGCCTCCCGGTCGGTCAGCGCCGACTGGCTCTGCCGCTCGGCCTCCACCCGCCGCAGGTAGTGGTCGACCTCGTCGTCGACCCGCGCCTCGTCCCAGTCCAGCTCCGCGGCCATCAACCCCGCCGCCGGTCGCGCGGCGGCCACGCCCCGGTCGAAGGTCTCGATCGAGATCCGGGTCCGCCGGGCGAGCACGTCGTCCAGGTGCCGCGCACCCTCGCAGCGCACCGCGTAGACGACCTCCGCGCCCAGGTAGTCCTCCGCGCCTCCGAGGGGGGCCGCCAGGTCGGGCCTCTCCCGCACGACCTCGAGCACCTCGTCCACCAGCCCGCCGTAGCGGCCGAGCAGGTGGTCGATCCGCGC
The DNA here is from genome assembly GCA_035706365.1 of Nocardioidaceae bacterium. Classification (GTDB taxonomy): domain Bacteria; phylum Actinomycetota; class Actinomycetes; order Propionibacteriales; family Nocardioidaceae; genus Nocardioides_C. The sequence goes on from DASSVD010000062.1 coordinate 5,345, forward strand.
CGGGTGCAGACCGGAGGCCCGCGCCAGCGCCGCCCGCTGGTTGCTGCGCGTCTCGAAGCCGTCCGCGCCGACCAGGCGCACCCGTTCGGTGATGCTGCCCGGGACCGCCCCGCCCAGCGAGTGCGCCGCCGCGTCGACGGCGTCGCGGGCCATCACCCGGTAGGTGGTCAGCTTGCCGCCGGCGATGATCACCAGCCCCGGCACCGGGGTGACCACGGTGTGCTCGCGCGAGATCCGGCTGGTGGGCTCCGACTCCCCGGACAGCAACGGGCGCAGGCCGGCGTACACCCCCTCGACGTCCTCGTGGCGCAGCGGCTCGGCCAGCACCCGGTTGACGTGCTCGAGCAGATAGTCGATGTCGGCCCGCGAGGCGGCCGGGTGCGCCTTGTCCAGGTCCCAGGCGGTGTCGGTGGTGCCGATGATCCAGTGCCGCCCCCACGGGATCACGAACAGCACCGAGGTCTCGGTGCGCAAGATGATGCCGCTCTCGGAGCGGATCCGGTCCCGGGGCACGACCAGGTGGATCCCCTTGCTTGCCCGCACGTGCAGGGCGCCGCGGCCGCCGACCATGGCCTGGATCTCGTCGGTCCAGACGCCGGCGGCGTTCACCACGACGCGGGCGCGGACCCGCAGCTCGCGGCCGCTCTCCAGGTCCCGCGCCCGTACGCCGGTGACCCGCTCCCCCTCGCGCAGGAAGCCGACCACCTGGCAGCGCGTGGCCACGTGTGCCCCGTGGGTGGCCGCGGTCCGCGCCAGCGTGGTCACCAACCGAGCGTCGTCGACCTGGGCGTCGTAGTACTGGATGGCGCCGGTGACCGCGTCGGCGCGGAAGTCCGGCGCGATGCGGCGCACCCCGCGCCGGGTCAGGTGCCGGTGCCGCGGCAGCCCGTGCTCCGCGCTGCCGGTCATCGCCATCGCGTCGTAGAGGGCCAGGCCGGCCCCGACGTAGGGGCGCTCCCAGCCGCGGTGAGTGAGCGGGTAGAGGAACGGGACCGGCCGCACCAGGTGCGGCGCCAGCCGGGTCAGCAGCAGCCCGCGCTCCTGCAGTGCCTCACGCACCAGCGCGAAGTCGAGCATCTCCAGGTACCGGAGGCCGCCGTGGATCAGCTTGCTGGAGCGCGAGGAGGTGCCCGAGGCCAGGTCCCGCTGCTCGATCAGCCCGACCGACAGGCCCCGCGTCACCGCGTCCAGGGCGGTCCCCGTGCCGACCACGCCGCCCCCGACCACGAGCACGTCCAGTTCGGCGCCCTCCATCGCGGCGAGGGCCTGCTCGCGTCCCTGCGGGCTCAGTGCTGCGGTCACCGCCGCCCCTCTCAGCCGACCCGGCCGGCCAGCGGCTCCCAGCGGACTCGCTCGGTGAGCAGGCTCGGCTCGACCCGGTCGGTGGTCATCGGGTTCAGCTCGCGGGCCACCTCGACCTCGGCCGGCTCGAGGTCGGCGTACACGACGGCGCGCTCGCGCCCAGCTCGGACCACCGGGCGCCCCTGCGGGTCGTAGACCGCGCTCCCACCGCTGAACGTGCGTCCCCCACAGGTGCCGGTCAGGTCGGAGAGCACCACGTAGATGCCGTTGTCGAGCGCGCGGGCCGCGTAGTAGAGGTCGCGGCGGTGCTCGGCGCCGGTGTAGTAGGCCGCCGGGCACAGGTACGCCGTCGCGCCCGCCTCGGCTGCGGCGCGTGCGTGCTCGGGGAAGCAGCCGTCGTAGCAGACGCCCAGCCCCAGCTCCCAGCCGTCCACGACGAGGCTCGCGCCGCGCCGCCCGGGGGTGAACCAGGGCTTCTCCTCGGCGGTCAGGTGCTGCTTGTCGTAGGCGACGTCGAGCCTGCCGCCGTCGCGGCCGTCGGCCAGGAGCAGCGAGATCGTCCGCTTCCCGGACAGCGGGCCGGACGTGTGGTCCACCGCCGCGCCGACCACGACCACGACCTGGTGCTGAGCGGCGGCCTCGGTCAGCGGCGCCAGTCGCGGGTCCTCGGCCGGGACATCGGCCAGCGCGGGGCCACCGTGCCAGGTCTGCGGGTCGTAGCCGGTGAGGAACAGCTCGGGCAGCACCGCCACCCGGGCGCCCCCACGCGCGGCCTCGACGACCAGCGCGACGGCCGCGGCCACGTTGGCCTCGACGTCGCCGGGGCGGCTCTCGGCCTGCGCCGTGGCCACCCGCAGCGGAGCCGGCCGGCTCGTGCTCGGAGCGCTCATCGCCGCCTGCTCACTGGACGACGACCTCGACCCGCTGGAACTCCTTGAGCTCCGTGTAACCCGTGGTGGCCATCGCCCGGCGCAGCGCGCCGACCAGGTTCATCGTGCCGTCAGCGGTGCTCGAGGGACCGAACAGGATCTCCTCCAGCGTGCCGACGGTGCCGATCTCGACGCGCTCGCCGCGGGGCAGCTTGGAGTGCCAGGCCTCGGCCCCCCAGTGGAACCCCTGCCCAGGCGCCTCGGCGGCCCGCGCGAGCGGCGAGCCGATCATCACCGCGTCGGCGCCGCAGGCGATCGCCTTGGCGACGTCGCCGCTGCGCCCGACCGAGCCGTCGGCGATCACGTGCACGTAGCGGCCGCCGGACTCGTCCAGGTAGTCGCGCCGGGCCGCCGCGACGTCGGCGACCGCACTGGCCATCGGCACGGCCAGGCCGAGCACCGTGCGGGTGGTGTGCGCGGCACCGCCGCCGAAGCCGACCAGGACGCCGGCCGCGCCGGTGCGCATCAGGTGCAGCGCGGCCTGGTAGGTCGCGCAGCCGCCGACGATGACCGGCACGTCGAGCTCGTAGATGAACTCCTTGAGGTTCAGCGGCTCGGCCTGGCCGGACACGTGCTCGGCCGACACCGTGGTGCCGCGGATGACGAAGAGGTCGACGCCGGCGTCGACGACGGCCTTGGCGTGCTCCTTGGTGCGCTGCGGCGAGAGCGAGCCGGCCACGGTCACCCCGGACTCGCGCATCTGGCGCAGCCGCTCGGTGATCAGCTCGGGCTTGATCGGCTCGGCGTAGATCTCCTGCAGCCGCCGGGTCGCCTCGGCGCCGCGCAGCCCGGCGACCTCCTCGAGCAGGGGGGACGGGTCGTCGTAGCGGGTCCACAGCCCCTCGAGGTCGAGGACACCGAGGCCGCCGTGCCGTCCGAACTCGATCGCCGTCTGCGGCGACATCACCGAGTCCATCGGCGCGGCCATGATCGGCAGCTCGAAGCGGTAGGCGTCGATCTGCCAGGCCACCGAGACCTCCTCGGGGTCCCGGGTGCGCCGCGAGGGCACGATGGCGATGTCGTCGAAGGAGTACGCGCGGTGCCCGCGCTTGGCGCGACCGATCTCGATCTCGTGCATACCGGTCAGCCTATCCGGGCGCGCCGGCCCGGGCCGCCCCGGTCAGCGGGAGCCGTAGTTGGGCGCCTCGACGGTCATCTGGATGTCGTGGGGGTGGCTCTCCTTCAGCCCGGCCGAGGTGATCCGCACGAAGCGGCCACGCTCCTGCAGCTCGGGGACGGTGTGCGCGCCGACGTAGAACATCGACTGGTGCAGGCCGCCGATCAGCTGGTGGGCGACCGCGGACAGCGGGCCGCGGTAGGGCACCTGCCCCTCGATGCCCTCGGGGACGATCTTGTCGTCGCTGGCCACGTCGGCCTGGAAGTAGCGGTCCTTGGAGAACGACTTCTTGCCGCGCGAGGCCATCGCCCCCAGCGAGCCCATCCCGCGGTAGGCCTTGAACTGCTTGCCGTTGACGAAGACCAGGTCGCCGGGACTCTCGTCGCAGCCGGCCAGCAGCGAGCCGAGCATCACCGTGTCGGCTCCGGCCACCAGCGCCTTGGCGATGTCGCCGGAGTACTGCAGGCCGCCGTCGCCGACCACCGGCACCCCGGCCGGACCGCAGGCCTGGGCGGCCTCGTGGATCGCGGTGACCTGGGGTACGCCGACGCCGGCCACCACCCGGGTGGTGCAGATCGAGCCGGGTCCGACCCCGACCTTGACCGCGTCCACGCCGGCGTCGACGAGGGCCTGCGCACCGGCGCGGGTGGCGACGTTGCCGCCGATGACCTGCACGTGCCGGGTGGCCGGGTCGGACTTGAGCCGGCGGATCATGTCCAGCATCAGCCGCGCGTGGCCGTTGGCGACGTCGGGCACCAGCACGTCCACCCCGGCCTCGACGAGCGTCGTGGCGCGCTCCCAGGCGTCGCCGAAGTAGCCGATCGCCGCCGCGACCAGGAGGCGCCCGTCGGCGTCGTACGACGCATCGGGGAACTGCTCGCCCTTGACGAAGTCCTTGACCGTGATCAGCCCGGCGAGCCGGCCCGCCTCGTCGACCAGCGGGAGCCGCTCGCGCTTGTGCTGGCGCAGGATCGCCGTCGCGTCCTCGCGGCTGATCCCCGGCGGCGCGGTGATCAGCGGCATCGGCGTCATCACCTCGCCGACCAGCCGGGTGCCCCACTCGGCGACCGGCACGAACCGCAGGTCGCGGTTGGTGATGATGCCGATCAGGGTGCGGTCCTCGTCGATCACCGGCAGGCCGGAGACGCGGTACTGACCGCAGATCTCGTCCAGCTCCTCGAGCGTGGCCTTGGGGTGGATGGTGACCGGGTTGGAGATGATCCCGGTCTGGGTCCGTTTGACCAGGTCGACCTGGTAGGCCTGGTCCTCGATGGACAGGTTGCGGTGCAGCACCCCGATGCCGCCCTGCCGGGCCATCGCGATCGCCATCCGCGACTCGGTGACGGTGTCCATCGCGCTGGAGACCAGCGGCATCCGCAACGAGATGTCGCGGGTCAGCCGCGCCGTGGTGTCCACCTCGCTGGGCACGACGTCGGTCTCCCCGGGCTGGAGCAGGACGTCGTCGAAGGTGAGACCGAGAGCGGCGAACTTGTCCGGAACACCGGCGGCGTTGAGAGTCATGGCACCTTCCGGGACGGGGAGCGGCAAGTCGCCAGTCTAACCGGCGGTCGGGCGCCACTCCTCCTCGAGGAGGCCCATCTGCACCTCGTCGTGGAACCGCCCCGCGTGGAAGAGGACGTCGCGCCGGCGGCCCTCCTCACGGAACCCCAGCGCACGGTAGGTCGCCCGCGCGCGGTCGTTGAAGGCCCACACCTGCAGTCCGATCCGGTGCAGGCCCAGCTCGTCGAAGCCGTAGCGCAGGAGCAGCCGCATCGCGTCGGTGCCGTAACCCCGTGACGTGCGCTCGGGGGCCAGCACGATCCCGAGCGTGGCTCCGCGGGCCGGGGTGATGGCGAACAGCGCCACGTGGCCCACCAGCTCGCGCTCGTCGCGGGTCTCGACGCTGAAGCCGACGGCGGTGTTGTCCTTGTTGGCGCTCCACTCGCGCAGCAGGCCGGCCATCGCGCCCGGAGGCTGCGGACGGATCACGCCCGCCTGCAGCACCGCGGTGGCGGGATCCGCCCACCAGCTCTCGATATGCCCGAGGTCGTCCTCCCGGGTGGCCCGCAGCCGCATCCGGGCACCCTCGAGCAGCTGATCGGCGTAGTCCTGAGCGTCGGTCATCCCCTGCCACGTCACCGCGCCATCCTCACACGTGCCGCGGATCGGCCGGGAACGACGCCGCCCGCCCGGACCAGGTCCGGACGGGCGGCGTGCGAGGGACGCGGGAGGTGGCGCCCACCGCGTCGGGGGGATCAGTGGCCGTGGCCATGCCCGTGGCCGGCGGCCGGGGCGTCCTCCTCGTCCTCGGGCTTGTCCACCACGAGGGTCTCGGTGGTCAGCAGCATCCCGGCGATGGAGGCGGCGTTGACCAGCGCGGAGCGGGTCACCTTGACCGGGTCGAGCACGCCCTGGGCGACCAGGTCGCCGTACTCGCCGGTGGCGGCGTTGAAGCCGTTGCCGGGCCCCGCCTCGCGAACCTTGGAGACGATGACGTAGCCGTTGTCGCCGCCGTTCTCGGCGATCCAGCGCAGCGGCTCGTCGGCCGAGCGGGCGACGAGCCGCACGCCCATCGCCTCGTCACCGGTGGTGCCGAGGTCGTCCTTGAGCGAGGCGACCGCGTGCACGAGGGCCGAGCCGCCGCCGGCGACGATGCCCTCCTCGATCGCGGCGCGCGTCGCGGAGACGGCGTCCTCGATGCGGTGCTTCTTCTCCTTCAGCTCCACCTCGGTGGCGGCGCCGACCTTGATCACGCAGACACCGCCGGCCAGCTTGGCCAGCCGCTCCTGCAGCTTCTCGCGGTCCCAGTCGGAGTCGGTGTTCTCGATCTCGGCCTTGATCTGGTTGACCCGGCCCTCGACCTCGTCGGCCTTGCCGGCGCCGTCGACGATCGTGGTGTTG
>DASSVD010000063.1:0-12091 GCA_035706365.1 Nocardioidaceae bacterium
CCCGCCGGTCCCGCCGCCCGTGTCACCGCCGGTCCCGCCGCCCGTGTCACCGCCGGTGCCCCCGCCGGTCCCGCCGCCGGTGCCGCCGCCGGTCCCGCCACCGGCCGGCGCTGCGGCGACCGTTCGCGGCGCCGAGGTGGCCACACCGCTGGCGTACCCCTGCTTGGAGGCGGTGACCCGCACGGCCAGAGCGGTGCCCTCCTCGGCCGAGGTCGGTGTGTAGCTGGCCCCGGTCGCCCCCTGCACCGGCAGCCCGTCGCGCAGCCACTGGTAGGCGACGTCGATGCCGGTGACGCTCCAGGTGCCCGGGGTTGCGGTGGCCGGCGTGCCCACCATCGGGTCACCGATGCTCGGCGCGCTGAGGTTCTCGATCACCTGGGGCGCGGGCAGGCCGTTGCTGCGCACACGGAACACGTAGCGACCCAGCTGCCCGTCACTGTCCTGCGTGCCGGCCACCAGGGCGTTCGGGCCGCCGTCGAGCAGCGCGCCGTTGATCCCGGACCCGGACAGCTCGGCGTACGTGCCCACCGTCTGCGTCCCCGCCGTGTAGCCGACCACCGCGCTGGTTCCGCCGAGGCCCCCCGACCCGTCGCTGAAGTCGCCGCTCTCCCACTGCACCTGGTCGTAGTTGAAGGTGACGTCGACGTCGCCGGCGGTCTCGCCGGTGGCGCCGCGAGAGGTGATCAGCAGCTGGAACGTGTTGCGCTTGGTGGTGTGCTGCACCGCGTAGCCGACGTCGCGCCAGGTCACGCAGAACGCGTCGTGGCCCGGAGACTCCCCGTAGGTCACCGAGCCGGCGTAGGTGGTGTCCACGTCGGCGAAGTACGGCGCCAGCATCGCCACGTCCCCCTCGGCCATCGGGGTCGGCGTCCACGACTCGCGCGGCGTCCCGAACGTCACGTTCCCGTTGTTGTTGACGAACAGCCCGTCGAAGGTCTGACCGAACAGCCGCACCGGGAAGCCCAGGGGCACCTCGGCGCTGGACACGTCGTCGTCGTTGGGCAGCCGGTGATCCTGGCAGTAGGCCAGGTCCTGCACGGCGTTCGGGCCGGCGGCCCCCGCGGTACCCGCCAGGGTCAGTCCGGCCAGCACGAGGCTGAGGCTGCTGGTCAGTAGGAGTGGTCGAACAACGCTGCGCACGGTTCCCCCCGGGCGTGAGTGGACGGTGTTGCTCCGAAGCGTGCTGGCTGCGCCCGGACCCCGCATCGCAGGTGGACGACCATCCCCCGAATGAACTAAGGGTCACCCCCCGACAGGGCGCAATCTCGGGCATCTGCCGTTCTTCGGCTGACCGATGCGGACCGGTCGCACAACAATCGCTCCAGAAGTCGCGATCGGTGCATTCGCCGAGGATGCAGGCTTCGACCGAAGTCAGTCGGAGCAGCCCGGGGGGTCCGGAGGCTGTTCACGCGGAGGGGGCTCAGTCCATGAGCGAGATGTCCGCGGTACTCGCCACACCCGGCGAGGCCGCCCCACCCGGCACGCTGCGACCTCGACGAGCCGCCGCGGCAGGGGAGGCGCGCCCGGCGACGGCCCGCGCCTCGGCCGGCGTACGGCTCGGCTGGCTGCTGCAGGGTTGGCGTCGCCGGTGCCTGCCGGCGAGCACGGCCCGTGGCTTCGCGCCGATGCTGGTGGTGCGCGGGGTCCCCGCGGACGCCAGCCGGGTGAGCCGGTGGGAGAGCGGTCAGCTCGCGGTGCCCTTCGTGGTGCTCGAGGGGTACGAGCGCGCGTTGGGTCTGCCGGCCGGAATGCTCACCGGGATCGGCGCGGCGATGCGGCGTACCTGCCCTCCCCCGGCGGCCGCCGTCCGGCGCGCTCTGGAGCCCCTCGATCATCTGGAAGGCGCCTTGGAGACGGTGGCCTTCGGCAGCCCCGTCGGTGCCGACTGGCTCGCACTGGCACGGCTGGTCGCGCAGCGCGTCGACGACGTCGCGCTGCCCTGGACGATGTGGCGCACCGTGACCACCCGACTCGTCGGCGGTCTCGGGCGCAGCGTCGGGCACGCCTACGTCACCCGGTTCGAGGCCGCCACCTTGCTGACCCAGCACCCACGCGCGCGCCATGCGCTGGTGCTCGGCATCGGCGAGCACGTCACCGACCCGGACTGCCCGCTGGCGCTGGACGCGGTGGCGGTACTGCAGCACGTCCCCGGACCGCAGGCCGGCGACCTGGTGGTCAAGCTGGTCGGGCACGAGAAGCCACAGGTACGCCGCGCTGCGATCTGGGCGGCCACGGGCAAGGCGGCACGCTGCGACCTCGACGACCTGCAGCTGCGCCGGCTGGTCCCGGCCGCGCGCCAGCTGGTGGCGGCCGACCTGGACACGCACGGCCACCTGCAGTCGATCACCACCGACCTGGTGCGTCTGCTGCCCTCCGACGTGATCGGGCGGCTCGCCACCGAGCATCCCGGGCTGGTCGGGGCGAACGCGCCGGCGGGAGTGGACCTCTCCTCACTGCTGGGGGACCTGGTCACCTCCTGCGCGGACCCGGCGACCGGTGACCCGGTGCTGGAGTCGCTGGTCGACGAGGCGCTGTTCGCCGGCACCGACGAGCTGCGGCACCACGCGGCGCTGGTACTCCTGTGCTCGCCGGCGAGAGAGGCGGTGGCCGCGCGGTGCGCCGCGGCGGCCGAGCGGGTGCTGGCCGCCGAGGTCCCCGGCCCGGTGATCCATCGGCTGCTGGAGCGGCTCACCACGCTTCTCGGCTACGTCGGCACCGAGCAGCAGCGGCCGGTGCTCGAGTCGCTGGTCCAGGCAGGGGGCCGGGTCGCCCGGGTCGCCGCGCTGGTCGGCCTGAGCAGGCTGGAGCGCTCGGACCGGCCGGGTGAGCTGGCGCTGCTGATCCGCGGCCGCGACGAGGCGGTGGCGCTGGCCGCCGTGCACTGCGCCGGGATGACCGGGCACCCGGACCTGGCTCCGGCCGCCGCCGACACCGCGCTGCAGCAGGACCGGCGTCGCGCGGCGGCCTGGTGGCTGCGCACCGGCCCGGCGTTGCGGGACTGAGCTGCTTTCTCGTGTCAGTCCCGCGACAGCGCGTGACGCGCGGACGGTCGACGACGGAGCAACCCACGACGCCGGGGTACGCCGGTGCCTGCGACCGGACGCCCCGGGCCGGGACGAGACGGACCCTGCGCCGGCACCAGGCAGCGCTGGGCCACCAGGTGCACGGTGGTGAACGGCGCCGCGGGGCCGGGCCGGGTGGCCGCCTCGAGCTCCACCTGGTCGCCGGCGACCACCACACTGTGCGCCTCCCAGAACGGAGCGGCCAGTCCTTGACTCCACCGCCGCTGCAGCCAGTCCCCCACCTCGTGCTCGTCCCAGCCGTGACCGAACTGGCACAGCCCGATCACCAGCCGGTCCGGATCGCCGGTCTGCTCCAGCTCGACCGCCAGGAAGCCGGCCTCGACAAGCTCGCGGTCCCACCGGCTCATCCAGGTGGTCAGCGCGCGGCCGTCGGCCGGCGCCGCGTTCTGCTGCAGCGCCGAGCGCAGGGTGTGGTAGCCGATGAGATCCATGACTCCAGCATCCGGATGTGCGGGCGGTCCGCCACCCCTTCTCGGTGAAATGTGCCCGCGTCGCCCGGACGAGTCCGGACGAACCTGGACGAGCCCGGCCGGGAGAATCGTGAAATCCTCGGATTCGGCAACCTTCGGACACGGCCGCACGATCGTCCTAGCATCGGGCCCATGGGGATAATGCGGACAAACCGAGCCACCGGTGCGCCGGGGGACGCACCCGAGTCGATCCTGGCCGAGCCCCTGGCGGGCTGGCCGCCCGCCGGTGGGCCCATCGAGGTCGGCGTGATCGACGACCACGACCTGATGCTCGCCGGGGTGCGCGCACTGCTGGCCGCTCCAGGGTCACCGGCCCGCTTCGCGGCCGGCGCGCACACCGTGTCCGCGCTGTTGGACACCGGGCGTCACTTCGACGCGGTGCTGCTCGACGTCCGCCTCGCCGACGGCAGCCGCTGCGAGGACAACGTCCGCCGGCTGGCCGCCGCCGGTCACCGCGTGCTGCTGCACGCCGACAGCCGCCACCGGGAGGCCGCGCCCACGCTCGCGCGCACCGAGGCGGCCGGCCTGGTGCTCAAGAACGACCCCGCGCGCCAGCTGCTCGAGGCGCTCACCGCGGTCGCCCGCGGTGGCACGTGGCACACCGACCAGGCGGTCTCCGTGGTCTCGGTGACCGAGCGGGAGAGCCAGGTGCTGCGCCTGTACACCCGTGGGCTCACCTACGCCCAGACCGCCGCAGCCCTCACGCCTCCGGTCGGTGTCGAGTCGGTGAAGACCTACCTGCAGCGCGTTCGCCGCCGCTACGAGGAGGCCGGTCGCCCGGCCTCGTCACGGCTGGAGCTGCGTCAGCGGGCGCTGGAGGACGGCCTGCTCGGGCCGGACGACACCGCCCCGCTGGTGATCACGCCCGAGGCGACTCCGCTGATGGCGGCGGGGGCCCAGGCCTGAGCCCTGCTCCGCGGCTCAACCGAGTCCGGACAGCGGGCCGAACCCGCTCACGCTCAGCACCAGCTCGCCCTCCTCGTCGGAGGCGGCCAGGTCGACCTCCGCGGTGATCCGCCAGTCGTGGTCGCCGTCGGGGTCGTCGAGGATCTGCTGGACCGCCCAGCGCCCGGACTCCGCCTCCACCAGCAGCAGGGCCGGCCCGCGCGCGTCGGGTCCGGTGCCGATGTCGTCGTGCTCGTCGAAGTACGCCGTGCCGGCCGCGCGCCAGTCCTCCTCGGTCAGGTCCCCGGAGAGCTCCGCCAGGTCGGCCCACCGTCGGCGCGCCGCGAGCTCGACGCGGCGGAACATCGCGTTGCGCACCAGCACCCGGAACGACCGGGCGTTCGCGGTCAGCGCGCGAGGCCGTGGCGGCGCGACCTCCTGCTCGGCCAGCGACTCCAGTGACTCCAGGGGGCGGTCCGGGTCGGTCAGCTGCTCCCACTCGTCGAGCAGGCTGGAGTCGGTCTGCCGGACCACCTCGCCGAGCCACTCGACCAGGTCGTCGAGCTCGTCGGTCTTGACGCTGTCCGGCACGGTCTGGCGCAGCGCGCGGTAGGCGTCGGTGAGGTAGCGCAGCACCAGCCCCTCGGACCGGCTGAGCCCGTAGAAGGCGACGTACTCCCCGAACGTCATCGCCCGCTCGTACAGGTCGCGGACCACCGACTTGGGCGACAGCGCGTTCTCGGCCATCCACGGGTGGCTCTGCCGATAGATCTCGTACGTCGCCTCCAGCAGCTCCTCGAGCGGCTTGGGGTGCGCGACGTCCTCGAGCAGCTCCATCCGCTCGTCGTACTCCACCCCGTCGGCCTTGAGCTCGGCCACCATCTCGCCGCGGGCCTTGAAGGCCTGCGCGGCCAGCACCGGCCGCGGGTCCTCCAGGGTCGCCTCCACCACGGAGACCACGTCGAGGGCGTAGGTGGGCGCCTCGGGGTCCAGGGTGTCGAAGGTGGCCAGGGCGAAGGTGGACAGTGGCTGGTTGAGCGCGAAGTCGAGCTGCAGGTCCTCCACGAGCCGGACCCGGCGGCCGTCCTCGCCGGGCGGGTCGAGCCGCTCCACCACCCCGGCGGTGAGCAGGCTGCGGTAGATCGCGATCGCCCTGCGCACCAGCCGCACCTGCTGGCGCGACTCCTCGTGGTTCTCACGCAGCAGCCGCCGCATCGCCTCGAACGCGTCGCCCTCGCGCGCGATCACGTTGAGCAGCATCGCGTGGCTGACCCGCATCCGGGAGACCAGCGGCTCGGGCTGCGCGTCGACCAGCCGGTGGAAGGCGTCCTCGTTCCAGGTGACGAAGCCCTCCGGCGGCTTCTTGCGCTGCACCTTGCGCCGCTTCTTCGGGTCGTCGCCGGCCTTCTGCAGCGCCTTGTGGTTCTCGATCACGTGCTCGGGCGCCTGCACCACGACGGCACCGGCGGTGTCGTAGCCGGCGCGGCCGGCGCGGCCCGCGATCTGGTGGAACTCGCGGGCCTTGAGCAGCCGCTGCCGGTTGCCGTCGAACTTGGTCAGCCCGGTGAGCACCACGGTGCGGATCGGCACGTTGATGCCGACCCCGAGGGTGTCGGTGCCGCACACCACCTTGAGCAGGCCCTGCTGGGCGAGCTGCTCGACGAGGCGGCGGTACTTGGGCAGCATCCCCGCGTGGTGCACCCCGATCCCGTGCCGCACCAGCCGGGACAGTGTGCGGCCGAACCCCTTGCTGAACGGGAACGCCCCGATCGCCGCGGCGATGGCGTCCTTCTCGGCGCGGGTGCTCACGTTGACGCTGGTCAGCGCCTGGGCGGTCTCCAGCGCGGCCGCCTGGGTGAAGTGCACGACGTAGACCGGCGCCTGGTGGGTGGTCAGCAGCTCCTCCAGCGTCTCGTGCAGCGGGGTGAGCGCCCAGCTGAACGACAGCGGCACCGGTCGCTCCACCGAGGTGACCACGGCCGTGTCGCGCCCGGTGCGCTCGGTGAGGTCCCGCTGGAAGCGGGAGACGTCGCCGAGCGTGGCCGACATCAGCACGAACTGCGCCTGCGGCAGCTCGATCAGCGGCACCTGCCAGGCCCAGCCACGGTCCGGCTCGGCGTAGAAGTGGAACTCGTCCATCACCACCTGGCCGATGTCGGCGGCCGGGCCCTGCCGCAGCGCGATGTTGGCCAGCACCTCGGCGGTGCAGCACACCAGCGGGGCCTGCGCGTTGACCGCGGCGTCGCCGGTCAGCATGCCGACGTTCTCGGGGCCGAACGTGCGGCACAGGTCGAAGAACTTCTCGCTGACCAGTGCCTTGATCGGGGCGGTGTAGAAGGTGCGCCGGCCCTGCGCCATCGCGGTGAAGTGCGCACCGGCCGCGACCAGCGACTTGCCCGACCCGGTCGGCGTGGACAGGATCAGGTTCGCGCCGGTGACCACCTCCAGCAGCGCCTCCTCCTGCGCGGGGTAGAGGGTGAGCCCGCGGTCGCTCGTCCAGGTCTCGAAGGTGTCGTACAGCTCATCGGGGTCGACCTCCTCCGCACCGCTCTCCTCGAGCCTGGCCGGGTCTCGGAGCCGGGCGAGGTGGTCGAGCAGGGAGGGGGTGGCCGGGGTCTGTGATCGATCGGGCGACGGGTCGGGGAACTGGTCGGCGGGCTGGTCGGTGACGGACATCAGAGCTCCATCTTGCAGGATGAGGTCATGAGCTACGACGTCGCACGGGTCCGCAGCAGCTTCCCCTCGCTCGCCACCGGGGTCGCCTACTTCGACGGGCCGGGCGGGACCCAGGTGCCGCGCGAGGTGGGGCAGGCCGTCGCCGCGACGCTGACCGGAGGCATCTCCAACCGGGGTGCGGTGACCGCGGCCGAGCGGCACGCCGACCGGGTGGTCACCCAGGCCAGGTCCGCGGTCGCCGACCTGCTCGGCTGCGCCGCGGACGGGGTGGTCTTCGCCCGGTCGATGACCCAGGCGACCTTCGACGTCGCCCGCACCCTGGCCAAGACGTGGGCGCCCGGCGACGAGGTGGTGGTCACCCGGCTCGACCACGACGCCAACGTGCGCCCGTGGGTGATCGCAGCCGAGGCGGCCGGCGCCACCGTGCGCTGGGCGGACTTCGATCCGGAGACCGCGGAGCTCACCGTGGACGACGTGGCGGCGGTGCTCTCCCCGCGCACCCGGCTGGTCGCGCTGACCGGCGCCTCGAACCTGCTCGGCACCCGCCCCGACGTCCCGGCGATCGCCGAGGCCGTGCACCGGGCCGGAGCCCTGCTGTACGTCGACGGGGTGCACCTGACGCCGCACGCACCGGTCGACCTGGACCAGCTCGGCGCGGACTTCTACGCGTGCTCGCCCTACAAGTTCCTCGGCCCGCACCACGGTGTGGTCGTCGCCGACCCCGAGCGGTGGCGCGGCCAGCCGGTCCTGGACAACGACAAGCTGCTGCCCTCGTCCGACGCGGTCCCCGAGCGCTGGGAGCTGGGCACGCTCCCCTACGAGCTGCTCGCCGGCACCACCGCCGCGATCGACTTCCTCGCCGCGCTCGACTCGCAGGCGAGCGACCGACGCACCCGGCTGGTGGAGTCGATGACCTCCCTGGAGGCCCACGAGGAGGAGCTGTTCGCCGTCTTGTTGGACGGTCTGCGCTCCGTCGACGCGGTCACGGTGCACGGCAGCCCGAAGCGGCGTACTCCCACCGTGCTGTTCTCCGTGGACGGGCACAGCCCGCGCGAGGTCTACGAGCACCTGGCCCGGCTGGACGTGAACGCCCCGGCCAGCAACTTCTACGCGATCGAGGCGGCGCGCTGGACCGGTCTGGGCGACCAGGGTGCGGTGCGCGCCGGCCTGGCGCCCTACACCGACGCCGAGGACGTGGCCCGGCTGGTGGCCGGGGTGCGCGAGCTGGGGTGACGCGGGACGTCAGCCGCACGCGGCCCGGATCGCGTCGAGCACCCGGTCCGGGTCGGCGTCCTTGAGCACGTACCCGACCGCACCCGCCGCGACCGCCTCTCCGATCCGCTCCTCGTCGTAGTTGGAGGTCAGCACCACGACGCGCATCCACGGCCGGGTGTGCAGAAGCAGCCGGATCGCGGTGCCGCCGTCCATCACCGGCATGGACAGGTCCATCACCACCACGTCGGGGAGCAGGTCGACGGCGAGCCGCACCGCATCCTCGCCGTTGGCCGCCTCACCGATGATCAGCAGGTCCTCGGTGGTGTCGATCAACGAGGCCAGACCCGCGCGCACCAGCGCGTGGTCGTCGGCCAGCAGCACGGTCTTCATCGCACCGGGACCTCCAGTCGCCAGCGGGTCCCCGACGCCGGCGCCGAGGCGACGAACAGCTCGGCGCCGGCGTCGCGCACCCGGTCGGCCAGCACGCGCAGGCCGAAGTGCCCCTCGGGAGGCCGGTCCAGGGTCTGGGGTACGTCGAAGCCGACGCCGTCGTCCTCGATCGAGAGCACCACGTGCCGCCCGTCGCGCTCCACGCTCACCCGGACCAGCCCGGCACGGGCGTGGCGCACGGTGTTGAGCAGACACTCCTGCGTGACCCGGTAGCACAGCCGCTGCCCGGCCTCGTCCAGGACGGCGACGGCGTCGTCGTCCACGACGAGGTCCACCTCGGTCTCGCGCAACCGCACCGTGGCGGCCAGGTCGTCCAGGGCGGCGCTGAGCCCGGCGCTGGCGAGGTTCGGCGGGTAGATGTCGACCAGCAGGGAGCGCAGCCCGCCGATCGTGGTGCGCACGGTGCCGGCCGCCGCGCGCAGCGATCCGGCCAGCGCGGGCTGCCCGACCTGCTCGGCGCGGGTGGCGGCGCTGCTCACCGCGAACGAGGTGGCCGCGAGCTCCTGCACCACGCCGTCGTGGAGGGTCCCGGCGATCCTGCGGCGCTCGTCGGTCGAGGCGTCGACGGCCCGCTGCAGCAGCGCCTCCCGCTGCTCGCGCGAGCGGCGTACCGCGTCCAGCAGCCGCCAGGTCACCGGCAGCAGCAGCACCAGCAGGGCCACCAGGCTGGTCAGCGTGATCCCCGCGAAGCCGCGCCAGATCTGCTCCGAGCGGCTGGTCACCTGGTCGTAGGGCGCGTAGGTCTCGAACAGCAGCGGCGTCCCCGACGGCGTCCACACCGGGCGGTAGACCTCGAGCAGCTTGCCCTGGCCCCGCTCGAAGCCGTTCTCGGGCCGGTCCAGGCCCGAGACCTCCGCCCGCGTGCGCGGCGTGGTGAACACCTCCAGCTGCTCGTCGTCGAGCCGGAACTGCTGGCCGATCAGCGACTCCTCGTCGGAGTAGACCACCCGGCCGCTTGGGGTCCACAGCTTCACCCGCACGATCGCGCTCTCCAGGACGTAGGCGCGCACCACGCGGTCGATCCGGTTCAGGGCCGCGGGGTCGCCGGTCACCACACCGTCGCTCAACGCCGGCTGGACCACGGCTTCGGCGAAGAGGTTCGCGGTCTTGGCCGCGTCGTTGACCGACTCCTTCTCGGCCAGCGTGCGGGCCGCCACCGAGCCGGACATCGCGACCAGCACCAGCACCAGGAGTACGCCGACCACCACCTGGAGGACGGTGCGTCGCACGCTGACGGGCCGTTCGCCGTGGTCCTCGACCAGCGCGGGGGTCAGCGGGACCCACCGCGGCCCGGCGCCCGCGGGAGTCCCGAGATCCCCCGCGGACGCCGGTCCGTCCTGGACAGCGCTCACGAGTCGTCCGCGCCGTCGTCACCCCCGTGGCCCCCGTGATCGTCGGAGCCGTGGGAGTCGTCGTCGTGACCCGAGCCGTGGCCCGAGCCGGAGTCGTCGGAGCCGGAGTCGTCCGAGCCGTGCCCGGAGGAGTCCCCGTGGTCGTCACCGTGATCGCCGTGGTCGTCACCGGGCTCGTCGCCGTGGCCGCCGTGGTCGTCACCGGGCTCGACGCGCTGGTCGCGATCGCGGTCGCCCCCATGGTCGTCACCGTGGTCGTCGCCGTGGCGGTCACCGTGGTCGTCACCGGGCTCGGAGTGGTGGCCGTGCCGGTCGTGGTGCCCGTCGTCCTGGCCGTGCCGGTCGTGGTGGCGCCCGTCGTCATCACGCCGGTTCCCGTGGTCGTCCCCGTGGTCATCGCCGTCGTGGTGTCGACCGTGGTGGCCCGAGTCGTCGTGGCCCGAGTGGTGGCGACCATGGCGTCCGTCCTCGCGATGGTCGCCACCACGCCTGTCGTCTCCTCGCCGATCGCCACCCCGCCGATCGTCACCGGGCTCGACCCGGTCGTCACGGTCTCGATCACCCCCATGGTCGTCGCGCATGGCGTGACCGTCGTCGTCGAGCAGCGTGGCGCTGGCCGGCACCCGGACCGGCACGCTCTGCGAGAACGACGCGTTGCCGGTCAGCCCGATCGCTGCCGGAG
Source organism: Nocardioidaceae bacterium (assembly GCA_035706365.1). Taxonomy (GTDB): domain Bacteria; phylum Actinomycetota; class Actinomycetes; order Propionibacteriales; family Nocardioidaceae; genus Nocardioides_C. The sequence continues at coordinate 10,814 of DASSVD010000063.1, forward strand.
CCGCCGCGAGCACTGCCGCCGTACCGAGAATCGCGAGTCGCTTCATGGTCTGGTCCTCTCTGCGTGGGCTGAGGACTCAGTTATCCCGCGAGCTCGGGGCCGCCTGCTATCGGACGATGGGCGTAGTACCTGCGGCCAGGTACGGGCGGGCCGCCCTGCCTTCGCGGGGACCTTCAGCCCTGCTGCAAGCCCCCTCCCGGACCGACGGTGGACCAGATGCCGTCGAGAACAGGAGACCCCGATGAAGTTCGCAGAAGTCCTCACCTCGGCCCGCGACTCGATCTCGGTCAAGCGCGTGTACGCCGAGCCGTTCGAGAAGGACGGCCTGACCGTCATCCCGGCCGCCGTGGTCAGCGGCGGGGCCGGCGGCGGTGGCGGCCACGACGAGAAGGGACAGGAGGGCGAAGGGGGCGGCTTCGGCGTCAACGGCCGTCCCGCCGGCGCCTACGTGATCAAGGACGGCGAGGTGTCCTGGCGCCCCGCCTTCGACCTGAACCGGATCATCGGCGCGTGCGCGCTGGTGGTGATGGTCTACCTGATCAGCCGGCCCCGGGTCGTACGGGCGCGGGCCTCCGAGGACCACTCGGGCTGAACCGGGCACGGCCACCGGCCGTCGCTGGCCGGCCGAGCCCGCGTCAGCGGTAGCGGAAGCCGTCCATGAAGCGACGGAAGAGCCCGCCGCGACGCGGCAGCGGAGGGGCGGCCGGCGGTGGCGTACTCCGACGGGTGGCGATCGGCTGGTCGTAGTCGGTGCCGCGGATGGTGTCGATGATCTGCTCCTCGGAGTAGTCCTGCGACCCCTCGATGACCGGCACGAAGCCGACCAGCATGCCGTTGCGCATCACCTGCGCCTCCAGCGCGGCGGTTCCGTCGGAGTCCCAGGTGGCTTCGCGCCCGTCGGGCAGGTGCACGACCACGCCGAACTGGTACACCCCGACCCGGGCCAGGTCTGCGTTGGTGCCGCGGTCTCGCAGGGCGTCCACGACCCGGCGCGCCTTCATCTCTTCCATGGTGCTTCGAGCCTACCCAGCAATTCTCGTGGACCGATGTCACAAAGCCGGCCCCGGCGGTGCTTACCTGGTGTGAGCATCGTGGCGAACGGCGTCGGCGTGGTCCGGCGCGCCGAGCGAAGGGACCAGGCGGCGGTGGCCGGTGATCCGCGACGCGGCGCTGGCCGCGCGGACCTCGAGCAGGTCTTCCGTGCCACCTACCCGCGCGTGGTCGGCGTCGCCGCCCGCGTGCTCGGGTGTCGCGACGACGCCGAGGACGTCGCCCAGG
>DASSVD010000064.1:0-4098 GCA_035706365.1 Nocardioidaceae bacterium
GCGGACCTGAAGTGCCTGGACTCCGGCGACTTCGGCCGGGCGTGGGGCGGGGTCTCCTCGCTGCAGCTCGGCCTGGCCGCGGTGTGGACCGGGGCGCGCTCCCGCGGGTTCGGGCTCGGCGACGTGGCGCGCTGGATGGCCCAGGCGCCGGCCTTGCAGACCGGGCTGACCGGCAAGGGCGCGATCGCGCCCGGCCGCGACGCGGACTTCTGCGTCCTCGCCCCCGAGCAGACCCGGGTGGTCGATGCGACGCACCTGCACCACAAGAACCCCGTCACGCCGTACGCCGGCGCCGAGCTGGCCGGCGTGGTCCGCTCCACCTGGCTGCGCGGCGAGCGGATCGACATCGACGCGGAGCCGCGCGGGCGGTTCCTGACCAGAGGAGAGTCATGACCCCCGACCGCACCGCCGACGCCCCGGACTTCACCCGGCTGCCCGACCTTGCCTCGCGCGCCCTGGCCGGCAGCGTGGTGCTGGCCAACGACGAGCTGTTCGCCGAGCGGGAGAACCTGATCAAGCCGGGCCGGGCGGTCTTCTCCACCGAGGAGTTCGGCCACAAGGGCAAGACCTACGACGGGTGGGAGACCCGGCGGCGACGCGAGCCCGGGCACGACTACGCGGTGGTGCGGCTTGGCGTGCCCGGGGTGGTCCGGGGCGTGGTGGTGGACACCTCCTGGTTCACCGGGAACTACCCGCCGCACGCCTCGGTCGAGGCCACCAGCGTGGAGGGGTACCCGTCACCGGCCGAGCTGGAGGCCGCGACCTGGGTCAGCCTGGTGCCGCGCTCGGACATCGCCGGCGACAGCGACAACTTCTTCGAAGTCGAGGACCCGCGCCGGTTCACCCACGTGCGGCTCTCGATCTACCCCGACGGCGGGGTCGCGCGGTTCCGCGTGCACGGCGAGCCGGTGCCCGACCCGCGGCTGCTCACCGGGACGATCGACCTGGCCGCGCTGGAGCTGGGGGGCGACGTGGTCGCCTGCTCCAACATGTTCTACTCCTCGCCGCTGCAGGTGATCTCGCCCGGACGCGCGCGGATCATGGGCGACGGCTGGGAGAACGCTCGCCGCCGCGACGACGGCAACGACTACCTGACCGTGCGGCTGGCTGCCCGGGGCCGGGTACGCCGCGTGGAGGTGGACACCTCCTACTTCGTCGGCAACGCCCCCGGCGAGGCGGCGCTGACCGGCGCCGACGCGGCCGGATCCGACGCGGCCGGATCCGACGGGTCCGGGGGAGGCGGGGCCGGGGCGCTCGACGGTACGGCGGCGCCCGCCGCCGGGACGGTGTCGCTGGTGCCGCGCACCCGGCTGCAGCCGGACACCCGGCACCACTTCCGGGTCCACGGCGAGGCGGCGCAGGCGCCGGTCACCCACGTGCGGCTCGACGTCTACCCCGACGGTGGCCTGGCCCGGCTGCGGGTGCACGGCGAGGTCGACCCCCACGCGCTGGTCGCGGCCACCGTGCGCTGGCTCGACCTGCTCCCCGACGCGCACGCGCGGCAGGTGCTCGTCGGCGACGCCGGGCTCAGCGCCGAGCAGGCCGACAAGCTGCTCGCCGAGCGGCCGTTCACCCGCCCCGACGCGGTGCCCGCCGCCGTGGTGGAGACACTGCTGGGATGAACGAGAGCACCGCGCACCCGGGGCAGTCCGGGGTCTCGACAGGCTCGAGCCGGGGTGGGGCGGATCAGGAGTCGTCCGGGGAGAGCACCTCGGCCGGCGCCGGTGTCGTGGTGGTCACCGGCGCCGGCTCGGGACTGGGCCGCGCGATCACGCAGGCCCTGCTCGCTGCGGACTTCCGCGTCGCCCTGCTCGGACGCACCCGCAGCAGCCTGGAGGAGACGGCCGCCGGCGGACCGGGAGCCGGGCTGGGCGGCACCGCCCTGGTGCTGCCCACCGACGTGACCGACGCCGGGCAGGTCGAGGCCGCCTTCGACGCGGTCGTCTCGCAGTGGGGGCGGGTGGACGTGCTGGTCAACAACGCCGGGTCGTTCGGTCCCTCGGGTGAGATCGACGCGATCGACCCGGAGCAGTGGCGGCAGACGATCGAGGTCAACCTCACCGGGACGTTCCTGTGCGCGGCGGCCGCCGTACGCCGGATGAAGCGGCAGCGGCCGCGGGGAGGACGGATCATCAACAACGGTTCGATCTCAGCGCACGTTCCGCGTCCGCACAGCGCCGCCTACACCGCCAGCAAGCACGCCGTCACCGGGCTGACCCGCTCGATCGCCCTGGACGGGCGCGCCCACGACATCGTCTGCGGGCAGATCGACATCGGCAACGCCCACACCGACATGACCGCCGGGTTCGCCGACGGTGTCACCCAGCCCGACGGGGAGGTGCGGCCCGAGCCGACCTTCGACGCCCGCCACGTCGCCGACGCGGTGGTGCACCTGGCCGGGCTGCCGCTGGAGGTGAACGTGCCGTTCCTGACCATCATGGCCAGCGGCATGCCGTACCTCGGGCGCGGCTGACCCTGGCGGCTGGTGGGGTCGGCGAAACCCGCTCACGGGCCGGGACGATCGCGGGTCCGGTGTCGGTCCGGTGTGGCAGGGTGAGTCCATGAAGGTCGCGTTGATGGTCACCTGCGTGAACGACACGATGTTCCCGGGGACCGGGCAGGCGGTGGTGCGGCTGCTGCGCCGCCTCGGGGTGGACGTGGAGTTCCCCGAGGCGCAGACCTGCTGCGGCCAGCCGATGGTCAATACCGGCTACCTCGACGAGGCCGTTCCGGTGGTGCGCACCTACACCGAGGCGTTCGCCGGGTACGACGCGATCGTCGCGCCGTCCGGCTCCTGCGCCGGGTCGGCTCGCCACCAGCACGGCCTGGTCGCCCGGCGCTCGGGCGACCCCGCCTTGGTCGACGCGGTCGAGGCGGCCCCGCCGACGTACGAGCTCTCCGAGTTTCTCGTCGACGTGCTCGGGGTGACCGACGTGGGGGCGTACTTCCCGCACACCGTCACCTACCACCCGACCTGCCACAGCCTGCGGATGCTGGGCGTCGGCGACCGGCCCCGCCGGCTGCTCGAGGCGGTCAAGGGGCTGCGGCTGGTCGACCTGCCCGCCGCGGAGGAGTGCTGCGGCTTCGGCGGCACGTTCGCGATGAAGAACGCCGAGACGTCGGTGGCGATGGGGTCGGACAAGGCACGCCACGTGCGCGAAACCGGCGCGGAGGTGGTGGTCGCCGGTGACAACTCCTGCCTGATGCACATCGGCGGGGTGCTCTCCCGGCAACGCTCCGGGGTGCGGGTGATGCACCTGGCCGAGATTCTCGCCGGCACCGAGGAGGGAGCCCGATGACCGCGACGTTCGTGGGGATGCCGCCGTTCCCCGAGGCCGCCCGGGGTGCGCTGGCCGACACCCAGTTGCGCGCCAACCTCACCCACGCCACGCACACCATCCGCGACAAGCGAGCCCGGGTGGTCGCCGAGGTGCCGGACTGGGAGGAGCTGCGGGTCGCCGGTGCGGCGATCAAGGACAACACCCTGCTCCACCTCGACCAGCACCTGCTGCGCCTGGAGGAGACCCTCACCGCGAACGGCGCCACCGTGCACTGGGCCCGCGACGCGGCCGAGGCCTGCGCGATCGTGGCCGACATCGCCCGCGAGCACCAGCTCGACGAGGTGGTCAAGGTCAAGTCGATGGCCACCCAGGAGATCGGGCTCAACGAGGCGCTCGCCGAGGAGGGCATCGCCGCGTGGGAGACCGACCTGGCCGAGCTGATCGTGCAGCTCGGTGACGACCTGCCCAGCCACATCCTGGTGCCCGCGATCCACCGCAACCGCGCCGAGATCCGGGAGATCTTCCGGGCCCGGATGGCCGCCGCCGGGCGGGCCGCCCCCGACGACCTCACCGATGAGCCGAGCGAGCTGGCCGGCGCCGCCCGGCTGCACCTGCGCGAGAAGTTCCTGCGCGCGAAGATGGCGATCTCCGGAGCGAACTTCGCGATCGCCGAGACCGGCACCCTGGTCGTGGTGGAGTCCGAGGGAAACGGCCGGATGTGCCTGACCCTGCCCGAGGTGCTGGTCTCCGTGGTCGGCATCGAGAAGGTGCTGCCCACCTGGGCCTCCCTCGACCCGATGCTCCGCCTGCTCCCGCG
>DASSVD010000065.1:0-18591 GCA_035706365.1 Nocardioidaceae bacterium
CTTGCGGGCCACGCCCATCCCGATCAGCTGGTCGTAGACCAGATCGGGCGTCATCCGCACCAGGGTGAGCTCGCGCCGCTCCTGCCGGATGATCTCGTGGCCGGCCAGGGTGGGGATCAGGTGGGTGAAGCCCTCGAGTGCGACGGTGTCGCCGTCGTGGACCAGGCCGGCGACCGCCTCCGGGAGGCTGGTGATGTCTGCCATGGGGCGGGCGTCCTCCGGGGGTGCGACGGGTGCGGGCCGTGGGCGGGGCGCGCTGCAGGGCCGTTCGTATGGCGTACATCTGTTACGATGACGAACGCCACTCTAGGCCGGTCGCGGGTGAGGCGTCAACGGGCCGCAGGGGAGCGGCGGATGAGAGGGTGAGCCGGTGAGCCGCATCGACGAGCAGCATCCCGGGCGCGAGGATCATGGCCAGCGGGCGGACCACTTCGTGCAGTCCCTGGCCCGCGGCCTCGGCGTGATCACCGCCTTCGGCCCGGACACCCCGGAACTGACCCTCAGCGACGTGGCACGGGCCACCGGGCTCACCCGGGCGGCGGCCCGACGCTTCCTGCTCACCCTGGTCGACCTGGGCTACATGCGTTTCGACGGCAAGCTGTTCCGGCTGGCTCCCCGGGTCCTCGACCTCGGCTACGCCTACCTGTCCAGCCAGTCGCTGCCTGGCATCGCCGAGCCGCACCTGGAGTGGCTGGTCAGCGCGACCCACGAGAGCTCGTCGATGTCGGTCCTGGACGGTGCCGACATCGTGTACGTCGCCCGGGTGCCCACCTCGCGGATCATGACCGTCGCGATCAACGTGGGGACCCGCTTCCCGGCGTACGCCACCTCGATGGGCCGGGTGCTGCTCGCCGGGCTGGACACCACCGCCCTGGAGGCCTACCTGGACCGCGTGCAGCTCGACACGCTCACCGAGCACACCATCCGCAGCGTCGAGGAGCTGCGGGAGAGCGTGCACGCGGTGCGCGAGCAGGGCTACGCCCTGGTCGACCAGGAGCTCGAGCACGGGCTGCGCTCGCTGGCGGTGCCGGTGCACAACCGGGCCGGCCGGGTCGTCGCCGCGGTCAACGTCTCCTCCCACGTCAGCCGGCTGTCCCGGGAGAAGGCGAAGTCCGAGTTCCTGCCCCCGCTGCGCGAGGCCGCGCGTGCGATCGAGCGCGACCTCGCCCGCACCTGACGTCGAACGAAGGGATCCCCGTGCGCACACGCGTCGCGATCATCGGAGCCGGCCCGGCCGGGCTGCTCCTGGCCCACCTGCTGGACCAGGCAGGCATCGACTCGGTGCTGCTGGAGAACCGCAGCGCCGACTACGTGCTCGGTCGGATCCGGGCCGGCGTCCTGGAGTCCTCCTCCGTCGACCTGCTGCGCGAGGTCGGCCTCGGCGAGCGGCTGGACCGGGAGGGCATCGAGCACCGCGGCATCTACCTGCAGTGGCCGCAGGAGCGGCACCACATCGACTTCGTCGACCACGTCGGACGGTCGGTGTGGATCTACGGCCAGACCGAGGTCACCAAGGACCTGATGCGCGCTCGCGAGGCCGCCGGCCAGGCGGCGTACTACGAGGTCAGCGACGTCACCCTGCACGACCTGGAGTCCGACCGGGCGGTGGTGCGCTTCACCGACGCCGACGGGGTGCCCCACACCCTGGAGGCCGACGTGGTCGCCGGCTGCGACGGCTTCCACGGCCCCTCGCGCCAGGCGGTGCCGCACGCCCGGCAGCGGACCTGGGAGCGCACCTACCCCTACGCCTGGCTGGGCGTGCTCGCCGACGTCGCGCCCTCGACCGACGAGCTGATCTACGCCTGGCACCCGGACGGGTTCGCGCTGCACAGCCTGCGCTCGCCGTCGGTGAGCCGGCTCTACCTGCAGGTCGACCCCGACGACGACATCGCCGGCTGGTCCGACCAGCGGATCTGGGACGCGCTGGCGGACCGGCTCGGGCACGGGCAGAACGGCTGGCACCTCGAGCCCGGCCCCATCACCGAGAAGAGCATCCTGCCGATGCGCAGCTTCGTGTCCACCCCGATGCGGCACGGGCGACTGTTCCTGGCCGGGGACGCCGCACACATCGTCCCGCCCACCGGCGCCAAGGGACTCAACCTGGCCATCGCCGACGTCGCCCTGCTCGCGCGCGCCCTGGTCGCCTGGATGCGTGACGGGTCGAGCGAGCTGGTGGACCGCTACTCCGACGATGCACTGCGCCGCGTGTGGCGGTGCACCCACTTCTCCTGGTGGATGACCAGCATGCTGCACACCTCCGGCGACGACTTCGACGCGCAGCTGCAGATGTCCCAGCTGCGCTGGGTCGCCTCCTCGCACGCCGGCGCGGCGGGCCTGGCCGAGAACTACGCCGGTTTGCCCATCGGCTACGGGGGTACCCCGTCCGGCCCCGTGCCGCTGGAGGAGTGATCCGGTCCATGAGCGACCACCGCCAGACCAGCCATCAGCACCCGGCCGGGGACCGGCTCCCGCCGCGCAACCAGCACCCGGCTGGCGACCAGCACCCGGCCGGGGACCGGCTCCCGCCTCGCAACCAGGATCTGCAGCGCCGGCCCCGCCCGCGCAAGCACCTGATGGTGCCGGGTCAGCAGCGTCCGCAGAACCCCGAGCCGATGAGCCTGAGCCAGGTGCAGCGCTGGGTGCTCTCCACCCTCGCCGTGATCACCATCGAGCACCTCGCGGCCGGGCTGGTGATCGCGGCGCTGTTCATGCCCGCCGACCGCCTCGACTCGACGATCGCGCTGCTGGTGATCGCCGCCCTGTTCGGGATGGTCGCTGTGGCCACCGCGCTGCTGATCCACCGACGGCGGCCGCTGAGCCCGTGGCTGCTGCTGGGCACCCTGCCGGCCGTCGTGGGCGCGTACCTGGCGTTCCTGGCCTGAACCTGGCCCGACCCTGGCCTTTCGCGGCCGGATGGTCGCGCGTGTGGCGCGAACGTGCTGCCGCGAGGCGCCCCCGGCGTACCTTTCGCGCCGAACGCGTGCTGCCCCCGGGGGAGGCTGTCCCCCGACCGACGTTCCGAATCAGCCGAAATGTCTGACGGCGTGGCCCCGGCCGCGCACAATGAGGAAAGTACCTGCGGGAGGCTCGGGCTTTTGGGGGCAGGTCACATCTACTGGCTGGGGGGCCCGCCATGACCGAGTTGAACGTGCTCGACGAGACCGACGAGCAGCAGGACCAGACGAACGATGACGTCGCGCCGGAGCGCGACCAGGACGAGGCCGCCACCGGATCGTGCCCGCCGTGGTGCGTGGCCGGTCCGGGCGCCGGGCGGCACACGCACGCGAGCGCGGACACCCGGGTGGACACCCTCGCGCGACCGCTGAACGTCCAGCTCGTGCAGGTGGGCGACACCGCGCCCCGCCTGCTCGTGGACGGCCAGGTCGCCACGCTCGAGCAGGCGACCAGCTTCGCGAACGCGATCCGCCGGATGGCCGATGCCGCGACGCTGGCCGAGCCGGGCCTCGCGTTCGTGCTGCGCCTCGCGTCCAACGCCGGTATCACCCTCGAGGCGATGGCACAGGCCTCCGGGATCGAGCCCGAGCGGCTCGCCGCCCAGCGCGACGGTGGCCAGGTGATGACCGTGCACGAGGTCGACGGGCTGGCGCTGGCCGTGGCCGGCCTCGCCGCCGAGCGGCGCGCCCGCGCGGTCTGACCCGCTCACCGCCCAGCGCCGCGGTCTGACCCGCTCACCGCACAGCGCCGCGGTCTGACCCGTTCGCCGCACAGCATCGCGACGCGTCCGCCAGCCGAACACGGCACGAGGGCCGGAGAGCAAGCTCTCCGGCCCTCGTGAGGGTTGGCGATGTGCCGGTCAGCGACCGACCGTCACCATCATCTTCCCGTTCTTCGTGGAGTTGTGCACGCCGATCGTCGTGCCGGTGCCGCCCACGATCACGCTGCCACCCGGGTTGGCCTTGTCCCAGTAGGCCGTCGGGTCGGAGTCGTCGAACGTGCGGACCGGGGCCTGACGACCCACGTTGAGGTGCGACATCCGCAGCTCGCCCTCGTCGAACTTACCGTTCCCGTTGGCGTCGTCGATGTACTCACGGTGCAGGCTGATCGGGTCGGTGGCCTCGGTGCCGAAGGTGGCGTCGAAGGCCTGGATCCGGTTGCGAGCGACCGTGCCGTCCTCGTCGTCCCAGCGCAGCGCCTCGGCGCGGGCGTCGACCGGCAGGATCAGGCCGCCACCCGGGTGCTGGCTGGTGTTGTTGTCGGCGTACTGGGTGTTCCAGTAGGAGACCAGCAGACCGTTCTGGTAGGGGAACCGCTCGACCCGGTTGGGCTGCGTGCCGCCCCAGCCGAAGTTGTACGGGCCCTGCTCCAGGGTGGTGTCGTAGCCGACGTACTGACGGTTCTCGGCGATGTAGAAGTGGTTGTAGGTGTGGGACACCTCGCCGTTCTCCACGACCGAGAAGCCGTCCAGCGTCCAGTCGGCCGCGCCGTCCTCGGCGCCCTCGGTGAGCGCGTCGCCGACGGCGATGTCATCGACGAAGTAGCCGAGCTCGTTGTAGCCGGCGTCGTTGAACATCCGGAAGCGCAGCTGCACGTCCTGGCCGGCGTACTGGTTCAGGTCGGCGGTCAGGTCAACCCACGCCGGGTCCTCGCACGGATCCTCCGGGTCGGCGTCCTCGGCTTCACCGGAGCAGCCGGTGATGCCGTAGCCGTCGTTCTGGTTGTTCGGGTCGGTGCTGGTCGACAGGTTCGTCTCGACCGGGGTGAACGACGCACCGCCGTCGGTGGAGATCTCGGCGAAGGCGTAGTCCCAGTCGTCCTCGATCGCGTAGCGGACCTGGGCGGTCAGCTGGCCGCCGTCGGGGACGGTGAACGACGGGCTGGTCATCGTCGCGGTGCGGTGGTTGCCGCGACCGGAGTAGAAGTAGTTGCTGCCCTCGGGGGCGTCGCCGTAGTCCGTGGTCACGGTGTGCGGCGGCAGGTTCACCAGCAACGCCTGGTCCTTCTTGGTGGCGTGCTCGGCCGGGCCGAGCTGGTACTTGCCGCTCTCGCCCGCCTCGACGGTCTCGTAGTCGAGCCAGCCGAGCTGCAGCTTCTCCCACGCACCCATGTGGTTGGGGGTGGTGCCGATCGCCTCGCCGCCGTGGTTGAGCCACGAGCCGGAGCTCATCAGCGTCCAGAACGCGGTCCCGTTGTCGCCGCCGGCGGTGTCGTAGAGGTCGGGCAGGCCGAGGTCGTGGCCGAACTCGTGGGCGAAGACGCCCAGGCCGCCGTTCTCCGGCTCGGTGGTGTAGTCACGGATCCAGTAGCCGGTGTCACCGATCTCGATGCCGCCCTGCTTCGCGCCCTCGGGGCCGACCGGCGCGCTGGGGTTGACCGCCCAGCGGTGCGACCAGATGGCCCACTCCGGGGCCCCGGCCTCCTCGCCCTCGCCGGCGTGGATGGCCTGGAAGTGGTCGATGTAGCCGTCCGGCTCGTCGAAGTTGCCGTCGCCGTCGTGGTCGTAGCGGTCCCACTGGTCGAACTGCGAGAGGTACTCCGCGGGGTCGACGCCGTCGGCCTTGGCCTTGTCCAGCCAGGCCTCGGCGGTGTCGTCGATGAACCGGGTCATGTCCTGGTTGGACTCGGTGAGGCCGTAGCTGGCCTCGTGGTAGGGCACCTGCACCCAGTCGGTGACGTCGCCGTCGACCAGGTAGCGGCCCGAGGACATCTCCTTGTAGGAGTCCCGGAAGGACTCGCCGCCCTGCTCGGGCAGCCCCTTGAAGAACATGTCCAGGTAGTGCTCGCGGTCGAAGTCGTCGACCCAGTACGTCGAGTTGTCGTACGTCGAGTCGCCCGGGGTGCGGTCCGGCTTCGGGATGTTGTTGTGCGTGGGGCCGGCGGGCAGGCCCTCGTACTTCGTACCGGGGAAGCGGGGGTCCTCCTTGTCGCCGAACTCGACGAGCATGGACAGGATCTGCCCGGTGTCCTCGGTCTCGTACTCGACCCACTGGCCGGGGGCGACCTTGACCGACGACGAGCCGCCGCGCTTCTGCGGGGTGGCCTCGCCGCGGGCCACGAGCTCCTTGGCGTGCGCGGTCATCGCGCGATCGCGCTGGGCGAGGTGGTCGGGCCGGTCGTCGGCCTTGTGCTTGGTGGTGGTGGACTTCAGGGAGCCGGGGTTGGCCGGTGGTGCGGCGAAGGCCGAGCCCTGCACGGCGGCGGTAGCCAGCAGCGTGAGGGTGGCGGTCCCGCCGATGACGCCGAGAGTGCGTCGATTCACGGAGATCCTCCTGGGGACTGATCACAGGACCCGTACGCCTGGTGGCTCAAGCGTGCGGATGTCGGACGCGTGCTGCGTCACAACGCCCGATACCTCAACAAATTGGGCATCACATGTAAAGAGGTGCGGGCGCCCCAGATCGCTCACCCTGTCCCGCTGAGCGTGAAAATCGCCTTGCAGGATTGTGCATTGCACAGACATGCAACCATGCGCACCAGGTGTTGCGCGCGCGCCGGCTCCGCGCACCGCGTTCCGGGATCGAACGGTGCCGTGTCCGGAAACCGGACGGGAGGGCTACTCGGCGTTCGAGATCTTCTCGATCAGCGCCGTGGTGGAGATCGCCGGGGTGCGGGGCAGGTACACGACCTCGCAGATGTCCTCGAGCTCGTCGAACTTCCCGGACCAGTCGTCGCCCATCACCAGCACGTCGGCCTCGTGCTCGAGGATGTACTGCCGCTTGAGCTCGAGGCTCTCCTCGACGAAGACCGCGTCGACGGGCTTGAGTGCGGCGACGATCTCGAGCCGCTCCTCCTGGGAGAACACCGGCGCCCGGCCCTTCTTGCGCTCGTTGAGCGCGTCCGCGGACACGCCCACCACCAGCCGGTCGCCGAGCGAGGCGGCACGCTCGATCACCCGCAGATGACCCACGTGGAAGACGTCGAACGTGCCGAACGTGATCACGGTCTTGCTCATGGGGCGCCATCCTGCCAGACGGGCAACGCGCCGCGTGGTCGGCGGCGACTGTCAGACTTCTCGAGCGATGACCAGACCGACCAGCAGCGGCCGCCCCGCGCCGCCGAGCGCCACCGTAGGCGCGGCGCGCAACGCCGTCGCGGTGGTGTTCGCCCTGAACGGGCTCGCTTTCGCCAGCTGGGTCTCCCGGATCCCCGAGTCACGCGCGCTGCTCGGCCTGACCCCCGGGCAGCTGGGCACCGTGCTGCTCGCGCTCTCGGTCGGCTCGCTCGTCGCGCTCCCGGCCGCCGGCACGTGGGTGCACCGCTTCGGCGCCGCCCGGGTGGTGGCCTCCGCCGCGGTGGTCGACGCCGCGGGACTCGTCGCCGCGGGCACGGGCGTGGTGACCGAGCAGGTGTGGCTGACCGCGACGGGACTGCTGCTGCTCGGCTTCGGCTCCGGCGTGTGGGACGTCGCGATGAATGTCGAGGGGGCCGCAGTCGAGCGCGCCGCGCGACGCACGATCATGCCGCGGTTCCACGCCGCCTTCAGCCTCGGCACGGTGGCCGGCGCGGGTGCGGGTGCGGCCGCGGCCGGCCTCGGCGTACCCGTGGTCGCGCACCTGAGCGCGGTGGCCGTGCTGGTCGCCCTCGCGCCAGCAGTGGCCGTACGACGCTTCCTGCCGGCCGGCGACACGTCGCACGCTCACGGCTCGGCTCCGGGGCGCCCGCGCCACCCGCTGGAGGCCTGGACCGAGCCGCGCACCCTGGTCCTGGGGTTGATGGTGCTCGCCCTGGCGCTGACCGAGGGGGTCGCCAACGACTGGCTCGCGGTGGCGCTGGTGGACGGCTACCAGGTCCCCGCCTGGGTCGGCGCGAGCGGGTTCGCGCTGTTCGTGGCCGCGATGACCGCCGGGCGGATGACCGGGCCGCTGGTGCTGGACCGCTACGGCAGGCTGCCGGTGCTGTGGGTCACCATGGCGATGGCGGCGGTAGGCGTCTGCGGCGTGGTCTTCGGCAGCGGCCCGGGGCTCGTGATCGCCGGCATCGTGCTGTGGGGGACGGGCGCGTCACTGGGCTTCCCGGTGGGGATGAGCGCGGCAGCCGACGACCCGGCGCACGCGGCGGCGCGGGTCAGCGTCGTCTCGACGATCGGCTACACCGCCTTCCTCGCCGGTCCGCCCGCTCTGGGTGCGCTCGGCGACCGGGTCGGGGTGCTGCACGCCCTGCTGGTGGTGGCCGTGCTGCTGGTGCCCTCCGCCCTGGCAGTACCGGCGGCCCGCCCCCGGCCGCGGCGCGAGACCGGCTCCGAGCAGAGGCCGGAGGCTCACGCGTCCGAGGAGTCGGTGTCCGCGCCCCGAGAGGTCGACTGATCCCGGCGCCGGTGCCCAGCAGGGGCCGTCGGGTCCTGCGGTGGCGCGTGCTCCGGTGGCTGCGTCGACTCCGCCTCGGGGTCACGCCGGTTGAGGCCGGCCCAGAACCGCGCCCGATCGGCGCTGGTGCCCACCCGGGTGCGCCGGCTGTCGGGACGGCTGGTGGCGTGGCGAGAGTCCTGCTGCGTCATGGGCCTTCCTCACTGGGTGCTCGTGCTGCCCTTGCACGCTCCTGGCTCCGGGGCAGTGGGCCCAGGGGCTTTCGTCCCACCTGTGCCCCGTCGACGGTCCCGTCCGGATAGCGTGGTGCGTCCGGACCGGGGCCCTCACTGGGGCAGAATCGGCGGCGATGAGCCTGCAGATCCTGACCCCGGACCCCGCTCTGGACGCCGAGCGCCGCCGCGCGCTGCGCCGGATGCGGGCCCTGGCGCTCTCGCTGCTGGTGCTCGCGGCCGCGGTCTACCTGCTCACCCGCGGGGCGGGCGGGTTCTGGGGCTTCGTGAACGCCGGCGCCGAGGCGTCCATGGTCGGCGCGATCGCGGACTGGTTCGCCGTTACCGCGCTGTTCCGCCACCCGCTCGGGGTGCCGGTGCCGCACACCGCCCTGATTCCGCGCCGCAAGGAGCTGCTGGGCCGCAGCCTGCAGGACTTCGTCGCGGAGAACTTCCTCCAGGAGGCGGTGATCCGCGACCGGATGCGGGTCGCCGAGGTCAGCCGCCGCGTGGGGGAGTGGCTCACCTCCGGCGAGCACAGTCGCCGGGTCGTGGACGAGGCGGCCGGCCTGCTCAGCACCGGGCTGCGCCGGGTGCGTGACGAGGACATGGTGGCGCTGGTCCAGGAGGCGCTGCTCCCTCGCCTGGTCGTCGAGCCGATCAGCCCGGTGGTCGGGTCCCTGCTGGCCGAGGTGGTGCGCGACGGCGCGCACCACGGGTTGGTGGATCTGGCGCTGGACGAGGCACACCGCTGGCTGGTCGAGAACGAGGATACCTTCACCGACGTGGTCGGCGAGCGCGCGCCCTGGTGGTCACCGGCCGCACTCAACGACCGGGTGACCCACCGCCTTCACGTCGAGGCGGTGGCCTGGGTGGAGGAGATCCGTCGCGACCCGCACCACTCCGCCCGTGACGCGCTCGACTCGATGCTCGCCCAGCTCGCCCGGGACCTGCTGCACGACGCCGCCACCCAGGAGCGCGCCGAGCGGCTCAAGGAACGGGTGCTCGGCCACCCGCAGCTTGTGGTCACCGCGACCTCGCTGTGGAACGCCTTCCGCAAGGCGCTGCTCGAGTCGCTGGACGACCCGCGCGGGCTGGTCCGCAGCCGAGGGGAGCAGGAGCTCACCGCCTTCGGACGGCAGCTGGTCGGCGACGCGGCGCTGCGTGAACGGCTCGACGGGTACGCCGCCGACCTGGTGGTCTTCGCCGTGGGACGCTACGGCGACGAGCTGACCGCGGTGATCACCCACACCATCGACCGGTGGGACGGGCAGGAGGCCGCCCGCAAGATCGAGCTGCACGTCGGCAAGGACCTGCAGTTCATCCGGATCAACGGCACGATCGTCGGCGGCCTGGTCGGCGTGCTGATCCACGCCGTGTCGCTGCTGCTGTGAGCGTCGGCCGGGTGACGGTCCCGTGGCGTTCGGGTGGCAGGATGGGCCTGTGCCCGACCCCGACCCCCGCTTCCCGCCCGCGTCCGGCGCATCCGGCGCGTCCCTGCAGGGCACTCCCCGCGAGGTGACCACCCGAGGCGGCACGATCCGGCTGGGTCAGTTCCTCAAGTTGGCCGACCTGGTCGACACCGGAGCCGACGCCAAGCCGCTGCTGCTCGAAGGAGCGGTGCTGGTCAACGGTGAGCCGGAGACCCGGCGCGGTCGCCAACTGGCGCCCGGCGACATCGTCACCGTCGGCGACGAAACGGTTCGGGTCGGCTAGCCGGTGACCGCCCGGGTCCCCGGTCCGGTCAGCGAACGCCGACCAGGTCGACCACGAAGATCAGCGTCTCGCCCGGTTTGATCACCCCGCCGGCGCCGCGGTCGCCGTACGCGAGGTGCGGTGGGATCACCAGCTGGCGCCGGCCGCCGACCTTCATCCCCTGCACGCCCTGGTCCCAGCCGGAGATGACCTGGCCGGTACCCAGCCGGAAGCTCAGCGGCTCGCCACGGTTGTAGGAGGCGTCGAACTCCTCGCCGGTGGAGTGGGCGACCCCGACGTAGTGCACGGAGACCGTGTGGCCGGCGGCTGCCTCCGGACCGTCGCCCTCGGCGATCTCGGTGACCTGCAGGTCCTGCGGCGGCGGGTCGGACGGGAAGTCGATCTCGGGCTTCTCGGGCTGGGTCATGGCGGGCCTCTCGTCGGGGTTGGGGGCGTCGTGCCAACCTATCCGGTGGGCGGGAACGGCGTAGCGTGGAGTGCGCCCGGCCCGGCCCGGCCCAGCGTCGGGCGTCGACGGTCTGTGCACAGGAGGCAGGTGTGTCGCCCGAGAGGTCCCAGCCACCCCCGTCGCCTCCTGAACGCTCGTACCCGGCACTGGGCCGCCGCCTGGGGACCGGGGACGCGGTGCTCATCGGGCTGGGCTCGATGCTCGGCGCCGGCGTCTTCGCCGCCTTCGCGCCGGCCGCGGCCGCTGCCGGGTCGCTGCTGCTGGTCGGGCTGCTGGTGGCCGCGGTGGTCGCCTACTGCAACGCCACCTCCTCGGCGCAGCTGGCCGCGCAGTTCCCGAGCTCGGGCGGCACGTACCTCTACGGCCGGCGGATGCTCGGGCCCGGCTGGGGCTTCCTGGCCGGTTGGGGCTTCGTGGTCGGCAAGACCGCGAGCTGTGCCGCGATGGCGCTCACCGTCGCCGCCTATGCCGTCCCCGGCCCGTGGCAGCGTCCTCTCGCCGTCGCCGTGGTGCTCGCGTTGACCGCGGTCAACTACCGCGGGATCACCCGCACCGCCCGGCTCACCCGGGTCCTGGTCGTCGTCGTCCTGGTCGCCCTCGCCGCCGTGGTCCTCGCCGGGGTCGGGGGCGCGCAGCCGGTCCGGCTGGGGGAGGGGCCGAGCCACGGCTGGTACGGCGTACTGCAGTCCGGCGGTCTGTTGTTCTTCGCCTTCGCCGGCTACGCGCGTATCGCCACGCTCGGCGAGGAGGTCCGGGACCCCGCCCGCACCATCCCGCGGGCGGTCCAGCTGGCGCTGGGCCTGACCGTGCTCGTGTACGCCGCGGTCGCGGGCACCGCCTTGCTGGTCCTCGGCCCGACCGCCCTGGCGGACAGCCCGGCGCCGCTGGTCGACGTGGTGCGGACGGCAGGGTGGCCCGCGCTGGTGCCTCTGGTCCGGGTCGGCGCGGTCGCGGCCGCCCTGGGGGCGCTGCTCGCGCTGATCGCCGGTGTCGGACGCACCGGACTGGCGATGGCCCGGGAGGGCGACCTGCCACGCTGGCTGGCCGCGGTCCATCCGCACTACCAGGTGCCGCACCGGGCTCAGGTCGCCGTCGGGCTGGTGGTGTGCCTGCTGGTGCTGGTGACCGACCTGCGCGGGGTGATCGGCTTCTCGTCGGTGGGCGTGCTGGTCTACTACCTGGTCGCGAACCTGTCCGCCCGTGCCCAGCGGGGTCGGCACCGGCGGTTCCCGCGCGTGCTGCAGGACGTCGGCGCCGCCGGGTGCGTCCTGCTGGTGGTCACGCTGCCGTGGACGTCGGTGCTGGCCGGCGCGCTGGTGCTGGCGACCGGTCCGGTGCTGCGCGCGCTCGGGAGGCGTCGTACGACACGCTGACCATGGCGATCTCCCGCCTCCCATGGCGCGAACACCATGGGCAGCTGCAGATCGGCTGCATACCGTGGTGTTCTGCTACTGGGCGGTGTGCACGTAGCTGTCGAGCTGGTCGCGCTCGAACTGCAGCTCGCTGATCCGGCTCTTCACCACGTCGCCGATGCTGATGATGCCGGTGAGCGCGCCGTCCTTGACCACGGGGACGTGCCGGATCCGCTGCTCGGTCATCACCTGCATCAGCTCGTTCACCGTGGCGTGCCCCTCGCAGGTGTGCACGTCGGCGGTCATGATCGAGTCGACGGACGCGTCGAGCACCGCGGCGTCCTCGTGGAGCCGCCGGACCACGTCGCGCTCGGAGACGATGCCGTCCACGCTCGAGCCGTCCCGGCTCACGATCAGGGCGCCCACGTTGTGCTGCGAGAGCAGGGCCACCAGCTCGCGCACGGTCGCACCGGGCGGGACCGTGACCACCTCGTGGCTGGGCTTGGCCGCAAGGACCTCGTTGATCCGCATCAGCAACCTCCCGCGGGTGCCGCTCGAGCAGTTGAGGGAAGGCTAGTCACAAACCTCGCCGATGGGTAGGTGCCTGGCCGTGCTTGGATGACCCGATGAGCGGGCGGCAGGCGCGGGCGGCCGGGGAGCTGCCCCGGGGCACCGTCCCGGGCGCCGCCGCCGCGCTCGCGATGATGACCTGGCTGTCCCTGGTGCTGTGCCTGGACGCGGCGGGGGAGCCCGGGGCCTCCCTGCTCGAGCAGCGCCTGCTCGGCCTGGCGACCTGGGCGGTCCTGCTGGTGGCGGCGCTCAGGGCGAGCCCGCTGGTGCGGGTGCAGACGGCCGTCGTGGTCCTCTTCGCGACCGCGGTCGAGTACGTCTTCAGCCCCACCCTGGAGGTCTACGTCTACCGCTTCGACAACGTGCCGTGGTTCGTGCCACCCGGGCACGGGCTGGTCTACCTCTCGGCGCTGGCGCTTGGCCGCACCCGGTTCGTCAGGCGGCACCTGCGCCGCTGCGCGGTGGTCGTGCTGCTGGCCGGTGGGGCGTGGGCGTCGTACGGCGTGCTGCTCGCCGACCGCTCGGATGCGCTGGGCGCGTTCTGGTTCGCCTGCCTGGCGGCGTTCCTGGTGTGGGGCCCCTCCACCGGGGTCTACGTCGGCGCGTTCGTCGTCGTCTCCTACCTCGAGCTGCTCGGCACCGCGCTGGGGGTGTGGCAATGGCAGCCCCGCGACCCCACCGGCTGGATCAGCATCGGAAACCCGCCCTCGGGCGCCGCGGGCGGCTACGCCTGGTTCGACCTGGCCGGACTGCTGCTCGCCCCGGTCCTGCTCAGGTGGTGGAGTGTGACTCCGGACCGTCCGTCGAGGCCGGACCGCGTCGACGCGCACTGAGGTCGTGCACCGAGCCACCGCCGCGCGGCGCGGAGTCGGGGTCGTCGAGGTCGTCGGGCAGGCTGCCCAGGAAGGCCAGCGCCTGGTCGTGCAGCCGGCCGTTGGTCGCCAGCGCGTTGCCGCCGCCCGGGCCGGGGGTGCCGTCCAGCGAGCTGAACCGGCCGCCGGCCTCGCGCACGATGACGTCGAGCGCCGCCATGTCGTGGAGCGCGAGCTCGGGCTCGGCCGCCACGTCGACCGCGCCCTCGGCGACGAGCATGTAGCTGTAGAAGTCGCCGTACGCCCGGCTGCGCCAGCACCGCCGGTTCAGCGCCAGGAAGTCCTCGAGCCGGCCGCGCTCCTCCCAGCCGGTCAGCGAGGAGTAGGACAGCGACGCGTCGTCGAGCCGGGCGACGTCGGAGACCTGGCAGGGCGCGGCGCGCAGCAGGGACCGGCCGGTCCAGGCACCGCCGCCCTGGGAGGCCCACCAGCGACGGTTCAGCTGCGGTGCGGAGACGCAGCCGACGACCACCTCGTCGTCGACCATCAGTGCGATCAGCGTCGCCCACACCGGCACGCCGCGGATGTAGTTCTTCGTGCCGTCGATCGGGTCGACGACCCAACGCCGCTGGCTGTGCCCGCTCGTGCCGTGCTCCTCGCCGATGACGGCGTCGCGGGGGCGGGCGCGCGAGAGGGTCCGCCGGATGCCCTCCTCGACCGACTCGTCCGCGTCACTGACCGGGGTCAGGTCCGGCTTGGTGTGCACGTGCAGGTCGATCGCCTTGAACCGACTCGTGGTCAGCGCGTCGGCGTCGTCGGCCAGCACGTGCGCGAGCCGGAGGTCGTCGGTGAAGTTGCTGGGCATCTCCACAGGCTATGCCCAGCCGATGCCGAGTCCGGCGCGGCATGCCGGGTTGGTCCCGCTGCGCCGGACCTGCCCGAAAGGACAGGGTCCGACCTTCCTCGTCCCTGGCTACTCTTGCCGGCATGCAGATCGGCGGACTTCCCCTCCACTTCCTCGTGGTGCACGCCGCGGTGGTGTTCACGCCGCTCGCGGCGCTGGCCGCCCTGGTGTTCGCAGCCGTGCCGCGCTGGCGCTGGCTGGCCCGGTGGCCCTCGCTGGCGCTGGGGCTGGTCAGCCTGGTCACGGTCTTCGTGGCGAAGACCTCCGGCGAGGAGTACCTCGAGGCCCACGAGCAGCTGGAGCCGATCGTGGAGGACCACGCCGAGCTCGGTGAGCTGCTGCTGTGGGTGACCCTGGCCTTCGCGGTGGTGCTGCTGGTCGCGTCGTTCGTGCTGAGCAGTCGTACGCCGCTGCCGAGCGGCCGGGGCGCCCGCGACGGCGCGGTGCCCGCGTTGGAGAAGCCGCTCGCCCTGCTGCTGGTCATCGCCGCGGTCGCGGTGATCGTCGTGGTGGTCCTGACCGGCGACGCCGGTGCTCGCGCGGTGTGGGGCTAGTCGCCCTCTGCGCGCTCCCGGCTGGACAGCAACCGACGGAACGACTCGAGCCGCTCGGGCTCCAACGTGCCCGCGTCGACGGCGTCGTCGAGCGCGCACTCGGGCTCGCCCTCACCGTGGGTGCAGCCACGCGGACAGTCGGAGGTGAGCGCGGCCAGCTCCGGGAACGCACCGATCAGCCGCTCCGGCTCCACGTGGGCCAGCCCGAAGGAGCGGATGCCGGGCGTGTCGACGATCCAGCCCGCGGCGAGATCCTCGGTGGGCGGGAGGCGCAGCATCAGGGCCGACGTCGAGGTGTGCCGGCCGCGGCCGGTGACCGCGTTGACGTGGCCGATCGCCCGGTCGGTGCCCGGGACCAGGCCGTTGACCAGCGTGGACTTGCCCACGCCGCTGTGCCCGACGAGCACGCTGGTGTGCCCGGCCAGCCGCGCCCGGATGTCGCCCAGCTCCTCGCCGCGCCGGGTCACCACTGCCGGCACGCCGAGGGGCCGGTAGGTGGACAGCAGGGTCTCCGGGTCCGCCAGGTCGGGCTTGGTCAGGCACAGGAGCGGGTCGAGCCCAGCGTCGTACGCCGCGACCAGCGCGCGGTCGATCAACCGCGGTCGCGGCTCGGGGTCGGCCAGTGCGGCGACCACGACGAGCTGGTCGGCGTTGGCCACGATCACCCGCTCGACCGGGTCGCTGTCGTCGGCGGTGCGTCGCAGCACCGTGCTGCGCGGCTCGATCTCGACGATCCGGGCCAGGCTGCCGTCGGCGCCGGAGACGTCGCCGACCAGGCGCACCCGGTCACCGACGACCACACCCTTGCGACCCAGGGGACGCGACTTCATCGCCACCACGCTGCGGAGCTCGCCGTCCTCCTCGATCAGGCAGGTCAGCCGGCCGCGGTCGACCGTGACCACCCGGGCGGTGACCGCGTCGTCGTAGCTGGGTCGTTCCTTGGTGCGCGGACGAGTGTGTCGCCGGGGACGGTCGAACTTCCCTTCCTCGGCGTAGTGCTCGTAGCTGCGCGCGGCCACCTAGAACAGCCTCGTCCAGGCCTCGGCGAAGCCGGGGAAGGTCTTGGCCGTCGTACCGACGTTCTCCACGCCGACGCCGTCGACCGCGAGTCCGACGATGACCGCGGCGTGCGCCATCCGGTGGTCGGCGTAGGTGTGGAAGGTGCCGCCGTGCAGCGGCGCAGGGGCGATCCGTAACCCGTCAGGGGTCTCCGTGACGTCCCCGCCGAGCGCGGTGAGCTCCCGGGCGAGCGCGGCGAGACGGTCGGTCTCGTGACCCCGGATGTGGCCGATGCCGCGCAGGTGGCTGGGGGAGTCGGCCAACGCGCACAGTGCCGCTACCGCCGGGGTGAGCTCGCCGACGTCGTGCAGGTCCAGGTCGACGCCGTGCACCTGGTCCGGACCGGTGACGGTGAGGCCGGCGTCGTCGAGCCGGACCTCTGCCCCCATCTGGGCGACGATCCCGCGCAGGGCGTCCCCGGCCTGGGTGGTCTGCGCCGGCCAGTCGCGGACGGTGACCTCTCCGCCGGTCGCCACCGCCGCGGCCACGAACGGCGCGGCGTTGGACAGGTCGGGCTCGACGTCGACGTCGACGGCGCACACCGGGCCCGGGAGCACCCGCCAGCGGTTCGGGTCGGAGTCGTCGACCTCCACGCCGTGACGACGGAGCTCGGCGACGGTCATCTCGATGTGCGGGAGGGACGGGACCGGCTTGCCGTCGTGGACGACGTCGACGCCCTCGTCGTAGCGGGCACCTGCCAGCAGCAGGGCGGAGACGAACTGCGAAGACGCCGACGCGTCGATGGTGACCCGTCCGCCGCGCATCCGGCCCGCGCCGCGGACGGCGAAGGGGAGCGTGCCGCGTCCCTCGTCCTCGATGTGCGCGCCGAGGTCGCGCAACGCGTCCAGCACCTGGTCCATCGGCCTGGTGCGGGCGTGCGGGTCGCCGTCGAAGCGCACCGGCCCGTCGGCGAGGGCGGCGACCGGTGGCACGAAGCGCATCACGGTGCCGGCCAGGCCGCAGTCGACGTCGGCCGGTCCGGCGAGCCGGCCGGGAAGGACGGTCCAGTCGTCGCGGGTGATGTCGACGTCCGCACCCAGGGCGGACAGTGCCCGGGCCATCAGCTCGGTGTCACGCGAGCGGAGGGCGCGGCGTACCACACTGGGGCCTTCGGACAGCGCGGCCAGCACCAGGGAGCGGTTGGTCAGCGACTTGGAACCGGGGAGCATCACCGTGGCCCGCACCGGCCGGTCGGCGCGGGGTGCGGGCCACGGTTCGTCAGTGACGGCGGGCGCAGCGGAGTCGGCGTTCATCGCGTCGAGGGTATCCGGCGCGACGGCGCGCGCACTGCGCGTGTCAGCAGATGGTGTGCGGTCAGCGCACGCTCTTCGCGGCGAGCTTGGCCTCGCGCTTGGCGGTCCTGCGCAGCTGCTTGGCCTCCTTGCGGGCCGAGCCTGCGGCGTTCTTGACGCGCCAGGCGACACCGGGGCGACCCTCGGTGTCCACGCCGGCCAGCACCAGCCCGCCCATCATCGACAGGTTCTTGAAGAAGTGGACCCGCTGGTTGGCCTTGTTGCCCGGGTCGCTCTCCTCCCAGTACGGGTGGCCGGCGACCGTGGTCGGCACCAGCGTCGCGGCCAGCGCGAGCGCGGACAGGCGCGGCGCGCGTCCCGTGGCCAGGCCGAGGCCGGCCAGGATGTGCACGCCGGCGTTGACCCGCACCAGTGTCTTCGGGTCACGCGGGACCGGTGCGCTCGGAGCCGCCTTCTGCAGCATCGGGACGAACTTGTCAGTCACGGGCTTGGCGCGCTCGGCCATCATCTCGGTGTTCTTCAGCGAGTTGATCCCACCCACGATGAACATCGAGGCGAGCATGGGGCGCGCGATCAGTCTGGTGAGGCTCATGGCCCAGTCATACCCGATTCGGTCCGTGTCACGCACGGTCGCGGAGCAGCCGGGGGACCGTTTGCCCGCTCACCGCACGCGGAGACCGCCGCCGCGGGGACGCAGCTGGTGGGCCGTCGCGGCCGCGCGGCTACCCCCCGGTGCCGTCTGACGGCACGCCATCGGCGGGCGGTTGCACCGGCACGGTCACCTGGCGCTGGGTGTCGTCCAGCGCGGTCACGGTGAGCACGGTCTTGTCGCGCTGGCCGGGCGGTACGTCGACGAGGAACCACATGTCCGAGTCGCCACCGGAAACCGGACAGGTGAGGGAGCTGGTCGGACGGTCGTCCACCGTCTCGCACGTGATGCGCGAAGGGAGCAGGCACTCGAGCAGGGAAGCGCATGCCCTGGTGCTGGCAAAGGTGACCGGCCCCCTTTCGTTCTGGCTGCGCCCGGGAGATGGCGGCCGTGCTGGCGCGAGGTGAAGGGTGTACTCCAACAGCTCCGGCACCGGAGAACCGACCGAGACCCTGGCATGAAGGATGAGCGGGTGCTGGGTGGCTCGCCAGTCGTCGGGCAGGCCCAGCCAGCCGAGAGGGTCGAGGAACCACGCGCTCACCGACAGACGAGGGTCAGCGGGCGACTCCTGAACCTCGATCGCCGACAACGGCACGGTGGCGGTCGGTGGGGTCGGAGCGTAGTAACCGTGCGGGACGTGGAGGGTTGCGGTCAGCGCGCCGGCGTCGACGTTCGGCCGGGAGATCCCGAGTGGGATCGTGAGCGCCGTTGCCGTCTCGCTGCAGGTCACGGTCCAGGGCTTCTCGCTGGAGCCCTCGGAAAGCCGGCAACCCTTCGGCGCGCCATCCGCAAGTACGACCC
>DASSVD010000066.1:0-21808 GCA_035706365.1 Nocardioidaceae bacterium
CGTCGTGGACTGGGAGGGCAAGTACCGCACCCCGCTGCAGGGGTTCACCTCGACGCCGCGGCCGCTCGACGGGGTGGCGCCGTTCGTGTGGCACGGGTCGATCCGTTCCCCGGAGATCGCCGAGCAGGCGGCGTACTACGGCGACGGGTTCTTCGCCAACCACATCTTCTGGCCGAAGGAGCACACCCAACGCATGGTCGGCCTGTACCGCCAGCGCTTCGAGCACTACGGCCACGGCTCCGCCGACCAGGCGATCGTCGGCCTGGGCGGCCAGGTCTTCATGCGCCGCAACAGCCAGGACGCGGTCGCCGAGTTCCGGCCCTACTTCGACAACGCTCCGGTGTATGGACACGGCCCGTCGCTGGAGGAATTCACCTCCCAGACCCCGCTGACCGTGGGCAGCCCGCAGCAGGTGATCGAGCGGACCCTGGGCTTCGCCGACTACGTCGGGGACTACCAGCGACAGCTGTTCTTGATGGACCACGCCGGCCTCCCGCTGAGCACCGTGCTCGAGCAGCTCGACCTGCTGGGCGAGGAGGTCGTGCCGGTGCTGCGCAAGGAGTTCGCCGCCCGCCGGCCGGCGCACGTGCCGGACTCCGCCCCGCTGCACCCCCGCCTGACACCGAACGGAGACGACCGATGACGCGCGCCCTCGCGGTGGTGACCGCCGGACTCAGCCAGCCCTCCAGCACCCGGCTGCTCGCGGACCGGCTGGCCGCGGCGACCGACCGGGCGCTGCGCCTGGAGGACCAGCGCGCCGAGATCGAGGTCGTCGAGCTGCGCCCGCTCGCGCGCGACCTGGCCGACCACCTGCTTACCGGCTTCCCCTCGCCCGCGCTTGCCGAGGCGCTCGCCCTGGTGGCGCGGGCAGACGCGGTGATCGCCGTGACGCCGGTGTTCAGCGCCTCCTACAGCGGGTTGTTCAAGTCGTTCTTCGACCTGGTCGAGCCCGACGCCCTGGCCGGGACGCCGGTGCTGCTCGGCGCCACCGCCGGGACGGCCCGCCACTCGCTGGTGATCGAGCACGCGATGCGCCCGCTGTTCACCTACCTGCACGCGCTCACCGTGCCCACCGGCGTCTTCGCCGCCAGCGAGGACTTCGGCAGCGCGCACGCCGGCGCCGAGACCGAGACGGGCGGGACCGCCCTCGCGGAGCGGGTGGAGCGCGCCGCGCGCGAGCTGGTCGCCCTGCTGGAGGGTCGGCGTACGGCGCCGCGCTCCGCGGACGCTCCGGACCCGTTCGAGAACCCGACCCCGTTCGAGGAGCTGCTGCGCCCCTGAGCCGGTCCGGGACCGGTCCCTGACCCCTGGCCGCCCTGGGCCGCCCTGGCCGCCTTTCCTGCCGCCCCGTGCCCCTCGCCGCTGTGACCGGGACCACCGGGGCCCGGGCGACACGGGGCGCCAGCGGGTGCTACCGTCAGCCGCAAGAAGGTAAGGCAAACCTAATCTCGGCTGTCGAGGACGCGCATGATCGGCAACTACCTGGTGGGGCTGCGTGAGGGCCTGGAGGCCTCGCTCGTCGTGGTCATCCTGGTCACCTACCTGGTCCGCACGGACCGGCGTCACCTGCTGCCCGGCATCTGGGCCGGTGTCGCCGCCGCGGTGCTGGTCTCGCTCGGCTTCGGCGCCCTGCTCACCTTCGGTCCGCGCGGGCTCACCTTCGAGGCGCAGGAGCTGATCGGTGGCACCCTGTCGATCATCGCGGTCGGCTTCGTCACCTGGATGATCTTCTGGATGGCGCGGACCGCGCGCACCCTCTCCTCCGACCTCAAGGGGCGCCTGGACCGGGCCGCCGAGGCCGGTCGCGGCGCGCTCGTCGTGGTCGCGCTGCTCGCAGTCGGTCGCGAGGGCCTGGAGACCGCGCTGTTCCTGTGGGCGGCGACCACCGCGGCCGCCGGGGGTGGCTCCTCGATCACTCCTCTGCTCGGCGCGGCGCTCGGCATCGCCACCGCGGTGCTGATCGGCTACCTGATCTACCGCAGCACGCTCCGCCTCAACCTCGGCCGGTTCTTCGCCTGGACCGGCGGGTTCCTGATCCTCGTCGCCGCCGGCGTACTCGCCTACGGCGTGCACGACCTGCAGGAGGCGCGCTTCCTGCCCGGGCTCAACGACCTCGCCTTCGATGTCAGCGACACGATCAGCCCGACCTCGTGGCTCGGCACCCTGCTCAAGGGCACCCTGAACTTCTCCCCCGCCACCACCAAGCTCGAAGCCGCGGTCTGGCTGCTGTACGTCGTGCCGGTGATGGCCCTGTTCGTGCGGCAGATCCGCCGCGGCAACCGCCCCTCTGCCCCGGCCACGGCTCCGGCCGCCGCCTCCCGCTAGGAGTTCCTTCCCCGTGTTCCACCTCCGCCGCGGCCTGGTGGCCGCTCTCGCTCTGAGCCTGCCCGCTCTTGCCGCCTGCACCGACAACAGCGCCGGAGGCGCCGACGGCAGCGGATCCGGCGCCGGCTCCGACGGGACCGTCCAGGTCACCTCCCGCGACGATGCGTGCGAGCTGTCCACCGACACCGCGCCGTCGGGCAACCTGGTGTTCACGGTGAAGAACGAGGGCAGCAAGGTCACCGAGTTCTACCTCTACGACGAGGACGGCACCCGCATCGTCGGCGAGGTCGAGAACATCGGACCCGGTCTCTCCCGCGACCTGGTCGTGCGCGCCGCCCCCGGCAGCTACGTCACCGCGTGCAAGCCGGGGATGACCGGCGACGGCATCCGCGCAGACTTCACCGTCACCGACTCCGGTGCGGACGTCTCCGCCTCCGACGCCGCTCGGCAGCTCGAGCGCAACGCCACCGACCAGTACGCCGACTACGTCCGCGACGAGGTCGACGAGCTGCTCGACGGCACCCGCGCGTTCGTGGCCGCCTACCAGGCCGGCCGCGACGACAAGGCGCGCGCGCTCTACCCGCAGGTGCGCGTCCACTGGGAGCGGGTCGAGCCGGTCGCGGAGTCCTTCGGCGACCTGGACCCACGGATGGACCTGCGCGAGGCGGACCTCGCCGAGGGCCAGGAGTGGACCGGCTGGCACCTGCTGGAGAAGGACCTGTGGCCCCCGCGCGACTACCAACCGCTGACCGACCAGGAGCGGCAGAAGTACGGCGACCAGCTCGTGGCCGACACCGAGGAGCTGCACGAGCGCACCCGCACGCTGAGCTACACCGTCGACCAGATCGGCAACGGGGCCAAGGAGCTGCTCGACGAGGTCGCCACCGGCAAGGTGACCGGCGAGGAGGAGATCTGGTCGCACACCGACCTGTGGGACTTCCAGGTCAACGTGGACGGCGCGCAGGCCGGCTTCGAGGCCCTCGAGCCGCTCGTCGAGCGCAAGGACCCGGAGCTGGAGGAGACCTTGGACGACCGGTTCGAGGCACTGCAGGACCTGCTCGGCGAGTACCGCACCGACGTCGGCTTCGTCTCCTACACCGCGCTGTCCGAGGAGGAGGTCAAGGAGCTCTCCGACGCGGTCAACGCCCTGTCCGAGCCGCTGTCGCAGCTGACCGCCACGGTCACCCTGTGACCGGTGAGGGACGGCCCCGCGAGGGCCTGAGCCGGCGCGGACTGCTCGGTCTGGTCGGTGCCGGGACCGCGGTCGGCGCCGCCGGCTTCGTCGGCGGGTTCGAGACCGCGGACGCGACCGGCGCCGCGGCAACGGCGCCGCGCTCCTACCCGTTCTATGCCCGCGACCGCGGAGGACATCAGGCCGGCATCGTCACGCCGGCCCAGGACCGGCTGCACTTCGCCGCCTTCGACGTCACCACCGACTCCCGCGAGGCACTCGTCGACCTGCTGCGCACGTGGACCCGGGCGGCCGCGCGGATGGCTCAGGGACGCCCGGTCGGCGGCGACCGGCCGCAGCCCGACGTGGCCCCGCCCGCCGACACCGGCGAGGCGCTCGGGCTGCCGGCGTCCCAGCTGACCCTCACCTTCGGCTTCGGGCCCGGCCTGTTCGAGGACGCCGACGGCACCGACCGGTTCGGCCTGGCCGCCCGGCGACCCGCCGCCCTTCGCGAGCTTCCGCACTTCCCCGCCGACCAGCTCGATCCCGCCCGCAGCGGCGGCGACCTGTGCGTGCAGGCCTGCGCGGACGACCCCCAGGTGGCCGTGCACGCGATCCGCAACCTGTCCCGGCTGGCGTTCGGGGTGGCCTCCCTGCGCTGGTCCCAGCTCGGCTTCGGACGGACCTCGTCGACCTCGACCGCGCAGCAGACCCCCCGCAACCTGTTCGGCTTCAAGGACGGCACGGCGAACCTGAAGGCCGAACGCACCGCGGAGGTCGACCGCCATGTGTGGGTGGCGCCCGGAGACGACCCGCGGGCCGGCTGGCTCGCCGGCGGCTCGTACCTGGTCGCCCGCCGGATCAACATGCACATCGAGACCTGGGACCGGACCTCACTGCGGGAGCAGGAAGCCCTGGTCGGGCGCGAGCGGGCGCACGGCGCCCCCCTCTCCGGTGGCAGCGAGTTCACCCCACCGGACTTCTCGGTGACCGGCAGCGACGGGCAGCCGCTGATCCCGATGGACGCGCACGTGCGACTCGCGCACCCCTCCCGCAACCACGGGGTGCAGATCCTGCGCCGCGGCTACAACTTCACCGACGGCAACGACCCGCTCGGGCGCCTGGACGCGGGGTTGTTCTTCATCGCGTACGTACGCGACCCGGACCGGCAGTACATCCCGATGCAGACCAAGCTGTCCCAGCAGGACGGTTTGATGGAGTACCTCCAGCACACCGGGTCCGGCATCTTCGCCGTGCCCCCGGCAGCGCAGCGCGGCGGTTTCGTCGGCGAGGGGTTGTTCACCTGAGCAGCGCGGGGCCAGCGCGTAGGGTCGCAGGATGACGCGGATCCTTGCCGCCCGCGGCGTCCTGCCACCGCACGAGTACACCCAGCAGGAGCTGACCGAGGGCTTCGGTGAACTGATCGTCGACGCCACCGGCCTGGACCGCGGCGTGCTGCGACGGCTGCACCGCAACGCCGGGGTGGCGACCCGGCACCTGACGCTGCCGCTGCCGGCGTACGCCGGGCTGGACGACTTCGGCCGCTCCAACGACGTGTTCCTCGAGCACGCGGTACCGCTCGGCGCCGAGGCGGTCTCGGCCGCGCTGAAGCAGGCCGGCCTGGCCGCCTCCGACGTGGACCTGGTCGTCTCGACGACGATCACCGGCGTCGCCGTTCCCTCGCTCGAGGCCCGGATCGCGCCGCTGATCGGCCTGCGCCCGGACGTGGTCCGCGTGCCGTTGCTCGGGCTGGGCTGCATGGCCGGCGCGGCCGGGGTGGCCCGGCTGCACGACCACCTCCTCGGCCACCCCGACCAGGTCGCGGTGCTCGTCTCGGTCGAGCTGTGCTCGCTGACCGTGCAACGCGGAGACGTGTCGGTGGCGAACCTGGTCGCCAGCGGCCTGTTCGGTGACGGCGCCGCCGCGGTGGTGGCAGTCGGCGCGGACCATCCACGCGCCCGTACGTCGGAGCCGGGTGCGGCTCCGACCGTCCTCGCCAGCCGTTCGCGCCTCTACCCCGACACCGAGCGCGCGATGGGGTGGGACGTGCGCGGCACCGGCTTCCAGATCGTGCTCGGTGCCGAGGTGCCCCAGCTGGTGCGCACCCACCTGGGCGTCGACGTCGACGCCTTCCTCGCCGCGCACGGGCTCGCCCGCGACGACATCGACTGGTGGGTCGCCCACCCGGGCGGGCCGAAGGTGCTCGAGGCGATGCAGGAGGCGCTCGGCGTTGACCGGTCGGCGGTGGCGCTGACCTGGGAGTCGCTGAACCGGATCGGCAACCTGTCCTCGGCCTCGGTGCTGCACGTGCTGGACGACACGCTGCGCGAGCGGCCCCCCGCGCCCGGCTCCTACGGGCTCCTCCTGGCGATGGGCCCGGGCTTCGCCCTCGAGCTGGTCCTGCTGCGAGGTTGAGCCGGTGAGCAGCCTGGCGTGGTTCACCGTCCTCGTGCTCGCCGTCGCGGTCGAGCGGCTCGTCGAGCTGGTCGTCTCGACGCGCAACACGCGGTGGAGCCTGGCTCACGGCGGCGTCGAGAGCGGCCGCGGCCACTACCCGGTGATGGTGCTGCTGCACACCGGGCTGTTGGCCGGTGCGCTGCTCGAGGTCTGGTGGCGTCGCCCGGACTTCATGCCCTGGCTCGGCTGGACCTGCCTCGTCCTGGTGCTCGCCTCCCAGGGGCTGCGCTGGTGGTGCATCGCCACCCTGGGCCCGCAGTGGAGCACCCGGGTGGTGGTGGTTCCCGGGCTTTCCCTGGTGCGCCGCGGACCGTACCGCCGGTTGACGCACCCGAACTACGTCGCGGTGGTCGTGGAGGGCGTCGCGCTGCCGCTGGTGCACAGCGCCTGGATCACCGCCGCGGTCTTCACCGTCGCCAACGCCGCCCTCCTGCGCATCCGGCTGCGCGCCGAGCGCGAGGCGCTGACCTCGTTGAGCGGGCCGCCCGCCCCTCGCGGCGAGTCCGCGCCGAGGAGCTGACCGTGCGCGACGTCGTCGTGGTGGGAGGCGGCCCCGTGGGGCTCGCCGCGGCGCTGCATGCTGCCCGTGCCGGTCTCGACGTGGAGGTGCGCGAGCCACGGCCGCATCCGGTCGACAAGGCGTGCGGGGAGGGACTCATGCCCGGCGCGATGGCGGCGCTGGACGACCTCGGGGTCCGCGTCGCCGGGGTCCCCCTGACCGGGATCGCCTACCTCGCCGGCGATCACCGCGCGGTCGCTCGCTTTCCCGGAGGTCCCGGCCGCGGCGTGCGCCGTACTGCCCTGTCGGCGGCGTTGCACGACGCCGTCCGGGCTGCAGGGATCCCGCTCGTGCCGACGGCGGTGCGCGACCTCGACGTGCGCGACGATCGGGTGCTGGTGGACGGCTGCCCGGCGCGGTACGTGCTGGCGGCGGACGGCCTGCACTCCCCGGTACGCCGCCGGCTGGGGCTCGACCGGCCGGTGCGTGGGCCGCGACGGTTCGGTATCCGGGTGCATGTCCCCGCGGCGCCCTGGACCGACCTGGTCGAGGTGCACTGGTCGCCCGGGGCGGAGGCGTACGTGACACCGGTCGCCGAGGACCTGGTCGGGGTGGCGGTGCTGCGGGCTGGACGCGGCGTACCGCTGCAGGACGTGCCGCGCGACCTGGCCGAGTTTCCGGTGTTGGCCGACCGGCTGGCTGATCGACTGGCGGACCGCGTGGTGAGCCGGGAACCGCGATCGTCACCGCGGACCGCGCCGGCCGACCCACCGCGCGGAGCGGGCCCGTTGCGGCAGGCGTCCCGGCGCCGGGTGCACGGTCGGGTGCTGCTGGTCGGCGACGCGTCGGGCTACGTCGATGCGCTGACCGGCGAGGGCATCAGCATCGGCCTCGCCCAAGCGCGCGCCGCGGTCGCCGCGATCCTCGCCGACGCGCCGGACGGCTACGAGGCCGCGTGGCGGGCGATCACCTGGCGCTACGCGGCGCTGACCCGCGGCTTGCTGCTCGTCTCCTCCCGCCCGGCGCTTCGCCGGAGGTTGGTCCCCGCGGCTCAGGCGTGGCCCGGTGCCTTCGAGCGGGTGGTGTGCGAGCTGGCGCGGTCCCGGGTGCCCGGCACGTCGAGGGAGCCCGACTAGGGACATTCGCGACGGGTCGGCGGCCTCACGCGGGACATTCACGACGGGTGGGGGAACTGCGAAGGGCAGCCACCGGAGTGGCTGCCCTCGCAGAATGAGACGGGCCGGGGGGATGGCTCTCAGGTGGAACGGTCCGGGGGGGGTGGAACTCGTTCGCCTGCGTCTCACGTTATTTTGTCGGCGGCGGTCCTGCCGAGTCAGGACCAACCGCCTGGATCAACTATGACCCACGCCCGGGCCCGGATGCACGCCGATCCAGCCTCATGAATGTGCACTGCACCTTCCTGCAAATCGGGCGAAACGCCGCGCCGGCGCCGCAGCCGTGCCTGCCGGTCGGTCAGCGCCGGTCGGTCAGCGCCGGTCGGTGCGCGCCGGTCAATCGGCCAGGGGCCGGCGCAGCACCACCACCGAGCGTCCGGTCACGGTCAGCTCGGTGCCCGGCACCACGGTGGCGGCGTCGTCGAACACCGAGACCCGGCCGATCTCGTCGTCGCTGGTGTCGAGGAGGAAGTGCCAGCCCTCGCCGTACACCGCGTCGGGGATGGTGAAGGTGCGCTCATCCGGGCCGGCGTTGAAGGCGACCAGGAACGAGTCGTCGCGCACCTGCTCGCCGCGACGGTCCGGCTCGGGGATCGCCTCGCCGTTGACGAAGACCATCAGCGCCTGGTCGCTGCCCCAGTCCTCGTCGCCCATCTCCTCGCCGTCCGCGCGGAACCAGGCGATGTCGCCGACCGGGCCGGAGCCGTTCTCGCCGGCGAAGAAGCGGCGGCGCCGGAACACGGGGTGGTCGTGGCGGAGCCCGACGACGCGGCGGGCGAAGTCCAGCAGGGCCTGGCGCTCGTCGTCGAGGTCCCAGTCCACCCAGGCCAGCTCGTTGTCCTGGCAGTAGACGTTGTTGTTGCCGTGCTGGGTGCGGCCGAGCTCGTCGCCGTGCGCCAGCATCGGCACGCCCTGGGACAGCAGCAGCGTGGTCAGGAAGTTGCGCTGCTGGCGGGCGCGCAGCGCGCGCACCTCGGCGTCGTCGGTCTCCCCCTCGGCGCCGCAGTTCCAGGAGCGGTTGTGGCTCTCCCCGTCGGCGCCGCCCTCGCCGTTGGCCTCGTTGTGCTTCTCGTTGTACGACACCAGGTCGCGCAGCGTGAACCCGTCGTGGGCGGTGACGAAGTTGATCGAGGCGATCGGCTTGCGCCCGGAGTGCTCGTAGAGGTCGGAGGAGCCGGCCAGCCGGTAGGCGAAGTCGCCCAGCAGTCCCGGCTCGCCGCGCCAGAAGTCGCGGACCGTGTCGCGGTAGCGGCCGTTCCACTCCGTCCACTGCGGCGGGAAGTTCCCGACCTGGTAGCCGCCGTCGCCGACGTCCCACGGCTCGGCGATCAGCTTGACCTGGCTGACGATGGGGTCCTGCTGGACCAGGTCGAAGAACGCCGAGAGCCGGTCCACCTCGTGGAACTGGCGGGCCAGCGAGGAGGCGAGGTCGAAGCGGAACCCGTCGACGTGCATCTCCTGGACCCAGTAGCGCAGCGAGTCCATGATCAGCTGCAGCACGTGCGGGTGACGCATCAGCAGGCTGTTGCCGGTGCCGGTGGTGTCGAAGTAGTAGCGGCGGTCGTCGTCGACCAGCCGGTAGTAGGCGTTGTTGTCGATCCCGCGGAAGCACAGGGTCGGGCCCTGGTGGTTGCCCTCCGCGGTGTGGTTGTAGACCACGTCGAGGATCACCTCGATCCCCGCCTCGTGCAGGGTCTTGACCATCGCCTTGAACTCCTGCACTTGCTGGCCGCGCTGTCCGCTGGCGGAGTAGCCGTTGTGCGGCGCGAAGAAGCCGATGGTGTTGTAGCCCCAGTAGTTGGACAGACCCTTGTCGAGCAGGTGACTGTCCTGGACGAACTGGTGGACCGGCATCAGCTCGATCGCGGTCACCCCCAGCTCGGTGAGGTGCTCGAGCATCGCCGGGTGCGCGATCGCGGCGTAGGTGCCCCGGATCTCCTCCGGGATGCCGGGGTGGGTCATCGTGAGGCCGCGCACGTGGGCCTCGTAGATCACCGTCTCGTGGTACTCCCGCTCCGGGTGCCGGTCGTTGCCCCAGTCGAAGTAGGGGTTGACCACCACCGAGACCATGGTGTGGCCCAGGCTGTCGGCGTCGTTGAAGGCGTCCGCGTCCTCGAAGGTGTAGGAGAACAGCGCCTCGTCACCGTCGATCTGCCCTTCGATCGCCTTCGCGTAGGGGTCCAGCAGCAGCTTGGCCGGGTTGCACCGGTGGCCGTTCTCCGGGTCGTAGGGGCCGTGCACCCTGAAGCCGTAGCGCTGGCCGGGCATCACGCCGGGGAGGTACACGTGGTGCACGAACCCGTCGGTCTCCGGCAGGACCACCCGGGTCTCGCTGCCGTCCTCGTCGATCAGGCAGAGCTCGACCTTGTCGGCCACCTCGGAGAACAGCGAGAAGTTCACCCCCGCGCCGTCGTAGCTCGCCCCGAGGGGATAGGCGCTTCCAGGCCAGATCTGCATGCGGTACCTCGTCGTCGTCTGCGGAGCCAGAGCCCCACGGCGCCCGGCGTACTGTGCAAGGTCACAAGTATGCGGGACCCCGCCGCCGCGCTCACCCGAGGGCGGCGTCGACCACCTCGCGCGCCTCCTGCTGCACCTGCGCCAGGTGCTCGGGGCCGCGGAACGACTCCGCGTAGATCTTGTAGACATCCTCGGTGCCGGAGGGCCGCGCGGCGAACCAGGCGCTGTCGGTGACCACCTTGAGGCCGCCGAGCGCGGCGTCGTTGCCCGGGGCGCGGGTGAGGCGCTGCCGGATCGGCTCGCCGGCCAGCGCGTCGGCGGTCACGTCCTCGGCGGACAGCGCAGCCAGCGCGGCCTTCTGCTCACGGGTCGCCGGCGCATCCACTCGGGCGTAGGCGGGCTCGCCGAACCGCTCGGTCAGCCGTGCGTAGTGCTCGCTGGGCGTGCTCCCGGTGGCGGCGAGGATCTCCGAGGCGAGCAGGGCGAGCACGATGCCGTCCTTGTCGGTGGTCCACACCGAGCCGTCCCGGCGCAGCAGGCTGGCGCCGGCCGACTCCTCCCCACCGAAGCCGACCGACCCGTCCAGCAGCCCGGGCACGAACCACTTGAAGCCCACCGGCACCTCGTGCAGTGCGCGGCCGGCCGCCTCGGTGACCCGGTCGATCATCGAGGAGGACACCACCGTCTTGCCGACCGCCGCGGAGGCCGGCCAGTCGGGGCGGGCGCCACCGAAGAGGTACTCGATGGCCACGGCGAGGACGTGGTTGGGGTTCATCAGCCCCCCGTCCGGGGTGACGATGCCGTGCCGGTCGGCGTCGGCGTCGTTGCCGGTGGACAGGTCGTAGTCGCCCTTGCGGTCGATCAGGGAGGCCATCGCCGACGGCGAGGAGCAGTCCATCCGGATCTTGCCGTCCCAGTCCAGCGTCATGAAGCGCCAGGTGGGGTCCACCAGCGGGTTGACCACGGTGAGGTCCAGGCGGTGACGCTCGGCGACCTCGCCCCAGTAGGCGACGCTGGCGCCGCCGAGCGGGTCGGCGCCGATACGCAGGCCCGCCTCGCGCACGCGGTCCAGGTCGACCACGTGCGGCAGGTCGTCGGCGTAGGTGCCGAGGAAGTCGTACGCCGTGGCGGCTGCGCGCGCACGCGCGAGCGGGATGCGCCTCACGCCGTCGAGCCCGGCCTCGATGTAGCCGTTGGCCCGCGCCGCGATCACCGAGGTGGCCTCGCTGTCGGCCGGGCCGCCGTGCGGGGGGTTGTACTTGAAGCCGCCGTCGGTGGGCGGGTTGTGCGAGGGGGTGACCACGATGCCGTCGGCCTGCCCCCGGCTCGCGCCGCTTGCCCTGTCCGCCCCGCCGGCGCGATTCGCGCGCAGGATCGCGTGAGAGACCGCGGGTGTCGGCGTGTAGCCGTCGCGGTCGTCGACCAGGACGGTCACCTCGTTGGCGGCCAGCACCTCCAGCGCGGTGGCCCACGCCGGCTCCGAGAGGCCGTGCGTGTCGCGGCCGAGGAACAGCGGGCCGTCGTACCCCTGCTCGCGCCGGTAGTCGCAGATCGCCTGCGTGGTGGCCGCGATGTGGGTCTCGGTGAAGGCCCCGCGCAGGCTGCTGCCCCGGTGCCCCGAGGTGCCGAAGACGACGCGCTGATCGGGGTCGGCGGGGTCCGGCTCGGTGGTGTAGTACGCGGTGATCAGGTGCGCGACGTCGACGAGGTCCTCGGGGGCGGCCGGCTGTCCGGCGCGGTCCGAGCCGGTCACCGCAGCAGCCCCCGGACGTAGCCGGCCTGCCCGATGTGCTGGCCGGCGTCGTTGACCACGGAGACCAGCCGCACCCCGAGGGTGACCGGCGGGTCCCAGCGCTCGTCGACGACCCGGTCCAGGTCGGCGTCGTCGAGGGTGCGCAGGTAGTCGAGCGTGCGGGCGTGCACCGCATCGTGGTAGCCGACCAGGAGCGCCGGGTCGTCGACCCGGACCGCGTCGACCTGCTCGCTGGTGTGACCGAACCCGGTGTCGGTCTCGTCGAGCGGGAGGCCGAACCGGTCCGCCCACCCCTGCTCGGTCCACACCTGGTCGTGTCCGGCCACGTCGGCGACGTGGTCGTCCTCGATCCGGGTCAGGTGCCAGACCAGCCAGGTGATGGAGTTCCCGGGGGTCGCCCCGGTCTCCGGGCGGGCGTTCAGACGGTCGACCTCCAGGCCCTCGACCGTGCTGCGCACGGACTCCTGGATGCGGCCGAACGCGTCGGCGAGCAGGTCGGTGCTCCTCATCGGTGACGTCCCCTTCCGTGGTCGGTGCCGGTGTCTGTCGTGGTGCCCGAGAGGGGCCGCGGCCACACCCCGGAGCTGCCCCGCCGGTGGCTGTCGAGCAGGTGGGTGTCGACCATCCCGATCGCCTCCATCAGGGCGAACATCGTGGTCGGCCCGACGAAGGAGAAGCCCTGCCGGCGCAGCGCCTTGGACAGCGCCACCGACTCGGCGGAGGTGGTCGGCACCTCGTCGTGGGTGCGCGGCTCGGGGGTGCGCTCGGGACGGAACGACCACACCAGGTCCACCAGTCCGCCTTGGTCGCGCAGCGCAACGGTGGCGCGGGCGTTGGAGATCGTGGCCTCGATCTTGCGGCGGTTGCGGACGATCCCGGCGTCCTCGAGCAGCCGTGCGACGTCGGCGTCGCCGTACCCGGCGACGGTCTCGGGGTCGAAGTCGGCGAAGGCCTTGCGGAACGCCGGCCGCTTGCGCAGGATCGTCGCCCACGACAGCCCGGACTGGAACGCCTCCAGGCTGATGCGCTCGAACAGCCCGCGCTCGTCGCGGACCGGCATCCCCCACTCGGTGTCGTAGTACTCCCGCAGCAGGGGGTCGCTGGCGGCCCAGGCCGGGCGCGCCAGCCCGTCCTCCCCGATCACCGTCATGGGGCGAGCATGCCAGACGCGGCCCTCAGCCGGCCGCGACCAGGGCGTCCACCGCGGCCACCCCCAACACGTGGTCCAGCGCGAGCGCGGCGCACCCGACCACGCCGGTGCGCTCGCCGTGGGTGGCGGCCACGACCTGCAGGTCCCGGCTGGCCAACGCGGTCGCCTGCGCGTAGACGCTCTCGCGCAGGCCCGCCACGAAGGTGTCGAAGGCTGCGGCCATGTCCCCGCCGACGACGACGGCCTGCGGGTTGAGCAGGTTGACCCCGGCCGCGACCACCTCGCCCACGTGCCGCCCACTCTCCCGGACCAGCTGGCGCGCGGCGGGCTCCCCGGACGAGGCCAGCGCGACCACGTCCCGGACATGCCCGACGGGATGGCCGTGCTCCCGCATCGCCTGGACCAGCGCCCAGCCGCCGGCCACCGCCTCCAGACAGCCGGTCTCCCCGCAGCGACACTGTCGCTCGGCCGCAGCCGTGACCTTGGTGTGACCCAGCTCCCCGGCCGCGCCGAGGCCGCCACGGCGTAGCGCGCCGTCGAGCACCACGCCGGCACCGATACCGGTCGAGGCCTTGATCAGGAGCACGTCGGAGAACCTGGCCAGTTGGCCGCCGACGTGGGCCCGCTCGGACAGGGCCATCACGTTCGCGTCGTTGTCCACGAAGACCGGCGCGCCGAAGCGCTGGAGGTAGGGAGTCAGGGGGACGCCCGCCCACCGGGTCATCACCGGCGAGTCCAGGCTGGCACCGGCCGCGGTGTCCACGGTGCCGGGAATGCTGACCCCGATCCCGCGGACCCGCTCGGTGCCGTGGCCGGTCTCGTGCAGCAGGTCGGCCAGCCGGTCACCGACGCGGGGCATCAGCTGGTCGGGATGCTCCCCGACCTCCTGGTCCAGGTCCGTCGTCGCGAGCATGGTGCCGCCGAGCGTGCACACGGCCAGCTGGGTGCGACTGCGCCCCACCGCGGCGGCCAGGACCACCCCGGCGTGCTCGGCCAGGCGCAGCGTCCCCGCCGGTCGGCCACCCGTCGCGGTCTCTGCGTCCTCGACCAGCAGGCCCGCCCGCGCGAGCGCGCTCACCCGGGCGGTCACCGCCGTGCGGGACAGCCCGGTCACCCGGCCGAGCGCGCTGCGGGTGGTGGCGCGGCCGCTGCGGATCAGCGCCAAGCAGTCCCCGGGCGTCGGGGCCGCGGCCCGCGGCGCGCTTATGTCTCTCATGTACCGAACTATGCCTTGCATGAACGCAGATGTCTCTCTAGCGTGGTGCAGTCCGTCCCGCGCTGGCCGTCCCTCGTCGTCGTCCCAGCTCCCCGTCGCAGCTCCCGTCTTCTCGAGAGGTCGCTCGTGCCCGCACCCGCCCCGGCTCCCGACCGGTCCGGCCGCCCGGTCACCCCGGTCGCGCCCAGTGACTTCGTGGTCTTCGGCGGCACCGGCGACCTCGCCACCCGCAAGCTGCTACCCGCGCTCTACCAGCGCGACCGGGACGGTCAGCTGCCCGAGGACACCCGGATCCTGGCCACCTCGCGCGCCGGGCTCGACGACGCCGGCTTCCGCGACAAGGTCCGCGGCGAGCTGCCCCGCTTCGTGCCCGACCACGAGCTCGACGAGGCGGTGCTCACCCGCTTCCTGAGCCGGCTCGAGCACCTGAGCATGGACGTGATCGAGGCGGCCGATTGGCCGGTGCTCGCCGAGCGCCTGGGCCTGACCGCCGGCACCGGCCGGATCCGGGTCTTCTACCTGGCGTGCGCTCCGGCGCTGTTCGGGCCGATCTGCGGGCGCCTGGAGGAGTCCGGCCTGGTCGACGAGCGCTCCCGGGTCGTGCTCGAGAAGCCGATCGGCCACGACCTGGCCTCGGCGCGCGCGATCAACGACGCGGTCGGCGCGGTCTTCGCCGAGGACCAGATCTTCCGGATCGACCACTACCTCGGCAAGGAGAGCGTGCAGAACCTGCTGGTGACCCGGTTCGCCAACACGTTCCTCGAGCCGCTGTGGAACAACACCGCCATCGACCACGTGCAGATCACCGCCGCGGAGTCACTCGGCGTCGGCGACCGGGGCGAGTACTACGACTCGGCCGGGGCGCTGCGCGACATGGTGCAGAACCACCTCCTCCAGCTGCTGTGCCTCGTGGCGATGGAGCCGCCGACCTACGTGGACCGCGAGACGGTACGCGACGAGAAGCTCAAGGTGCTCCAGGCGCTGCGCCCGATCACGCCCGACCAGGTGGACCGGGTCACGGTGACCGGCCAGTACGGCCCGGGCCTGGTCGAGGGGGCGCCGGTGCCGGCGTACCTCGACGACTGCCAGCGACCCGGCAGCCGCACCGAGACCTTCGTCGCGATCAAGGCCGAGGTGCACAACTGGCGGTGGGCCGGGGTGCCGTTCTACCTGCGCACCGGCAAGCGGATGCCGCACCGCACCTCCGAGATCGTGGTGCAGTTCAAGCCGGTCCCGCACCCGATGTTCCCCGGCAGCGAGGGCACCAGCGAGCCGAACCGGCTGGTCGTCCGGCTGCAGCCCGACGAGGGGATGCGGCTGCACATGACCGCCAAGGAGCCCGGCCCCGGCGGCATCCGCCTGCGACCGGTCTCCCTCGACCTCAGCTACGCGCAGACCTTCCAGCACCGCTTCCCCGACGCCTACGAGCGGCTGCTGATGGACGTGGTGCGCGGCAACCCGACGCTGTTCATGCGCCGCGACGAGGTGGAGGCGGCCTGGGCGTGGGTGGAGCCGATCCTCACCGGGTGGACCACCCAGCAGCGCGGGCCGCACGTCTACCCCGCCGGCACCAGCGGCCCGACCGCCGCCTCCACCCTCATCGAGCGGGACGGCCGCTCCTGGCACGACGGCAGCGCGTGACCCTGGGCGGCGGGGAGCCGGTCCGACCGGAGCGTCGACCGCGTCGCACCGGAGGTCAGGTCAGGTGCGCAACCACACCGTGGTGTCGGGCGGCAGCTGGCCGTCGGCCAGCGGGCCGCTGCTGAGCAGCACGTCGCCGGGCGGAACCGCTGTCGGCCCGTCGCCGAGGTTGGTCACCACCTGCCAGCCTCCGGGGCGCACGAAGTGCAGCACGTCGGCGCCGGTGTCGGGGCCTGCCTCGACCCACACCAGCTTCTCCTCGGCCAGCAGGTCCCGGCGAGCGGCCAGCGCGGCCCGGTAGAGCCGCAGCGTCGAGTCCGCGACGCCCTCCTGGGCCTCCACCGAGCAGTCGGCGAACCACGCGGGCTGGGGCAGGTGCGCCCCGCCCGGCCCGAAGCCGAACGAGTCTCCGGTGCGGGTCCACGGCAGCGGCACGCGGCAACCGTCGCGGCCCTTCTCCCGTCCCTGCGACCGCCGGTACGTCGGGTCCTGCAGCGCCTCGGCGGGCAGGTCGCCGACCTCGTGCAGGCCGAGCTCCTCCCCCTGGTAGAGGTACGCCGATCCCGGCAGCGCCAGCAGCATCAGCGTCGCCGCGCGGGCCCGGCGCAGGCCGCGATCGGACTCGAGCCGGGGTTCGCGCCCGTCGGTCAGCAGCCAGGCCTTGCCGTCCTGCCCGAGCTTGCCGCCGCCGGGAGGCAGCCCGTAGCGGGTGGCGTGCCGGACCACGTCGTGGTTGGACAGCACCCACGTCGAGGAGGTCGCCGCCTCCGCTGCCTGACCCAGGTTGTGGGTGATGATCTCGCGGAGCACCGTGGCGTCCCAGTCGGCCTGCAGGAGGTCGAAGTTGAACGCCTGCCCGAGCCCCTCGGAGCTCGCGTAGCGGGCGCGCCGGTCGGGGTGCACCCAGGCCTCGGCGACCGCGGTACGCGGCGGGTCGTACTCGTCGAACACCGCACGCCACTCGGCGTAGATGTCGTGCACCTCGTCGCGGTCCCACAGCGGGTGCTCGCCGTGCGCGACGTGGTCGTCGGGCAGGGCGTCGGTGGCCGGCAGGGGCTCGGTGAGGTCCTTGGCGAGGGCGTGGGCCACGTCGACCCGGAAGCCGTCGACACCGCGGTCGGCCCAGAACCGCAGCGTGGTCAGGAAGTCGTCGCGCACCTCGCGGTTGTCCCAGTTCAGATCCGGTTGCTCGGGAGCGAACAGGTGCAGGTACCACTGGCCGTCCTCGACCCGGGTCCACGCCGGGCCGCCGAACACCGACTGCCAGTCCGACGGCGGCAGCGACCCGTCCGGGCCGGCGCCCTCCCGGAAGATGTAGCGGTGCCGCGCCGCCGACCCGGGTGGAGAGGCCAGCGCCTCCCGGAACCACGCGTGCCGGTTCGAGCTGTGGTTCGGCACGATGTCGACGATCAGCTTGATCCCGACGCCGTGCAGCGCCGCAGCCAGCGCGTCGAAGTCGTCCAGGGTGCCCAGCCTCGGGTCGACGTCGCGGTAGTCGTCCACGTCGTACCCGCCGTCGGCCAGCGCCGAGGGGTAGAACGGGCTGAGCCACACGGCGTCCACGCCGAGCTCGGCGAGGTAGTCCACCCGGGAGGTGACCCCCGGCAGGTCGCCGATGCCGTCCCCGTCAGAGTCGGCGAAGCTGCGCGGGTAGACCTGGTAGACCACGGCCTGGCGCCACCAGTCGGCGCGGGCGGAGGAGGAGTCGTTGGCGGGCACCCCGTCACGATACGGGGCCGGGGACACGGCCCGGTCAGTCGTTCCAGCGCTCGAAGACCGCGGCGATCCCCTGCCCACCACCGATGCACATCGTCTCGAGCCCGTAGCGGACCCCGCGACGCTGCATCTCGCGCAGCAGGTTGGCCATGATCCGGCCGCCGGTGGCGCCGATCGGGTGTCCGAGCGAGATGCCCGAGCCGTTCACGTTCAGCCGCTCGAAGTCCTGCTCGGCCAGGCCCCAGCTGCGGGTGACCGCCAGCACCTGGGCCGCGAACGCCTCGTTGAGCTCGATGAGGTCCATGTCGGCGAGCGTCAGATCCAGCCTGCCGAGCACCCGCTCCACGGCCGGGACCGGACCGATGCCCATGGTGCGCGGGTCCACTCCGGCCACGCCCCATCCGACCAGCCGGGCCAGGGGCCGCAGCCCGAGGCGCTCGGCGTGCGCGGGCGAGGTGACCACGCACGCGGCGCCGCCGTCGTTCTGCCCGCTGGCGTTGCCGGCGGTCACGGTCGCCTCGGGGTCGATGGCCCCCCGGATCGGGCGGAGGGCGGCCAGCTTCTCCAGGGTCACGTCGGGACGGGGGTGCTCGTCGCGGGTGACCTGCCGCTCGGGCTCGCGGCGGGTCGCGGGAAGCGTGACCGGGATGGTCTCCTCGTCGAAGAGACCGGCCTCGATGGCGCGCACCGCACGCTGGTGTGAGGCCAGAGCGAGCCGGTCCTGCTCCTCACGCGAGACGGCGTACTCGCGGCGCAGGTTCTCGGCGGTCTCGATCATCCCGCCCTCGACGGGGAAGCGGCGCCCTCCGGACGTCACCCGAGGTCGGGCCAGCCGGTCCTCGAGCCGGACCCCGTCGCCTCGCACGCCCCAGCGCATTCCCGTGGCGTAGAACTCCGCCTGGCTCATGCTCTCCGCGCCGCCCGCGATCACCAGGTCGCTGACCCCGGTCTGGACCTGCATCGCGGCGAGGGTGACCGCCTGCAGCCCCGAGCCGCACCGCCGGTCGAGCTGTAGGCCCGGAACGGTGACGTCGAGGCCGGCGTCCAGGGCGGCGACCCGGCCCAGCCCGGCTGCCTCGCCGTTCGGGTAGCCCTGGCCGAAGATCACGTCGTCGACGTCCTCCGAGCGGAGCCCGGTGCGCTCGACGAGGCCGCGGATCACCGTGGCAGCCAGGTCGGCGACCGGTACGTCACGGAAGATGCCGCCGAACCGGCCGACGGGGGTGCGGACCGGTTCGCAGATCACGGCGTCACGCATGGGGGTCTCCTTCGAGAGGGTCTGGTGAGGCGGGAAGGGCAGCGGGCACGTGGTCGGCCCGCACGTCAGGGAGGCGGCGGGCTGAACTTGACCAGGCCCAGCTGGGTCGCCGAGGCGACGTGACGGCCGGTGCCGTCGAAGATCTCGCCGACACCGACGGCGCGCCCGTGCGCCACGGTCCGGCAGGAGGCGTCGAACTGGTGCCAGGTCGAGAGGTCCGCCCCGGCGTGGAAGGCCAGTGTGTGGCTGAGGCTGAGCAGCCGGCTGGACGGGCCGTGGCGCATGGAGCCGCCGGCGCGGAACGCCGACTCGAGGATGCTCATGTCGGTGACGTAGGCGAGCACCGCCGCCCGGAGGGCGGGGTCGGGCGGGAGTGGACCTCGCGAGCGGACCCAGACCGACTGGGTGTTGCCGGGGCGGTCGGCGGGCTCGGTGTACGGCGGGGGCTCGGTGTGGCGGAACTGCACCGGTCGCCGCATCCGCCACCAGACGGGCACGCGGACATCGCCGGCGAAGCGCTCCTCGAGGTCGGGCAGGCTCTCCGGCTCCGGCACCGGGCGCGGGGCGGTGTCCTCGATCGAGGCGAGGTCGGCGCGCTCCAGCCCCCAGCGGGTGATCGCGGTGAACAGCTCGTCGCCGGAGTCGGCACGCAGGGTGGAGCGGCGTACCGACATCGACCGGGTCTGCCCCAGCAGGTCGACCTCCCACCGCAGCGCTGCGGTGGTGGGCACCCCCTGGAGGAACTCGGCCTGCAGCGAGACCGGGTGGTGCTCGCAGGGGACGGTGCGCCCGGCGGCGACCATGGCCTGGGCCAGGAGCAGTCCCCCGAAGACGCGGTCCGAGGGCTGGGTCTGCGGGCGCCCGCAGAAGACGCGGTGGGGTCCGCTCCGGGACGGCAGCTCCTCGAGGTCGAGGAGCTCCAGCAGGTCGTCGAGGCTGATCTGGGTGGATACCGTCATCCGACTCTCGCCTCCACCGTGGCCACGCCGTCCTGCGTCCCGACGACTCGTGCCGTCCGGTCGTTGCCGGGGGCGGTGGAGAAGACCACCGGCGACCCGGGGTGGCTGGGCGCCACCAGGCGGTAGTCGACCGAGGTGATCGGGGCGGAGGCCTCGGGGCGGATCCGGCGAGCGGCCTCGATCGCACCGATCACCAGCAGCGGCCCGTGCACGAGCAGGTCGCGATGACCCTCGACCTGACGGGTGTAGTCGCGGTCGTAGTGGATCCGGTGGGCGTTGTAGGTGAGCGCGCTGAAGCAGAAGAGCTGCCGCTCGTCCGGGTGCAGGACGAAGTCCGCGTCGTCGTCGGGCACGCCGGCCCCGCAGGACGCCGGCGTACCACCTGAGGCGGCGGGCCGCGCGACGTCCTCGGGCCGGCGGTAGACGATGTCGCGCTCCTCCCGGACGCGGACGTCGTCACCGACCCGCAGCTCGTGCAGCTCGGTGAGCAGCAGCAGCCAGCCGCTGCGTCCCTGGCGGAGGCGTACGTCGCGGACCGAGCTGGTCCGGGTCGCCGTCTCTCCCAGGCGCAGTGGTGCCGTCACGACGATGCGGCCGCCGCCGAACATCCGACGTCGGTGCGGCAGTGGCGGGACCAGCGCGCCGTCCGCCGGGTGTCCGTCCTCCCCCAGCGCGGAGACCGGGCGAGCCGAGCGCAGGTAGGCCTCCGACCACAGCGGGGGCAGCGTGCCGTCGCCGGGCAGGGTCGTGCCCAGCAGCGCCGCCAGCGCCTGCGCCGGCCACGGGTCGAGCCGTCCGGTGACCTGCTCGCCGGTCGGCGACCAGGAGCGCCGCACCTCGTCGAACTCGGCGGGAGGCTGGCTCACATGAACCGTCCGCCGGTGATCTCCAGCACGGTCCCGGTCATGTAGCTCGACAGGTCGCTGGCCAGGAACAGCACCACGTTGGCGACCTCGTGCGGCTCGCCGGCGCGGCGCATCGGGATCTCGTCCATCTTCTGGTCCCAGGCCTTCTGCGGCATCGCACGGGTCATCGCGGTGGCGATCAGGCCGGGCTGCACCGCGTTGACCCGCACGCCCCGGTGAGCCACCTCCTTGGCCGCGGCCTTGGTCAGCCCGACGATGCCG
The DNA here is from genome assembly GCA_035706365.1 of Nocardioidaceae bacterium. Lineage (GTDB taxonomy): Bacteria > Actinomycetota > Actinomycetes > Propionibacteriales > Nocardioidaceae > Nocardioides_C. The sequence continues at coordinate 20,905 of DASSVD010000066.1, forward strand.
GCCTTGGCTGCGGAGTAGTTCGTCTGACCGACCATGCCGACCTTGCCGGACAGCGAGGAGACGTTGACGATCGCGCCGGCGCCGGACTCGCGCATCAGCGCCGCGGCGGCCCGGGTGCCGTTCCAGGTGCCCTTGAGGTGCACGTCGATGACCTCGTCGAACTGCTGCTCGGTCATCGTGCGCATCGTGGCGTCGCGGGTGATACCGGCGTTGTTGACCATCACGTCGACGCCGCCGAACGCGTCTTGCGCGAGGGTCAGGAGTCCCTCCACGTCCTCCACCCGGCGTACGTCGCAGGCCGTCCCGCGTGCCACCTGCTCACCGCCGAGCTTCTCCGCGGCCGCGGCCGCGGCATCCCCGTCGAGGTCGCCGATCACCACCCGGGCCCCCTCCTCGACGAACCGCTCTGCCACGGACAGGCCGATGCCCTGCGCCGCCCCGGTGATCACGGCGGTCTTGTTCTCCAGCAGTCCCATCCAGATGTCCTCTCGGTCGTTCTGCGGTCGATCAGGTCGTTGCGGTCGATCAGGGCGTTCAGGGCCCGATCGGTCGCTCACAGGGTTGCGGCGGTGCCGAGCACGGCGGTGACCTGGCTCGCCAGCGCGCCGCCGTTGCCGTTGACCAGCGCCAGCTCGGCGTCGGCGACCTGGCGGTTCCCGCACTCCCCGCGCAGCTGGCGCACCGCCTCGATGAGCAGGAAGATCCCGTACATCCCGGGGTGGCAGTACGACAGCCCGCCGCCGTTGGTGTTCACCGGGAGCTCACCGCCGGGCGCGATGCGCCCCCGGTCCACGAAGTCGCCGCCCTCCCCCTTGGCGCAGAAGCCGAGGTCCTCCAGGGTGACCCGGACCGTGTAGGTGACGGAGTCGTAGAGCTCGGCGACGTCCACGTCGGACGGCCCCAG
>DASSVD010000067.1:0-2640 GCA_035706365.1 Nocardioidaceae bacterium
GCGAACAGGAACGGCGCGTCCTGCACGGCGTAGAGCACCGCGAGCCCGATCATCACCACGGCCAGCAGCAGCGCCGCGTGCACCGCCTTGCGGGCGAAGAGGATGCCCAGCGCGGCCGCGACCATGATCGGCGCGAGGATCCAGAACCCGATCACCGCTGGGCCTCCTGACCCTCGGCCTCGGCGCCCGCGGCCCGCTCCGGCTGGGCCTTGAGCGTGCCGCGGTAGTAGTCGGTCTCGTCGTCGCCGAGAAGCATCGCGTGCGGCGGCTGCTCCATACCCGGCAGCAGCGGGGCCAGCAGGTCCTGCTTCTCGTAGATCAGGTCCGCGCGGTTGTTGTCGGCCAGCTCGTACTCGTTGGTCATCGTCAGTGCCCGGGTGGGGCACGCCTCGATGCACAGCCCGCACAGGATGCAGCGCAGGTAGTTGATCTGGTAGACGCGGCCGTAGCGCTCACCGGGCGAGAAGCGGCCGTCGGGGTCCTCGGTGTTCGAGGCGCCCTCGACGTAGATCGCGTCGGCAGGGCATGCCCAGGCGCACAGCTCGCAGCCGATGCACTTCTCCAGCCCGTCCGGCCAGCGGTTGAGCTGGTGCCGCCCGTGGAAGCGGGGCGCGGTGGGTTCCTTCTGGAAGGGGTACTGCTCGGTGACGACCTTCTTGAACATGGTCCGGAAGGTCACCCCGAAACCCGCGATCGGGTCCCAGAACTGTTCCTTGAGGGTTGCCATGACTACTTCTCCTCCGAACCCGCGCTCGAGGACACGGTTGCTCGTGCGGCCGACACCCGTCCGGCGACGGCGGGGTGCGGCATCGGTGGCACCGGGTAGCCGCCCGCGAAGCCGCTGGACCGGCCGGTGTCGTCGGTCTCGTCGCTCTGCGCGGTCGGGCTCTCCTCCTGCTCCTCCGAGCCGCCCACGAAGAACAGCACGATGAACAGCACCGCGACCACGCCGATCGCGCCGAGCAGGTAGCGCCGGTCGAAGCCGCCGCCCAGCGTGATCGAGCGGATCACCGACACCGCGACGATCCACACCAGCGAGATCGGGATCAGCCGCTTCCAGCCGAACTTCATGAACTGGTCGTAGCGCAGCCGCGGCAGCGTCCCGCGCAGCCAGATGAACAAGAAGATGAAGCAGAGCACCTTGCCCAGGAACCACAGCACCGGCCACCAGCCGGAGTTCGCGCCGTCCCACAGCGACAGCGGCCACGGGGCGCGCCAGCCGCCCAGGAACAGGGTGGTGGCCACCGCCGAGACGGTCACCATGTTGATGTACTCGGCGAGGAAGAACAGCGCGAACTTCAGCGAGGAGTACTCGGTGTGGAAGCCGCCGACCAGCTCACCCTCGGCCTCGGGCAGGTCGAAGGGCGCCCGGTTGGTCTCCCCCACCATCGCGATCACGTAGATCACGAACGACGGGATCAAGATGATGCCGAACCACAGCCGCTCCTGCGCCGCGACGATCTGCGAGGTCGACATCGAGCCGGCGTACAGGAACACCGCGACCAGCGCGAGCCCCATCGCGACCTCGTAGGAGATCATCTGCGCAGAGCTGCGCAGCCCGCCGAGCAGGGAGTACGTCGACCCCGAGGACCACCCGCCGAGCACGATGCCGTAGATCCCGATCGACGCGATCGCCAGGATGAACAGCACCGCGACCGGCATGTCGGTCAGCTGCAGCGGCGTCTGGTGCCCGAACATGCTGACCACCGGGCCGAACGGGATCACCGCGAAGGCCAGGAACGCCGGCACGGTCGCGATCACCGGCGCGATCAGGAAGACCGCCTTGTCGGCCGCCTTCGGGATGATGTCCTCCTTCAGCGCCAGCTTCACGCCGTCGGCCAGGCTCTGCAGCAGCCCGAACGGCCCGTGCACGTTGGGCCCGATCCGGTGCTGCATCCGCGCCACCACGCGGCGCTCGAACCAGATGTTGAACAGCGTGAGCACGACCAGCAGCACGAAGATCAGCACGGCCTTGATCAGCGCCAGCCACCACGGGTCCTGTCCGAACGCGGACAGGTCGTCGGCGGCGCGGACCACGTCGGCAGTGCCGGGCATGCCGGTCAGTGCGCTCGAGACGGCGCCGGTCACAGGTGGCCTCCTTGCAGGCGTACGACGGACCCGGCTGCGGCGCCGAGGTCACGGGTGAGGCGGATGCCCTCCGAGCTGCTGGGCGCCCAGGCGACGTCGTCGGCGAGGTCGGCGACCGCCACGGGCAGCTCGACGGTGCCGTGGTCGGTGCGCATCGTGACGGTGCTTCCGGCCGCGACGCCGAGCCGCTCCAGCGTGGCGGGCGAGACCAGCACGACCGCGCGGCGACCGGTCGCGGCGAGGTAGGGCTCGCCCTCCAGCATCCGGCCGTCGTCGATGAGCTGCTTCCAGGTCGCGAGCCGCAGCGGAACGGACGCGGCCTCCGGGTCGGAGGCGGACGCGGGGGCCCCCGGCTCGACCGTGGCCGGGTCTGGCGGGAGGCCCGAGCCTGCGAGGGCCGGATGGTCGGGCGAGCCGGGGGTCCCGGCGGGAGCCGCAGACTCGGTGGCCGCACCGCCCGCCGCCACGGTCGGGGCCGGAGCACGCTCGCCGTCCCAGGGGCCGAACTCGGTCATCTGCGCGCGGACCTGCTCGACGGTGCGGAAGCCGAGG
>DASSVD010000068.1:0-8152 GCA_035706365.1 Nocardioidaceae bacterium
CACTCCAGCGGTACGGTCGTCGCGGGGTCCAGCGGCTCACCGGTGATCACCGCGATCAGGTGCGTCCACGCCCGCGGCACGGCCTCCACGAGGGCGTACCCGCCGCCACCGGTGGCGACCCAGCGGCCGTCGCACACCTCGTGGGCGAGGTCGTGCAGCGCCTGGTGGGCGGCCCGCTGCCCGTCCACGGTGAGCATCAGGTGCGCCAGCGGGTCCTCGATGTGGGAGTCGCAGCCGTGCTGGGTGACCAGGACGTCCGGGGCGAACTCGCGCAGCAGCGGCGGCACCACGGCGTGGAAGGCGCGCAGCCAGCCGCCGTCGGACGTGCCCGGTGGCAGCGCCACGTTGACCGCACTGCCCGGCGCGTCCGGGCCGCCGGTGTCGGTGGGGAACCCGGTGCCGGGGAAGAGCATCTGCCCGGTCTCGTGCAGGCTGATGGTCAGCACCCGCGGGTCGTTGTAGAAGACGTGCTCGACGCCGTCGCCGTGGTGCACGTCGACGTCGACGTAGGCGACGCGCTCGGCGCCCTGGTCGAGCAGCCAGCGGATCGCCACCGCGACATCGTTGTAGACGCAGAAGCCGCTGGCCCGGCCGGGCATCGCATGGTGCAGTCCGCCGGCCACGTTGGCGGCGTGCAGCGTCTCGCCGGACCACACGCGCCGCGCCGCCTCGACCGTCGCGCCGACGACGTGCGCGGAGGCCTGGTGCATCCCCTCGAAGATCGGGTTGTCCTCCGAGCCGAGCCCGTGCGCCTCGTCGACCTGGTACGGGTCACGGCTCAGCGCCTGCACCGCCTCCATCAGGTCCGGCGTGTGCACCGTGGCGATCAGGTCGTCGCCGGCCACCGGGGCGGGCACGGTCGGCAGGCCGCCGCGCACGCCGGGCCCCTCGAGGACGCCGAGGCTGTCGGCCAGCCGGACGGTGAGGTCGACGCGCACCGGGGCCATCGGGTGGCCGGGACCGAAGTCGTAGTCGGTGAGCGTCTTGTCGAACACGACGCATGCGGGGCCGGCCATGCTCGCGACACTACCCCGGCGTCGGTGTCGCGATGGACGGCACGGGTCTCGACAAGCTCGACCAGCCGAGGGGTCTCGACAAGCTCGACCAGCCGAGGGGTCTCGACAGGCTCGACCAGCCGTGGGGGGGTCTCGACAAGCTCGACCAGCCGAGGGGCCTAGACAAGCTCGACCAGCCGAGGGGCTACTGGCCCTCGGCGAGCGCGCGGGACCGGTTGCGTGCGGCCTCCAGCGCGGTGAGGAACGCGGCGCGCACCTTGTGGTCCTCCAGCTCGCGGACGGCCGCGGCCGTGGTGCCTCCCGGCGAGGTGACCCGCTCGCGCAGCACGGTGGGGTGCTCGCCGGTCTCGCGCAGCAGCTTCGCCGAGCCGACCACCGTCTGCACCACCAGCTCGGTCGCGGTCCCGCGCGGCAGCCCGAGGTGTACGCCGGCCTCGATCATCGACTCGACCACGAAGAACAGGTACGCCGGCCCCGACCCGGAGACGGCGGTGACCGCGTCCTGCTGCCGCTCCGGGACACGGATCACCCGGCCGACCGAGGCCAGCAGCGACTCGGCCTCGACCAGGTGCTCCTCGTCGCAGTGCGAGCCGCGCGAGATCGCGGCCATCCCCTCGTCGACGAGCGCGGGGGTGTTCGGCATCACCCGGACCACGGCGACGCCCTCGGGCAGGTGGCTCTCCATGAACCCGGTGGTGATCCCGGCGGCCAGGGAGACCACGAGCTGTCCGGGCCGGACCGCGCCGGCGATCTCGGTCAGCAGGTCGCCCATGTCCTGAGGCTTGACCACCAGGAGCAGCGTGTCCGCCTTCTGCGCGGCCTCGAGGTTGCCCACCGTGGCCACGCCGTACCGCTCCCGGAGCTCGGCCGCGCGCTCGCGCCGCTTCTCGCCGACCAGCAGGTCGTCGACGCTGCGACCCGCCCGGATCAGGCCGGAGAGCAGGGTCTCGCCCATCACGCCGGCGCCCAGCACCGCTACCGTCATCGCGCCTCCTCGGGGCCCGCCGGCGCACCTCACGAGGTGACGCGGTCGGCGGGCGCTGCGCCCGGCTACTTCTTCGAGACCAGGGACCTCAGGAACAGTGCCAGGCTGGACGGCTTCTCGGCGAGCCGTCTCATCAGGTAGCCGTACCACTCGTCGCCGTAGGGCAGGTAGACGCGGACCTTCTCCCCTGCCTCGGCCAGGCGTCGCTGCTCGTCGGGGCGGATGCCGAACAGCATCTGGAACTCGTACGACCCCTGCGTGCGGCCGTGCCGGGTGGCCAGCGCCCCGGCGATGTCGATCAGCCGCGGGTCGTGGCTGGCGATCATCGGATAGCCCTGGCCGGCCATCAGCACCTTCAGGCAGCGCACGTAGGACTTGTCGACGTCCTCGCGGCTCTGGAAGGCGACCGTCTCGGGCTCGTTGTAGGCGCCCTTGCACAGCCGCACCCGCGAGCCCTCCGAGGCCAGCGCGCGGCAGTCGGCCTCGGTGCGGTGCAGGTAGGCCTGCAGCACCGCGCCGGTCTCCGGGAAGTCCTTGCGCAGCTCGGCCAGCGTGCTCAGCGTGGCGTCGGTGGTGGTGTGGTCCTCCATGTCGAGGGTGACCGTGGTGCCGGCGTTGCGCGCGGCGTGGCAGATGGTGCGGGCGTTCTCCAGCGCCACCTTCTCCCCGTCGTCGGGGAGGGCCTGGCCGATCGCGGACAGCTTGACCGACACCTCGGCGTTGCGCGCCAGCCCGTTCTCGGACAGCGCCGCGAGCAGCTCGAGGTAGGCGTTGACCGTGGTCTCGGCCTGCTCCCGGTCGAGGGTGTCCTCGCCGAGGTAGTCCAGCGTGACGTGCAGCCCGGACTCGATCAGCGTGCGGGTCGCGTCGACCGCCTGGTCGGTGGACTCACCGGGCACGTACCGGTTGACGATGCCGGACGAGACCGGCATCGCGCTGACCAGGTTCTTGATCCGCTCGCTGCGGGCGAGCATCAGCAACGGCTGCCGTAACACTCATGTCCTCCTGACGTGACACCGCGGCCGCGACTCTGCAGCCGGAGACAAGGCTACGCGTGGCCGGCCGGCACCGCGAAGTGCAGGCGGGCGAAGGCCAGCGCCTCGGCGAGGTCGAGCTCGCGGGCGGGCCGGTCTGGAGCGCGGCGGGTGTTCACCTCGACCACCACGTTGCCGGTGAAGCCATCGTCGGCCAGCTCCTCGAGCAGCTGCGCGCACGGCTGGTTCCCGCGCCCGGGGATCAGGTGCTCGTCCTTGGCCGACCCGGTGCCGTCGGCCAGGTGCACGTGCCGCAGTCGCTCACCCATGCTGCGTGCCATCGCCACCGGATCCGATCGTGAGGTGGCGCTGTGGGAGAGGTCCAGCGTGGTGTGCGCGTAGTCCTGCTCGGTGACGTCCCACCCCGGCGCGTAGGCCTGCATCTGCCCCCGGGACTGGCCGCGCGAGGCCCGCCAGGGATACATGTTCTCCACCGCGAAGTGCAGTCCGGTACGCCGCTCCAGCCGGGCGATCCCCTCGACGAAGGTGCGGGCGTACTCCCGCTGCCACCGGAACGGCGGGTGCACCACCACCACGCCGGCCCCCACCGCCTGCGCCATCTCCGCGCTGCGCCGCAACTTCTCCCACGGGTCGGTCCCCCACACCCGCTGCGTGATCAGCAGGCACGGGGCGTGGATCGCGCACACCGGCAGGCCGTGGTAGTCGGCCAGGTGGCGCACCGCGTCCACCTCCTGGCTGATCGGGTCGATGCCGACCATCACCTCGACCGCGTCGTAGCCGAGCCGGGAGGCCAGCGCGAAGCCGTCCGCGGTGCTCTCGGGGTAGACCGACGCCGTGGACAGGGCCACCACCGGGGCCACCACCGGGGCCACCACCGGGGCCACTCCCGGCGCCACTCCCGAATCCACGGCCTCGTCTCCGGGGGTGCTGGGCACGTCCGGTCGGCGGGGTTGCTCCGCGTCGGTCACGGTTTCAGAGTATTGCGCCGCCCGGACCCCGCCGCCGCGCCCGGTCCGAGCAGGTCCAGACGTTCCAGGATCACGCCCTCGCGCAGCGCCAACGGGCAGATCTCCAGCTCGGACAGGTCGAACAGGTCCATCACCGCGTCGGCGACCAGGGCACCGGCCAGCAGCTGGTGGGCGCGGCCGGTGGAGACGCCGGGCAGCTCGGCGATCTCGTCGTGGCGCAGCGCGGCCAGCCGGGGGACGGTCTTGGCGAGGACGTCGGCCGGCAGGAGGCGGCGTACCAGCATCCCCTCGCCGCTCGGTGCGGCGCCGCACACGCGCGCCAGCGAGCGGAACGTCTTGGAGGTGGCCACCGCGTGGTCCGGCCGGCCGCCGCGCAGCACCGACCCGGCGTCGCGGGCGATGTCGGCACGGATCCGGCGGCGCAGCGCCGCCACCTCGTCCTCGGCCGGCGGGTCCGTGGTGAGCCAGTCGCGGCTGAGCCGGCCCGCGCCCAGCGGCAGGGAACGTGCAAGGTCGGGGGCCTCGTCCGCGCCGGTGGCGATCTCCAGGGAGCCGCCGCCGATGTCGAAGACCGCGAGACGACCCGACGACCAGCCGAACCAGCGGCGTACCGCCAGGAAGGTCAGCCGCGCCTCGTCCTCGCCCGGCAGTACCTGGATGCTCACCCCGGTCATCGCGCGCACGTGCTCGAGCACCGCGTCGGAGTTGGTCGCGTCCCGCACCGCCGACGTGGCGAAGCCCAGCACCTCCTCGCAGCCCTTGTCCTCGGCGACCTGCAGCGCGTCGGCGACGAACGCGGTCAGCGCGTCGATCCCTGGGCCACCCACCGCACCGGAGGAGTCCAGGTGCTCGGCCAGGCGCAGCGGCGCCTTGTGGGAGTACGCCGGCATCGGCGCGGCACCGCGATGCGCGTCGACCACCAGCAGGTGGCCCGTGTTGGAACCGATGTCGAGCACGCCCAACCTCATGCGCCTTACGGTACGCGCCGCGACGTAGGGTGACCCGGTGCCCGAAGTCGACCTCGATTTTCCCCGCGCCTGGGTGGAGTTCCCCGACCCGGAAGACGCGGACCAGGTGTTCCGCTGCGACCTGACCTGGCTCACCTCGAGCTGGATGTGCATCTTCGGGCAGGGCTGCGCCGGCATCTACGCCGACCGGCCCGACGACGGTTGCTGCACGCTGGGCGCCCACTTCTCCGACGCGGACGACGAGAAGCGGGTGCGCCGCTACGCCAAGCTGCTCGACGCCGACACCTGGCAGTTCCACGACGAGGGCCGCAAGAACGGCTGGGTCGAGGTCGAGGACGGCGAGCGCAAGACCCGCGTCCACGAGGGCGCCTGCATCTTCCTCAACCGTCCCGGCTTCCCCGCCGGCGCCGGCTGCGCGCTCCACGCGCTGGCGCTGCGCCGCGACCAGCACCCGCTGGAGACCAAGCCGGACGTGTGCTGGCAGCTGCCGATCCGGCGGACCTACCGCGACGTGGAGCGCCCGGACGGCACCAGCTACACCGAGGTCTCCATCGCCGAGTACGACCGGCGCGGCTGGGGGCCCGGCGGTCACGACCTGGACTGGTACTGCAGCGGCAACACCGAGGCGCACGTGGCGGCGCAGCCGGTCTACGTGTCCAACGGGCCGGAGCTGGTCGAGCTGATGGGGCAGGCCGGGTACGACGCGCTGGTCGCGCACTGCGAGGCGCACCTGCGCTCGCGCTCGGCGCTGGCCCTGCACCCGGCCGACCCGCGCTGAGCTGACCCGCGCTGACCCGGCCCGCGCTGAGCCGACCGAGCTGCACCGCGCGGGTCGGACAGGCTGTCCCCTGGGGAGAAATGCAACTTGCGGGACGGGTGAGAATCGATAGCGTGCGGGATCATGCATGCCTCCACCTCCACCCGGCCGCACACCGACCCGCCTGACGCGCGCACAGGCAGCACCGGAGGGTCCGCCCCACGCCTGGAGTTCGACGCCATCACCAAGCGGTACGCCGCCCAGGGCGGCTCGGGCACGGTGACCGCGCTGGACGGGATGAGCTTCCACATCGACCCCGGCGAGCTGTTCGGCTTCGTGGACAGCAACGGCGCCGGCAAGACCACCACGATGCGCATCGCGCTGGGGGTGCTCGCCGCGGACAGCGGCGAGGTCCGCTGGGGCGGGGCACCGATCACCTTCGAGACGCGTCGACGGATCGGCTACATGCCCGAGGAGCGCGGGCTCTACCCGCGGATGAAGGTCGGCGAGCAGCTGGTGTACCTGGCCCGGCTGCACGGGCTGTCCCGCCCGCTCGCGCAGGAGCGCACCCGCGCCTGGACCGAGCGGCTCGGCGTGGCCGAGCGTCTCGAGGACGAGGTGCAGAAGCTCAGCCTGGGCAACCAGCAGCGCGTGCAACTGGCCTCGGCGCTGGTGCACGACCCGGAGGTGCTGATCCTCGACGAGCCGTTCTCCGGCCTGGACCCGGTCGCGGTAGAGGTGATGAGCGAGGTGCTGCGCGAGCGGTCCGGCGCGGGCGTCCCGGTGCTGTTCTCCAGCCACCAGCTCGAGCTGGTCGAGCGGATCTGCGACCGGGTGGGCATCGTCCGGGCCGGCCGGATGGTCGCCTGCGGCACCGTCGACGACCTGCGCGGCACCGGCCCGGAGCAGGTGGTCGTGGACGTCCCCGGCGCGGGCGCGGAGTGGGCCGCAGCGGTCCCCGGCGTACGAACCCTGGACGTCACGGGCAGCCGGCTGCTGCTCGAGCTGCCTGAGGGCACCGACGACCAGCAGGTGCTGCAGGCCGCGCTGGCCGCCGGGCCGGTGCGGGAGTTCGCCCGCCGCCGGCCGCCGCTGACCGAGCTGTTCCGCCACGTGGTGACCGAGGAGGCAGGGGCATGAGCAACGGGTTCCACGACGACCTGCCCGACGTCCGGTTGAGCAGCGCGCAGGCGGTGCGCCTGGTCGCCGGGCGCGAGATCAACACGCGGCTACGGTCGAAGTCCTACCAGATCATCACCGCGGCGCTGATGCTGATGGTGCTCGTCTTCTCGGTGGTGATGCAGATGGTCACCTCCGGGGACGACGTGCAGAAGGTCGGCTTCACCGCCGCCTCCGCTCCGCTGGCCCAGCGGCTGGAGACCCTCGCGGACGTCGCCGGCGTCGAGGTGGACACCGTCTCGGTCGACGGCGAGCAGGCCGGGCGCGACCAGGTCGCCGACGGCTCCCTCGACGCGCTGCTGCTGCAGCGACAGGGCACGCAGGTGCCGGTCGTGGTCGAGGAGGAGCTCGACGAGACGCTTCAGGCGTCGATCACCCAGGCCGCCGGACAGGTCACCCTCGACCAGGAGATCACCCGGCTCGGCGGAGACCCCTCGGTGGTGGCCCGCCAGGTCGCCGAGACCTCGGTCCAGGTCGACGCGATCGACCCGCCGCAGGACTTCGACCCGCAGCGGCTGGCCGTCGGCAGCATCGCCGGGATCCTGATCTACCTCGCCCTGATCGCCACCGGCGCCAGCGTCGCGCAGGGCGTGGTCGAGGAGAAGTCCAGCCGCGTGGTCGAGCTGCTGCTGGCCACCGTGCACCCGTGGCAGCTGATGGCCGGCAAGGTCGTCGGGATCGGTGTCGTCGGCCTGCTCCAGGTGGTGCTCGTCGGGGCCACCGGCGTTCTCGCCGGGCAGCTCACCGGCGCGTTGAGCCTGTCGTGGGCGACCACGATCGGCTCGGCCGTGTGGCTGGTGGTGTGGTTCGTGCTCGGGTTCACCCTCTACTCGCTGGTCTTCGCCGGCCTCGGCGCCCTGGTCTCGCGGCAGGAGGACGTGGGCGGCGTGACCACCCCGGCCACCATGCTGCTCGTGGTCGGCTACGTGGTCGGCATCTCGGTGCTGCCGAACTCTCCGGACAACACGGTGGTCGGCATCATGTCGCTGCTGCCCGTGTTCTCCCCCACGCTGATGCCGATGCGGCTGGCGATGGGCGCCGTACCCCTCTGGCAGACCGTGACCGCGCTCGCCCTGGCCGTGGCCGCAGTCCCGCTGCTGGTCGCCCTCACCGGCCGGATCTACCGCAACGGGGTGGTGCGCACCGGCGCCCGGGTCCGGCTGCGCGACGCCCTCCGCTGATCCGCGAGCCGCCGGTGAGCCGGGTCAGGAGCCGCCGGTGAGCCGCGCGGCGACGTTGTCGGGCATCGGCTCGTAGCGGGCGAAGGAGCGGGTGAAGGTGGCC
>DASSVD010000069.1:0-14298 GCA_035706365.1 Nocardioidaceae bacterium
TGGCGGGATGCTGACCCTTGGTGAGTCCGATGTAGCCCACATCGCCGCCTGTGGCGGCAGTGTCATACCGCCGTCTCTGCGCGCGGCTGAGGTTAGCCGGGCGTACGTCCAGCCTTGGTTCGCTCGACTTCGCAGGCGCGGACTATTGCGTGCTCCGCCAGTGGCGAGTCAACTGGTATTGCCGCGCAAGGCGGACCGCGGCGCTGAGTCCATCATTGGAGGTGCACATGGACGATATCGAGGTACGGTCGTTGTTCCGCCAGGCGATCGCCCATGACGACGAGATCGCTATGCGCGAGGGCATCGAGTTACTACTCGGGCTCGGTGACAGGGGCGGGCTGTCGGCAGAGCAGGAGTACGCGGTTCGGCACCCCGACTACGTGATGGAGATGCCGCAGTCGAACGAACGGATCCGCGGGCGTGACGCGATGCGCGCGATGCAGGAGGCTTACCCGACACCGCCCGGAGTTCGGTTGCGGCGAGTCCACGGCTCCGGCCGGAACTGGGTGATCGAGGGCGTCAACGACTACGACGGTGACGTGTGGAACGTCGTGCTGATCCTGGAACTGGACCAGGACGGACTGATCCTTCACGACACGCGCTACTACGGACGGCGCTCAGCCCCTCCCGAGTGGCGGTCTCGGTGGGTGGAACCCATCGAGTGAGCGAAGACGGCCGAAGAACCAGCTGCCCACGGCAGGACTCGCAACCGTCAGCGTCTCACCGGACATGCTCAGTGAGCGGGCGGGGCGGCTGCCGCCCCTTGTAGCCACGTCGTGGCACCGTACCTGCCATGGATCAGAGTCGGCTGGCGCGAGCCACGTCCTTTGGCGCTTGGGCTGATGAGTACCACCGCAGTCGGCCCTCTTACCCCACCGCCGCCGTGGACTGGCTCCTTGGCGACGCACAGCGTGTCATCGAGGTCGGTGCTGGCACAGGGAAACTGACCGACCCGCTCGTCGATGCTGATCATGTCGTGCTCACGGTCACCGAGATCGACGAGCGGATGCTCCGCCTGATCGGTGTCCGTCACCCCACCCTTTCGCTGCACGAGGCGGAGGCGACGCACCTCCCAGTCACCGATGGCTCCGTCGACGCCGTCCTGGCGGCAGACGCCTGGCACTGGTTTCCAAAGAAAGAGGCGGCGGCTGAGGTGCGTCGTGTTCTTCGCTCTGGGGGTTGGCTGGGGTGCGTTTGGAACGACGTCGCCGCCACCACACCGGCCTGGCAATGGGACGCCATGCAGTTGAGCGCGAGCATCGCCGCACGAGTACGCGGCATGGCTCCGATGGAGCGTCTTGGGTTGGCGACCGGTGAAGCAGACCAAGCCACCTTCCGCTGGACTTGGCAACTGACACCCAGCCAGTTCGGTGACTACGTGGCGACCTTGTCCCACGTCAGAACGCTGACTGACGCTGAGCGTCAGGGAGTGCTCGCCACATCGGTGCACTTCGCTTCTGACGCGTGCGACACGGACCACACAACCACGGTGACTGTCGAGTTCGACGCCGTGTGTATTCGCTGGCTCGGCTGAGACCGGATCGCCAAGCCGCACATCACGTGGCCGCTTCTGCCGCAAAGAGCGCGCCCTGCGGCCAGGGAATCATGGCGCGACGAGCGCGGGCGTACCCGCGTCATGGAGTCAGTTGGTCGAGCTGCCACTTGGCGTGGTCGGGAAGGACCGGCCGATCTCAGCCGGGGTCACGGCGCCAGTCTCGCGACGGTTCGTTGAAGGGGAAACTCCCCGCCCGGGAAGTCCGCAGTGCGGCACGCGCGCCTTCTTCGATCTGTTGTCGCTCCGCGGCGGTGAACGACGACTGGGCCTTCGAGGAAAACACTTTCGCCGGCGATGTCGAAGGCGAAGGATGTCGTTCGACGTACGGGTGAGTCGGCCACCGAACAGCGGTGGCACCGAAGCTGAGGAGTAGAGCAATGCCGCGGTTCATGGGATTTGTCAGGATGGAAGAGGGCAGCGGTACGCCGCCGCAGGCGCTGTTCGACGCGATGGACACCTACATCAGCGAGCAGGTGCAGCAGGGTCACTTCCTCGACGGGGGTGGACTGTTCGGCACCGAGGACGCCGTGAACTTCGTGGTCCGCAAGGGCGACACCACGCGGGTCGACGGCCCCTACGCCGAGGCCAAGGAGGTCGTCGGTGGGTGGGCGCTGCTCCAGTACGACAGCCTGGAGGATGCGATCGCCGGGCAGCAGGAGTTCGCCGAGCTTCACGCCAAGTACTGGCCCGAGTGCCAGATGGTCGCCACGCTGCGTCAGATCTCGGAGGCGCCACCCGAGGCCGCCGACGCCTGAGCGCATATCGGTACGGCCGTGCGGCCGGCCCTAGGCTGGCCGCATGGCCCGGACCACGGCAGAGACGATCTCCGCCACGTGGCGTGAGGAGTCCGCGCGACTGGTCGGCGCGCTGGTCCGGATGACTCGGGATCTCGACCTCGCTGAGGACCTGGCGCAAGACGCGCTGGTGAGCGCACTCGAAAGCTGGCCCAGCCACGGCATTCCCGACAACCCCGGCGCCTGGCTGATGACGACCGCCAAGCGCCGCGCCGTCGACTCCTTCCGGCGGGCCGACAACCTTCGTCGCAAGACCGAGGAGCTCGGCCATGGCCTGAGCGAGGAAGACGCAATGCCCGACCTCACCACCCAGGTGGACTTCATCGAGGACGACGTCCTGCGACTGATCTTCTTGACCTGTCACCCGCGGCTCACCGAGGCGTCCCGGGCCGCGTTGACGCTTCGCCTGGTCGGGGGGCTGACGACCGCGGAGATCGCCCGCGGCCTCCTGGTCACCGAGACCGCGATGGGACAGCGGATCTCCCGGGCCAAGAAGACGCTCAGCCAGGCTCACGCCGACTTCGAGCTCCCCGTCGGAGCCGAGCGCACCGACCGGCTCGACGACGTGATGGCCGTGATCTACCTGATCTTCAACGAGGGCTACACCGCGACTGCGGGCGACGGCTGGATGCGTCCAGACCTGACGAACGAGGCCATCCGCCTGGTCAGGATGCTCGCCGAACTCATGCCCGACGAGCCGGAGGTCCATGGGCTGCAGGCGCTGCTGGAGCTGCAGGCCTCACGCACCCCTGCCCGCGTCGACGCCCGGGGCCACCCGGTGCTGCTCGAGGACCAGGACCGCAGCCTGTGGGACGAGGCCCTGATCCGCCGCGGACTGGCCGCGTTGGAGCGCGCGGAAGTGCTCGCCCGGCGCGGAAAGCCCGTCGGGCGGTACTACCTCCAGGCCGCGATCGCATCCCGACACGCCCGCGCAGCAACGCCCGAGGCGACCGACTGGCGTGTCATCGCGACACTGTACGACGTGCTTGCCGAGGCAGCACCCGGTCCCATCGTGGAGGTCAACCGCGCGGTCGCGCACGGACGGGCCTTCGACCCGGAGGCAGGCCTCGCCATTCTCGAGGCCCTCCCCGAGGACGCGCTCACCGGGTCACACCTCCTGCCCAGTGTCCGTGCCGACCTGCTCGCACGGGCCGGCCGACATGCCGAGGCGGCCGCCTCCTTTCGCGAGGCGGCCTCGCTGACCTCCAACGAGAGCGAACAGGCGTTGCTGCTGAGCCGCGCCGAGCACTCCCACAAGGCGGCCAGAACGCGGCGTTGACCACAGCCGTCGCGCGCACTCCTGGCAAGGCGGCTGCGGTTCATTCTCGAGCCGCACAGTCCTTCGACGTGGCGATTCGGCCGCGGTCATGCCCCTGGGTCGCGGTGACGGCCGGGACCCTGCTGTGCAGGAACTGGGCGATGTGCTGGCTGTAGGTGACCGGGTGGGTGAAGCGGAACATGTGTCCGGTCCTGCCGAGGACGCGCTCGATCGAGTCACGGATCCCGCGGCGCAGGAGGCCTGCGGCGTCCTCGCCGATGAGGGTGTCGTGCTCGGGCGTAAGGATAAGGGTGGGCACCGCGATGGCCGCGAGGCGGTTGCGGTAGTCGGCGGAGAACGCTGCCTTCGCGCGAGCGGTGTACGAACGCCACGGCGTGTGCTTCCGGAACAGGTCCGCGGTGTCGCGCTGGCTCAGCGGGTAGTCGCCCTCGGCGTCGAACGGGCTGGCCAACGATGCGGCATGCAGCCGCAGCGTCAGGTGCCGGTACAGCGGCCCGGGCAGGAACCTGGCAGCCCCGATCTTGGCCCGTCCGATCCGGCTGGTAACCGGGTTGGCGGCGAACCCGCCGGAAACGACCAGGCCACGCAGGCCGCGGGGTTGACGGGCCGCCACCGCGAGCGCCACGACCGCACCGAAGCTGTCGCCGACGAGGACGTAGTCATCGAGGTCGGCGACCTGTCCCGTCACGAAGTCGGCATAGGCCTCGACGCTGTCCACGGCGTCCGGCAACGCCATCGTGCGCAACGGCCAGCCGGCGAGTGGGGTGAACTTGTCCAGCTCCCACGGGGCACCGGAGAAGCACGGGATCATGACGACGGTCGGCACCCTGCTGTCATCGGCGCTCGGGTGGTTGGTTGTGGTGTGGGTGGTGGTCATGACGTTTCTCCTGAATCATCGAACGCCTGGTGGCGGCTGGGTGCGTCCACGCTGACCCGGTAGGACCTCTACCGCTGTGACGTCGGTCCGGGCCCGAGTGACTTTTGTCCGCGGTCAAGCGCCTGCGATGCTGCACGGGTGCTCGTCGACGTCCGCGCCGCCGCCGCGGCCGGGCCCCTGGCTCGGCTGCCAGCAGCGGTCCTCACTCGGCTACTGGACGGACAGACGATCGTCCGGGTGGCCGCGGGGGGAGTCCTGTACAGGCCCGGGGAGACCGCCGGACTGCACCTGGTGGTCGAGGGGCTGCTGCGGGTCGCGATGACCTCCGAGGAGGGACGTCAGGTCACGGTGCGCTACGCGCGCCGCGGTGATGTCCTTGGCGTTCCGGTCGCAGTATCGAGATCCGCGCCAGTATCCGTACAGGCAGTCACCGATGCCGTCGCCATGTCCACGCGCCCAGACCTGCTGCCGGCCCTGGCGCAACGAGACCCACGAGTCGGCGTGTGGATGACCGAAGAGCTCGCCATGCGGATCGACGGGTTGCTGCAGGAGCTCGCACGCAACACCTTCTGGCCGGTACGCCGCCGCCTGGCCCGGCACCTGCTGGACCTGGCCGTCAACGCTCAACAAGGCGAGGACCTGTTCGTTCGCGCCAGCCACCAGGAGCTCGCCGACCACATCGGTACGGTCCGCGAGGTAGTCGCCCGGACGCTGGCCGCCCTTCGCGCCGACGGCTATCTCGTCACCGAAGGCAACGTGATCAGGCTCGTCGACCCCCACGCCCTTGCCACACTGTCCTGACAATCCGCGACCGGGCCTCGGCGCGGAGCGGCCCCTCCTCCGGCCGCACAGCACCGGCCCAGGAATGCACGAAGCCCCGGATCCGAAGACCCGGGGCCAGTCACACGTGCGCGAGGGGGGAGTTGAACCCCCACGCCCTTTCGGGCACACGGACCTGAACCGTGCGCGTCTGCCTATTCCGCCACTCGCGCGTGAAGCCCGCTCAGGTTATCCCACCACCGCCGCCCGGCCCAAACCGGGCACGGGTGACGGGCGGGTGCCACTGGCCCGTCCCGATACGATGCACAGGAGCCGGGTGCGAGCCCCGACAGGCCCCGGCTGTTTCGTGCTGCACAATGAGCGACCACCCGGCCGAGGAAGGAGGCGCAGAATGGGAGTGCTGCACCGGTTCGAGAACCGGCTCGAGCAGCTGGTCTCCAGCGCCTTCGCACGCGCCTTCCGCAGCGCGGTGCAGCCGGTGGAGATCGCCGCCGCCCTGCAGCGCGAGGTGGACAACTCCGCGCAGATCCTCTCCCGCGACCGCCGGCTGGTGCCCAACACCTTCCACGTGGAGCTCTCGCCGGCCGACCACGAGCGGCTCTCGCCGTACGGCTCGACGCTGGCCCAAGAGCTCACCGAGATGCTGCGCGACCACGCGCACGAGCAGAGCTACGTCTTCACCGGCCCGGTCTCCATCGACTTCGACACCTCCGAGGAGCTGGGCACCGGCCGCTTCCGGGTGCGCAGCGCGGCGCTGGCCAAGGTCACCCCCGGTCACGGCGTCACCGACACCGCCGTACGCCGCGCCAGCGTGGTGCTCGAGGTCAACGGGATGAAGCACCCCCTCGACCCGCCAGGCCTGGTGCTCGGCCGCGGCACGGACGCCGACCTGCAGATCAACGACCCGGGCATCTCCCGCCGGCACGCCGAGCTGCGGGTCGTCCCCGACGAGCGCAGCGGCGTGCCGCAGGTCTCCATCGTCGACCTCGGCTCGACCAACGGGATGACGGTCAACGGCCAGCGCGTCGACCACGCGATGCTCGACGACGGGGCGCAGGTGCGCATCGGCAACACCACGATGAAGATTCGGTTCGTCGCGCAGCGGGAAGACGGGGATCATGTCTGAGCTGACGCTGATGCTGATCCGGTTCGCCTACCTGGCGATCCTGTGGATCTTCGTGCTGTCGGCGATCTCCGTGGTCCGCTCGGACATGTTCGGCGCCCGCATCGAGTCCACCCCGCGCGCGGAGCGCCGCGCCCAGCGCCGCGCAGCGAAGTCCCGCCCCAAGCCGGCCAAGCGCCCGCGCGGCGCACCCACCCACGTCGCGGTGGTCGAGGGCGCCAACGAAGGCGAGTCGGCCTCCCTGGACCAGGCGCCGCTGCTGATCGGTCGCGGCTCCGACGCGCACATCCGCCTCGACGACGACTACGTCTCCACCCGCCACGCCCGGATCGCCGCCTCCGGCGACCAGTGGTTCGTCGAGGACCTCGGCTCCACCAACGGCACCTACCTCGGCTCGCAGCGCCTCTCCCAGCCCACGACCCTGCAGGTCGGCTCGCAGATCCGGATCGGCAAGACCGTGCTCGAGCTGAGGAAGTAAGGGCGCGGCCCTGGTGACCCCATGACTGTGAGCCTCCGGTACGCCGCGCTCTCCGACGTCGGTCGGGTGCGCAAGGACAACCAGGACTCCGGCTTCGCCAGCGAGCGGCTGCTCGTCGTGGCCGACGGCGTGGGCGGTGCCGCGCGCGGCGACGTGGCCAGCAGCACCGCCGTACAGATCCTGCGCCGCCTGGACACGCCCAGCGACGACGACCCGCTGGAGGCGCTGGCCGGGGCGATCCACCGCGCCCACGACCGCCTCGCCGAGCTGGTCGAGTCCGACCCCGAGCTGGACGGCACCAGTACGACGGTGACCGCCGCGCTCTTCGACGGCAACCGGCTCGGCATCGGCCACGTCGGCGACAGCCGCGGCTACCTGCTGCGCGACGGCGAGCTCAGCCAGCTCACCAAGGACCACACCTTCGTGCAGAGCCTGATCGACGAGGGCCGGATCACCGAGGAGGAGTCCCGGGTCCACCCGCACCGCAACCTGATCCTGCGCGCGGTCGACGGCGTCCACGAGACCGACCCTGACCTGTTCTACGTCGAGCTGGTCCCCGGCGATCGGATCCTGCTGTGCAGTGACGGCTGCTCCGGCGTGCTCGACGCCGACCGGCTCGCCGACATCCTGGGCACCGGCACCGTCGACTACGCGGTGGTCGAGCTGGTCCGGGCCTCCCTGGAGGCAGGCAGCAGCGACAACGTCACCTGCGTGGTCGCCGACGTCGTCGACGCCGACGCCCCCGCGGCCGCGGGCTCCAGCACCGAGGGCCGCAACGAGACGATCGCCGCGGCCACCACCGGCCCGATGCTGGTCGGCGCCGCCGCCGAGCAGCCCCGCCGCGCCGGTGCCACCTCGAAGAGCTTCTTCCGCGGCCACCGCAGCGGCGACACCGGCGAGCTCGAGCCCGTCCCCGGCGAGGGCGGCCGCACCGGCGCCCGCGACGACCGCGACCCGGATCCGGAGGAGCTGCGCTACGCCCCGCGCGCCCCGCGCCGCTTCGTCTGGCTGCGCCGCATCGCGATCCTGGTGGTGCTCGGCGTGCTGGTCTGGCTGGCCGGGAGCATGGCCTACCGCTGGACGCAGCAGCAGTACTACGTCGCCGCGCAGGGCGAGACCGTCGCGATCTACCGCGGCGTACAGGCCGACGTGCCGGGGATGACGCTGACCTCGGTCTACCAGCCCACCGAGGTGCGCCTGGCCACCCTGCCCGACTTCCGCGCCGAGCAGGTCCGCGGCGGGATCCCCGCCGACGACCTGACCGACGCGAAGGCGATCGTGCAGCGGCTGGAGGGCTTCGTGCGGATCTGCCCGACGCCGACCCCGACGCCCACACCGACACCCGAGGGCAAGAAGCAGGGCGACAACCAGGGTGGAAAGAAGAACCGCGACCGATCGGCGACCCCGTCCCCGACCGCCGCGGCATCCAACCCCGCCCCCAGCTCCTCGGCCAGCCCGACCGGCGGCACGCCCACCGCCGACGCAACTGACGCCACCGGCGCGACGACCGGCGCCACCCCCGCACCCTCGACCCCGAGCCCGACGGACTGCGTGGAGGCCACCCCGTGAGCCAGCACAGCAGCGCGGTGACCGGACCCGGCTCGGGTCCCACCTCGGGATTCGTGCACCGGCGCCGCCGGGGCGCGGAGCTCTTCCTGCTCCTGCTCGCCCTGGCCGTCGGCATCGGTGCCTACGCCGCGGTCGGCCTGGGCGTGAAGGGCACCGTGCCCGCCGACATCGTCGGCTACGGCGGCTGGCTGGCGGTGCTCGCGCTCGGCTGCCACGTGGTGGTCCGCTTCCTCGCGCCGTACGCCGACCCGGTCCTGCTGCCGGTCGTCACCGCGCTGAACGGGCTCGGCCTCGCGGTGATCCACCGCATCGACCTGGCCAACCTCGAGGAGTCCTCGGACGCGAACACCTTCGCCCGCGACCAGCTGGTGTGGATGACCGTCGGCGTGCTGCTCTTCGTGGCGGTGCTGGCGGTGCTGCGCGACCACCGCCGGCTGCAGGCGTTCACCTACACCTCCGGGCTCGCCGCCCTGGTGCTGCTGATCCTGCCGCTGCTGCCCGTGCTGGGCACCGAGATCAACGGCGCGCGGATCTGGATCAACGTCGGCCCGTTCAGCTTCCAGCCCGGCGAGGTGGCCAAGGTCTGCCTGGTCATCTTCTTCGCCGGCTACCTGGTGCTGCACCGCGACGCGCTCGCGCTGGCCGGCCGGCGCTTCGCCGGCATCGACTTCCCGCGCGGGCGCGACCTCGGCCCGGTGCTGGCGATGTGGCTGGTCAGCCTCGGCGTGCTGGTCTTCCAGCGCGACCTCGGCTCCTCGCTGCTGTTCTTCGGGCTGTTCCTGGTGATGTTGTTCGTGGCCACCGAGCGACCCGGGTGGCTGGTGGTCGGCGCCGGCCTGTTCGTGGCCGGCTCGTACGTCGGCTACCTGATCTTCGGCCACGTCCAGTCCCGGGTGGACTCGTGGCTGCACCCGTTCCCCGCCGACGCCGGCAGCTACCAGATCGTGCAGGGCATGTTCGGGATGGCCTGGGGCGGCCTGGTCGGGCGCGGTCTCGGCCTGGGTGACCCGACGCTGATCCCGTTCTCCTACTCCGACTTCATCGTCGCCGCGATCGGCGAGGAGCTCGGGCTCACCGGCGTGATGGCGGTGCTGGTGATGTACGGCCTGATCGTCGAGCGTGGCCTGCGCACCGCGCTGGTCTGCCGCGACGGGTTCGGCAAGCTGATGGCCACCGGCCTCGCGGTGACCTTCGCGTTGCAGGTGTTCGTCGTCGTCGGCGGCGTCACCAAGCTGATCCCGCTGACCGGCCTGACCACGCCGTTCCTGTCCTACGGCGGCTCGTCGCTGGTGGCGAACTGGGCGATCATCGCGCTGCTGCTGCGGATCTCCGACCAAGCCCGACGGCCGTTGCCGGAGCTGACCGACTCCGCCGGCCCGACCGACGACGACGCGACGCAGGTGGTGATGCGCCGGTGAACAAGCCGATCCGCACCATGTCGATCTTCTGCATGGCACTGTTCCTCGCCCTGCTGCTCAACGCGACCTACCTGCAGTACCTGCAGGCCGGGGAGCTGAACTCCCGCGACGACAACAAGCGGGTCCGCGACGCGGAGTTCTCCCGCGAGCGCGGCGCGATCCTGGTCGACGGGAAGTCGGTCGCGGTCAGCAAGCCGGTCAAGGACCGGTTCGAGTACCTGCGCACCTACCCGCAGGGCAAGCGCTACGCCCACCTGACCGGCTACTACTCCTACACCTACGGCCGCAACGCCGTGGAGCTCACGCAGAACGAGATCCTGTCCGGCTCGGACCCGCGGCTGTTCGTGAACCGGGTGGTCGACCTGTTCGGCAACAGCCAGCCGGCCGGCGGTGACGTGTCGCTGACGATCAACCCGAAGGCGCAGAAGGCGGCGTACGACGGCCTGCACGCCCTGGGCGAGCACGTCACGGGCGCCGTGGTCGCACTCGACCCGGGCACCGGGGCGATCCAGGCGATGGTGTCCACGCCCAGCTACAACCCGAACGTGCTGGCCTCGCACAACTTCTCCAAGGTGCAGAAGGCCTGGGAACGGCTCACCTCCGACCCGGACCAGCCGATGCTGAACCGCGCGATCCAGGAGATCTATCCCCCGGGGTCGACGTTCAAGCTGGTCACCGCGGCCGCCGCCCTGTCCAGCGGGCAGTACGAGCCGGACTCGACGGTGCCCGGCGGGACGTCGCTGGACCTGCCGCAGACCACCACCGACCTGGTCAACGAGAACGGCAGCGACTGCGGCGGCAACCGGATCACCCTCACCCAGGCGCTCGAGGTCTCCTGCAACGTGTCGTTCGGCTACCTGGGCATGCAGCTGGGCGCGGACACGCTGCGCGAGCAGGCGCAGAAGTTCGGCTTCGGCGAGAAGTACCTCGACGACCTCAACGGCCAGGTCGCCAGCCAGTTCCCCGAGGACCCGGACGAGCCGCAGACCGCCTTCTCGGCGATCGGGCAGTTCGACGTGGCCGCGACGCCGCTGCAGATGGCGCTGGTCACCGCCGGGATCGCCAACGGCGGCACGGTGATGAAGCCCTACCTGGTCGACGAGGTGCGCTCGCCCGACCTGGAG
The DNA here is from genome assembly GCA_035706365.1 of Nocardioidaceae bacterium. Lineage (GTDB taxonomy): Bacteria > Actinomycetota > Actinomycetes > Propionibacteriales > Nocardioidaceae > Nocardioides_C. The sequence continues at coordinate 10,998 of DASSVD010000069.1, forward strand.
ACCCTGGAGAAGGCCAGCCCGGAGGCGCTGACCACCAACGCGGTCAGCTCCTCGGTGGCGCGCGACCTCACCCAGATGATGGTCGAGGTGGTCGACAACGGCACCGGCACCACGGCGCAGATCCCCGGGATGAAGGTGGCCGGCAAGACGGGGACCGCGCAGAGCGCACCGGAGCGGCCGCCGTACGCCTGGTTCGTCTCCTTCGCCCCGGCCGACGACCCGCAGGTCGCGGTCGCGGTGCTGGTCGAGGACGCCGGCGTGGAGCGCGACGCGATCTCCGGCAGCGGGCTGGCCGCGCCGATCGCGAAGCGGGTGATGCAGGCGGTGATCAACCGGTGAACGCCCCCACCCAGCGCTACCGCCTGGACTCCCGGATCGCCACCGGGGGCATGGGCGAGGTGTGGCGCGGCACCGACACCGTGCTGGACCGCCAGGTCGCGGTGAAGGTGCTCAAGGCGGAGTACGCCGAGGACCCGACCTTCCGCACCCGCTTCGAGACCGAGGCCCGGCACGCCGCCGCGTTGCACCACCCCAACGTCGCCTCGGTCTTCGACTACGGCGAGCTCGACGTCGCCGCCGGGCAGGGCGGGCCGGGGCGCCGTCCGTGCCTGGTGATGGAGCTGGTGCCGGGGCAGCCGCTGTCGACCATGGTCGCGGGCGAGCCGCTGCCGGCGCAGACGGCGACCGACCTGGTCGCCCAGGCAGCCGACGCGATCGCGGCCGCCCACGCCCTGGGGATCGTGCACCGCGACGTGAAGCCGGCCAACCTGCTGGTCACCCCGGACGGCACCGTGAAGATCACCGACTTCGGGATCGCCCGCGCCGCGGACGGCGTCGCGTTGACCGGGACCGGCCAGATCATCGGCACCCCGCACTACCTCTCCCCCGAGCAGGCCGAGGGCCGCCCGGCCACGCCGGCCAGCGACGTGTACGCGCTCGGTGTGGTGCTCTACGAGTGCCTGACCGGCGCCCGTCCGTTCCAGGGCGACACCCCGGTCGGCACCGCGCTGGCGCACCTGCGCGAGCCGGTCCCCGCCCTGCCCGCCTCCGTGCCCGAGCACCTGCGCGCCGTGGTCACCCGGGCGATGGCCAAGGACCCCGCCGAGCGCTACCCGTCCGCACGCCAGCTGGCCGACGCCCTGCGCGGGCACGCCGACGCGCCCACCCTGCTGGCCGGGGTCGGCCCGGGGGCTGCTGGCGGCGTCGCGGGCCTGGCCGCCGGTGGCGCTGCGCCTGCGGCGAGCACCGCTACCCTGCTCCAGCCGCGGGAGCGGCGCCGCCCGGGGTGGCTGCCCTGGGCCGGCGCGGCGGTCGCCGTCGCCCTGATCGCGGTGACCGCGGCCGCCCTGACCCGTGGTGGCGGCGGCTCCGGAGCCGCCGCCGACAGCGAGACCGAGGCGGCGACCGACACGGCGAGTGCCTCCCCCGCCGGCCCCGAGCGCGTGCGACTGCGCGAGACCCGCTTCGTCGGGATGGACGCCGGGCGCGCCACGGACATCCTCGAGCGGCGCGGCTTCTCGGTCGAGCCCACCACCCGCGACCTCCCCGAGGACGAGGGTGACGGAGCGGAGCCGGGCACCGTGGCCGCGGTCGATCCGCACGGCCGGGTCCGTCCCGACGCGACCGTGGAGCTCACGGTCTGGTCTGCCGGGGACGGCGACGAGGACGAGGACGCCAAGCCGGAGCCGAAGCCGAAGCCGCACGACAAGCCACACGGGCACGACAAACCGAAGCACGAGCCGAAGCCGCCGAAGCCGGGTCACGACAAGCACGGACCCGGCCACGAGAAGCCGAAGGGCGCGAAGAAGTGACGACCAACGGACAGGAGCCGCTGCGCATCGGCGGCCGCTACGAGCTCGGTGACCTGCTGGGCCGCGGCGGCATGGCCGAGGTGCGCAAGGGAAGCGACGTACGCCTGGGCCGGATCGTGGCGATCAAGCGCCTGCGCACCGACCTGGCCAGCGACCCGACCTTCCAGGCCCGGTTCCGACGTGAGGCGCAGTCGTCGGCCTCGCTGAACCACCCCTCCATCGTCGCCGTCTACGACACCGGCGAGGAGATGTCCACCGACGGCACCGACGTCGCCCAGCCCTACATCGTGATGGAGTACGTCGCCGGCCGCACCCTGCGCGAGATCCTGCGCGAAGGCCGCAAGATCCTCCCCGAGCGCGCGCTGGAGATCACCTCCGGCGTGCTGTCGGCCCTCGACTACAGCCACCGTGCCGGCATCGTGCACCGCGACATCAAGCCGGCCAACGTGATGCTCACCCCCTCCGGCGACGTGAAGGTGATGGACTTCGGCATCGCCCGGGCGGTCGCCGACTCCTCCTCGACGATGACCCAGACCGCCGCCGTGGTCGGCACCGCGCAGTACCTCTCCCCCGAGCAGGCGCGCGGCGAGACTGTGGACTCGCGCAGCGACGTCTACTCCACCGGCTGCCTGCTCTACGAACTGCTCACCGGGCGGCCGCCGTTCGTGGGCGACAGCCCGGTGTCGGTGGCCTACCAGCACGTGCGCGAGCACCCCGAGCCGCCGTCGAACCTCGACCCCGAGCTGCCCGCCGAGGTCGACGCGATCGTGATGAAGTCGCTGGCCAAGCGCGTCGAGGACCGCTACCAGAGCGCCGCGGCGATGCGCGCGGACATCGAGCGCTACCTGGCCGGCAAGCCGGTCTCCGCACCGGCGGTGGCAGGCGCAGCCGCGGCCGGCGGCGTCACCTCCCTGCTTCCCGGAGGCGATGACCCCACCCCCACGTCGGTCATCGGCGCCACCAGCACCGGCCCTGCACCCGGCGAGGACGACGAGCGCAAGAAGCGCTGGCCGTGGGTGCTGGTCGCGGTGCTCGTGACCGCCCTGCTGATCGGCGCGGCGATCCTCCTGCCGATGCTGTTCAACAGCAAGCCCGAGCAGCAGTCGGTGCCCGACCTGCAGAACCTGACCCGCGCCGAGGCGAAGAAGGAGCTGGCCGACCAGCAGCTCAAGCTCGGCGAGGTGGGCCAGGAGGCCTCCTCCGACGTGAAGAAGGGCCTCGTGATCAGCCAGGACCCCGAGTCCGGGGCCTTCCTGCCCACCGGGTCGAAGGTCGACATCGTGATCTCCACCGGGAAGCCGGAGGTGGTGGTCCCCGCCGTGCTCGGCGAGGACAAGAACGACGCCCGCAACGAGCTGGAGGACCAGAACCTGCGGGTCAAGGCCGTCGAGCGCAACTCCGACGAGCCGGCCGGACAGGTGATCGACCAGAAGCCGCGCCCCGCGACGAGCGTGTCCGAGGGCACCCTGGTGACGATCTTCTACTCCGAC
>DASSVD010000070.1:0-3378 GCA_035706365.1 Nocardioidaceae bacterium
GTCGCCGCCGGGACCTGGCTCATCCGCGTCCTCCACCCGCCCGCTAGGTTGTCGCCCACATCATCCCGCCTGCCGGACGGACCGCCGATGAGGACTCGCGTCAGCTCGATCCGGGACCAGCTGCGCGCCAGCTTCTGGTTCACCCCGGCGCTGATGGTGGTCGCGGCCGTCCTGGTCGCCGGGTTCACGCTGAGTCTCGACGACGCCATCTCCCGGGAGCGGCTGCGGGAGCTCCCGGTGCTGGGCACGCTGGTCTACTCCGGCGGCCCGGACGGGGCACGCGAGGTGCTCAGCGCGGTCGCCGGGTCGATGATCACGGTCGCCGGCGTCGTCTTCTCGATCACCATGGTGGCGCTCACGCTCGCCTCGGGGCAGTACGGACCGCGCCTGATGGACAGCTTCGTGCGCGACCGGGGGAACCAGCTGACCCTGGGCACGTTCATCGCCACGTTCGTCTACTCGCTGCTGGTGCTGCGGACCGTGCGCAGCGACCAACCCAGCAGCGTGCCCGACGTGTCGGTGACCTGCTCGCTGCTGTTCGCGCTGGCCGGGCTCGCGGTGCTGATCTACTTCATCAACCACGTGGCGCAGTCGATCCAGGCCTCGAACCTGGTCGCGGCGATCGGCAAGGACGTGCGCGCCGGTGTCGTCGCGGTCTTCCCGGATCTCGACGACCTGGACGACGCCGCCGGTGGGCGGAGCGAGGAGTGGCCCGCGCCGGAGGAGGGCAGCGGCCCGATCCCGGTGACGGCCGGGAGCGGCGGCTACGTGCAGCTGGTGGACCTCGACGCGCTGGTCTCGCTCGCGGACGAGCACGACCTGCGGCTGCAGCTCGAGGTCCGGCCGGGCCGTTTCGTGGTGCCGTCCTCGGTGGTCGTGCAGGTCTGGGCGGCCACCTGCTCCGACGAGGTACGCCGGTCGCTGGCCGCCTGCGTGGTGGCCGGCGCACGCCGCACGCCGGTGCAGGACGTCGAGTTCCCGATCCGCCAGCTCAGCGAGGTCGCCGTTCGCACGCTGTCCCCGGCCATCAACGACCCGTTCACGGCGCAGAGCTGTGTGGACCAGCTCAGCGTCGGGCTCTGCGAGATCGCCGGCCGACGGCTCCCGCCCGAGGTGCTGTGCGACGCCGACGGCGTCCCGCGTCTGCGGATCGGCGACCCGGTCACCTTCGCGCGGCTCGTCACGGTCGCCTACGCGCAGATCCGGCAGTGCGCTGCCGAGCACGTCCCGGTCTACCTGCACCTGCTGCAGGCCCTGGACAGCATCGCCGGGTGCACCCGCGCCGAGCCGCGTCGTGAGGTGCTGCGCGAGGAGGCGCGACTGACCCTCGAGGCGGCGCGCAGCCGGATCCCGCAGGCCGCGGACCTTCGGCGCGTCGAGGAGGCCTTCGCCGGCCTCCCCATCGCACTCCGGTGAGTCTCGGATCCCAGACACCAGCGCGCCCCAGCCGCTCGCGCGCGCCGTCCGGGTGCAGTGCAATGGAGGTATGGCGCAGACTTCGTCCCCTTCCTCCAGCCCGGCCGACACCGCTCGCGGCGGCGCCGGCACCGGAACCGGAACCGTGATGGTCGGCGTCGGGCCGGTCTCCTTCGCCGACGTGGTGGCGGTGGCCCGGGACGACGCGGCGGTGACGCTCGGCGACGACGCGGTCGCCGCGATCGAGCAGGCCCGTGCCGCCGTGGACCGGCTGGCCGCGGCGCCCACCCCGGCGTACGGCATCTCGACGGGGTTCGGGGCGCTGGCCACGCGGCACATCCCCACCGAGATGCGCGCCCAGCTGCAGAAGTCGCTGGTCCGCTCGCACGCGGCCGGAAGCGGGCCGGAGGTCGAGCGCGAGGTCGTCCGCGCGCTGATGCTGCTGCGGCTGTCCACCCTGTGCACCGGGCACACCGGTGTGCGCGTGTCGACCGCGCGCACGCTTGCCGGGCTGCTCACCCACGGCATCACGCCGGTGGTGCACGAGTACGGCTCGCTGGGCTGCTCCGGTGACCTCGCCCCGCTCGCCCACTGCGCGCTCGCGCTGATGGGAGAGGGCGACGTGCACGACGCCGCCGGGGTACGCCGACCCGCCGGCGACGCACTGCGCGAGGCCGGCCTCGAGCCGGTCGAGCTGGAGGCCAAGGAAGGACTCGCCCTGATCAACGGCACCGACGGCATGCTGGGCATGCTGGTGCTCGCGATCACCGACCTGCGCCGGTTGCTCAAGACCGTCGACGTGGCCGCCGCGATGTCGGTGGAGGCGCAGCTGGCCACCGACCGGGTCTTCGCCGCCGACCTGCAGGCGCTGCGGCCCCACCCCGGACAGGCCGCGTCGGCGAGCAACCTGACGCGCATCCTCGCCGACTCCGGCGTGGTGGCCAGCCACCGCGGCCCGGACTGTCACCGGGTGCAGGACGCCTACTCGCTGCGATGCGCGCCTCAGGTGGCCGGTGCCGCCCGCGACACCGTCGACCACGCGGCCATGGTGGCCGCTCGCGAGCTGCAGGCCGCGGTCGACAACCCGGTCGTGCTCGACGACGGCCGGGTCGAGTCCAACGGCAACTTCCACGGCGCGCCCGTCGGCTACGTGCTGGACTTCCTGGCCATCGCCGCAGCCGACGTCGCCTCGATGGCGGAGCGGCGTACCGACCGCTTCCTGGACAAGGCGCGCAGCCACGGGCTCCCGCCGTTCCTCGCCGACGACCCCGGCGTCGACTCGGGCCACATGATCGCGCAGTACACCCAGGCCGCCATCGTCTCCGAGCTCAAGCGGCTCGCCGCCCCCGCCAGCGTCGACTCGATCCCGAGCAGCGCGATGCAGGAGGACCACGTCTCGATGGGCTGGTCGGCCGCGCGCAAGCTGCGCCGCGCGGTGGACGGACTGACCCGCGTCGTGGCGATCGAGGTGCTCACCGCCGCACGGGCGCTGGACCTGCGCGCACCGCTGCAGCCGGCGCCGGCCACCGGCGCGGTGCTCCGCCTGCTGCGTGAGCACGTGCCCGGACCCGGGCCGGACCGGCACCTCGCCCCCGAGATCGAGGCGGTGGTCGGCCTGGTCGGCAGCGGTGCCGTGGTCGCCGCCGTGGAAGACACGATTGGAGAACTGGCATGAGTGATCAGGTCCCTTCGACAGGCTCGACCGACCCGGGGGTCTCGACAGGCTCGTCCGACCGGGCCGCGTCGACAGGCTCGGCCGGCCGTCAGGTGCGTGCGCCGCGGGGCACCGAGCTGACCGCGCGCAGCTGGCAGACCGAGGCCCCGCTGCGGATGCTGATGAACAACCTCGACCCGGAGAACGCCGAGCGACCCGAGGACCTCGTCGTCTACGGCGGCAGCGGGAAGGCGGCACGCAGCTGGGAGGCGTACGACGCGATCGTCCGCGCGCTGACCACGCTGGCC
>DASSVD010000071.1:0-8195 GCA_035706365.1 Nocardioidaceae bacterium
CTGACCGGCATGGGCGGCGGCGCGCTGATGACGCCGGCGCTGATCTTCCTCGGCGTCAACCCGACCGCGGCGGTCGCCAACGACCTGGTCTCGGCCTCGGTCAGCAAGTCGGTCGGCGCCGCCGTGCACTGGCGGGAGGGCTCGCCCAACCTCAAGCTCGCGCTGTGGCTGATCGTCGGCTCGGTGCCCACCGCCTTCGCCGGCGGGTTCATCGTGGCAGCGGTCGGCGGCGGCGAGGAGCAGCAGGACTTCGTCGCGCTCGCGATCGGCTGCGCGCTGCTGTTCACCTCGGCGACGTACGCGCTGCGGATGTACCTCCAGCTGCGCCACGTCACCTCGGGCAACGAGCTTTCCCAGGACGACCCCGTCGTACGCCCGATCCCGACCCTTCTGGTCGGCGCCACCGGTGGCCTGCTGGTCGGGATCACCTCGGTCGGGTCCGGCTCGCTGATCATGGTGGCGCTGCTGCTGCTCTACCCGACGCTGTCGGCGGTGAAGCTGGTCGGCACGGACCTCCTGCAGGCCGTGCCGCTGGTGCTCGCGGCCGCGGTGAGCCACGTCCTGGTCGGCGGGGTGGAGTGGCCGGTGCTGATCCCGCTGCTGCTGGGCAGCATTCCCGGCACCTTCCTGGGCGCCCGGATCGCCAACTGGGTCTCGCAGTCGGTGATCCGGCGCGGCATCGTGATCGTGCTGTTCCTCACCGGACTGAAGATGCTCGGCACGCCGCCGGAGATCGTCGGGATCGTCGGCGCCGGGATGCTGCTGCTCGGCCCGCTGGCGTGGGGATTCATCCGGCAGACCCGCGGACTGCCTGCCTTCGACAACAACGCCGCGGCGTGGCGAGTGCCGGATCGGGACAAGTAGGCCGGTCGGGTGGCGGTTATCGTCCTTGGCGCCCGGTCGGTACGATGACGGCTGGTTTCCGAGGAGAGGTCTGAGCGAACCTATGTCCACCCCCACCCATGCGGACTACCGCGTGAGCCAGCTCGACGAGCTGGAAGCGGAGTCCATGCACATCTTCCGCGAGGTCGCAGCGGAGTTCGAGAAGCCGGCGCTGATGTTCTCCGGCGGCAAGGACTCGATCGTCATGCTGCGGCTGGCCGAGAAGGCGTTCTACCCGGCCAAGATCCCGTTCCCGGTCCTGCAGGTGGACACCGGCTTCGACTTCCCCGAGGTGCTCGAGACCCGGGACAACTGGGTCAACCGGCTCGGCGTGCGGCTCGTGGTCGCCTCCGTCGACGAGGCGATCAAGAACGGCATCGTCGTCGACGACGGCAAGACCAGCCGCAACCGGCTGCAGATCGGCACCCTGCTGCACGTCATCGAGGAGGAGGGCTTCACCGCCGCCTTTGGTGGCGGCCGCCGCGGCGAGGAGAAGGCCCGCGCCAAGGAGCGCATCTACTCCCACCGCGACGACTTCGGCCAGTGGGACCCGAAGAACCAGCGCCCCGAGCTGTGGAACCTCTACAACGGGAAGATCCACCAGGGCGAGCACATGCGGATCTTCCCGCTCAGCAACTGGACCGAGCTCGACATCTGGCACTACATCGGCCGCGAGCAGATCGAGATCCCCTCGATCTACTTCGCCCACCAGCGCCGGGTGATCGCCCGCGACGGAATGCTGCTGTCGGAGTCCGACGCGGTACAGCCCAAGGAGGGCGAGACCGTCGAGGAGCGCACCGTGCGCTTCCGCACCGTCGGCGACATGACGCTCACCGGCTGCGTGGAGTCCACCGCCTCGACCGTGGACGAGATTTGTGAAGAGATCGCGATCGCCCGGGTCACCGAGCGCGGCGCGACCCGTGGCGACGACCGGTTCTCCGAGGCGGCCATGGAAGACCGCAAGCGTGAGGGGTACTTCTGATGGATCTGCTTCGTTTCGCCACCGCCGGCTCGGTCGATGACGGCAAGTCGACCCTGATCGGCCGGCTGCTGCTCGACTCCAAGGCGATCTTCGAGGACCAGCTCGAGTCGGTCGAGACCACGTCGAAGTCGCGCGGCTACGACTACACCGACCTCGCGCTGCTCACCGACGGGCTGCGCTCCGAGCGCGAGCAGGGCATCACCATCGACGTGGCCTACCGCTACTTCGCGACGCCCAAGCGCAAGTTCATCATCGCCGACACCCCCGGCCACGTGCAGTACACCCGCAACATGGTCACCGGCGCCTCCACCGCCGACCTCGGCCTGGTGCTGGTCGACGCCCGGCAGGGGCTGACCGAGCAGTCCCGCCGGCACGCGGTGATCCTGTCGCTGCTGCGGGTCCCGCACCTGGTGCTCGCGGTCAACAAGATGGACCTGGTCGACTACGACCAGAAGGTGTTCGACGAGATCCACGCCGAGTTCACGGCGTTCGCGACCAAGCTGAACATCCCCGACCTGGAGATCATCCCGATCTCGGCGCTCAAGGGCGACAACGTGGTCACCCGCAGCGAGAACATGGCGTGGTACGACGGCCAGTCGCTGATGCACCACCTGGAGAATGTGCACGTCGCCTCCGACCGGGACTTGGTCGACACGCGCTTCCCGGTGCAGTACGTCGTACGCCCCAAGTCCGACGACTTCCACGACTACCGCGGCTATGCCGGGCAGGTCGCCGGCGGCGTGCTCAAGCCGGGTGACGAGGTGGTCGTGCTGCCCTCGGGCCTGACCAGCAAGATCGCGGCGATCGACCTCTTCGACAAGGAGCTCGACGAGGCCTACCCGCCGATGTCGGTCACCGTCCGGCTCGAGGACGACCTGGACGTGTCCCGGGGCGACCTGATCGCGCGCCCGCAGAACGCGCCCAAGCCCAGCCAGGACATCGACGCGATGATCTGCTGGATGCAGCCCGAGCCGCTGCGCCCGCGGCAGAAGCTGGCGTTCAAGCACACCACCCGCACCGGCCGGGTCATGGTCAAGGACATCCAGTACCGGATGGACGTCAACACGCTGCACCGGGATCAGGAGACCAAGGAGCTCGGGCTCAACGAGATCGGCCGCGTGCAGCTGCGCACCACCACGCCGCTGCTGTGCGACCCCTACTCCAAGAACCGGACCACCGGCTCGTTCATCCTGATCGACGAGGCGACCGGCGTCACCGTCGGCGCCGGGATGATCAACAGCGGGTCCTGAGCCCGCCAGCACGACAAGACCCGCCGGCACGAGGAGAGGAGGGGCGGCGCCATGACGGCGCCGCCCCTCCTTCGTCTCTCTGTCCCCGGTCGGCGCCACCCCGAAGGCGCCGTGGTGAGCCTCAGTCTGCGTTGACCGGCTCGCAACGGCCGTAGTCGTCCTCGAGGCGGACGATGTCGTCCTCCCCGGTGTAGTCACCGCGCTGGACTTCGACGATGACCAGCTCCTGGTCGCCGTCGTTGGCGAGGCGGTGCTTGGCGCCGCGGGCCACGTCGACCGACTCCCCCGGCCCGGCCAGGGTGATCTCGTCGTCGATCGTGCAGGTGGCGGTGCCGGAGACCACCACCCAGTGCTCCGAGCGCTGTTCGTGCATCTGGTAGGACAGCCGCGATCCCGGCTTCACATGGATCCGCTTGATCTTGTATCCGTCGGCGACGTCGATGACGTGCCACGACCCCCACGGGCGTTCTTCCCAGTCGAGCTCCACGAGTGCCCCCTCGGCAGTTCGGACGATCCCTCGAGCCTACGGGAGTGACTGCCGGTGAACGATGGCCCCTTGTGCCCAGATGGTGCGGTTCCAGCCAGCCTGCCTTGGCTAGTTAGGGTTCGGCCATGCGAGCCCTCCTGGTCAAGCTCACCGCCGGCGTCGAGCAGCCCGAGCGCTGCAACCAGGCGTTCACCGTCGCCGCCACCGCCGTCGCCGCCGGCGCCGACGTGTCGGTCTGGCTGACCGGCGAGGCGGCCTGGCTGGCCGTCCCCGGCCGCGCCGAGCTGGAGCTTCCGCACGCGGCGCCGTTGGCCGACCTGGTCGAGGCCGTCCGCGCCGGCGGCACGCTCACCGTGTGCACCCAATGCGCCGCCCGTCGCGACATCACCGGCGACGACGTCCTCACGGGCGTGCGCATCGCGGGCGCGCCGACCTTCGTCGAGGAGGCGCTGACCGACGGCGTACAGGCGCTCGTCTACTGACGCCGGCCGGTCACGCGCGGATCGCGGCGCCCTTGGCCAGCCACCACCGGGCCGCCGACCGCTGCCACTCCGGCGTGTGCGGCGCCTTCAGCAGCATCGGCAGCACTGGGGAGCCGCTCATCCCCAGGGCGTACATCTTCGCCCGCTCCACCGTCGAGTAGGTCTGCCGCAGCGACGCCCGCAGCACCTGGTCGGAGAAGCGGTTGTAGCTCAGGTGCCCCAGGCCCTGCGCGATCACCGTCACCACGTCGGGGTCCGGGTCCTCGATGTGCTTGAGCATCCGCATCCGGTGCAGGTCGCTGCCCAGGTAGCGCACCGTGGTCGCCGCTCGCGCCCGCACCCACGCTGGGACCCGCTCGCCGCCGCCGTCCAGCAGCTGCAGCAGCGCGTCGGTGACCGCGTCCCCGAACGGCGAGGCCGAGATCAGCAGCGAGGCGAGATGCCGCCGCTCGGAGTCGCGGTGGAACAGCGACTCCCGCAGCAGCCGGGGCAGCATCCGGTCCTCGGCGTACGCCGGGGGCTGCGGCACGCCGGCACGCGCCTGCTCCGCCAGCTCGCGGGCCAGCGCACGCGCCTGGCTGGCCACCATCTCCTCGCCGTGCTCGACCACGTAGCCGAGCTTGCGGCGGCCGGCCCGGTCCGCCGCGCTGGTCAGCGTCGAGCGCAACCCTTCGGGCAGGCCGGCGATCAGCTCCGCCAAGTCATCCGAGGCCTTGGCCGGGTTCTGCCGCCACAGCTTGAGCACGAGCATGTCCAGCCGGCTGCGCTCGTCGGCGCTGAAGTCGCCGCGAGACATCTTCTGCGCGGCCAGCCACACCGCCAGCCGGAACGCGGAGACCGTCGGCGGCGACTCGATCTTGTCCAGCACGATCCGCGCCGCCTCCCGGGTGGGCAGCTGGTCGAGCAGCCCCATCGGGTTCATGATCACCTGCACGTCCGGGTCGGACAGGTGGTCGTCGATGGCTTCCACCAGGTAGTCCTGGGCGCGCGGCACGGTGGCCAGGTTCATCGTCGCGGTGGAGTACTGCCGGTAGGGCACCCGGATCGCCCGCGGGAGCAGGTTCACCACCTGGTGGCAGAGGTTCTCCCAGGTCGTCCGGCGCAGGTGCACATGCGGCACCGCGGCCAGGCGCCAGCCCAGGTCCTGCCAGTCGGTGGCCAGCGCCTCGCCCTCCTCGGCGAGGTCGAGCAGGTCGTCGAGCCGTCGTGAGAAACCATCGCTGGTGACGTCGAGCTGCGGGCGGACCACCCGTGTCCGCACGCCCGGGATCGCGGACCGGATGTAGCCGGTCAGCGAGGAGAGCCGCCCCTCCTCCAGCCCGAGCGCCCGCTCGTAGGCCGACATGCCCTCGTAGGAGATCGCGATCTCGCCGGACTCCCAACGGCTGATCAGCGACCGGCTGGCCGGGAACCCTGCCTCGGCGAGCGCCGCGGCGAAGGCGCGCCCGTCGCCGAAGGCCGGGTCGGGGTGGTGCAGCCGCGACATCGCCAGCATCCAGCCGATCCGGGCGTCGATGTCGACCTGGGCGGCGTTGAGGGGCGTCGCGTCGTAGGCGATCTGCTGGACGCGACCGGCGCGGCGTGCCGAGCCCATGTCGTCCCCTCACCGCTACATTGTTGCGAGTCTGCTGGTTCTCGAAAGTGTAGGCGGAACCGGCTCAGCGCGATACCGCGCGACGCCAGGTGCTCACGTGGCCACCCGGCGCCGAACGACGGTTGCGGGGTCAGCGCAGCTGCGGGCGCACGTGCAGACCCACCTCGGGGTCGACCACGACCTCCTGCGCGGCGGCGATCCCGTCGACCTGGAACTCGGCGTCCGTGGGCACGTTGCGCTTGAGCATCGCCAGCGCGATCGGGCCCAGCTCGTGGTGGCGCGCGGACGTCCCCACGAAGCCGGCGGTGCGGCCGTTGATCTCGATCGCGGTGCCCCGCTCGGGCAGCCGGTTGTCCGAGCCGTCCAGGTGCAGCAGGGTGAGCCGGCGCGGCGGTCGGCCCAGCGTGTGCACGCGGGCGACCGTCTCCTGGCCGCGGTAGCAGCCCTTGTCCAGGTGCACCGCGGTGCCGATCCAGCCGGCCTCGTTCGGGATCGTGCGGGCGTCGGTGTCCAGCCCCAGGCGCGGCTCTCCGCGGGCGATGCGCAGCGCCTCGAACGCCCACAGGCCACAGGCGGGACCCGCGGCGGCGGCGTACGCCTCCAGCTCGGCGCGCGGGACGAACGTGTAGCCGGAGTACGGCGCGCCGTCGATCCGCGCGGCTGGTCGCCAGGTGACCGCCACCTCGTCGGTGACGTCGACGACCTCGACGCGCATCATGAACCGCATCCGGTCCAGCCACTCCACCAGCGCCGCCGCCTGGCCCGGCTCGACGTGGGCGGTGAACGCCTCCCCGTCGTCGACGCCGTACATCGCGTGCTCGACGTGGCCCTGCGGGCTGAGCACCAGCGTCGCGGTCGGCGTCTTGGGGGCCAGGCCGTCGAGGTACTGCGTGGTCAGCGAGTGCAGCCAGGTCAGCCGGTCGGGCCCGCTGACCCGGATCACCTCACGGTGCGACAGGTCGACGAACCCCTCGCCGGACTCCAGCGTGCGCTGCTCGCCCACGAAGGAGCCGTAGTGCGCCGCGACCGGCGCGTCGATCCCGTCGCCGGCCACGGCGCCGGGCAGGTCCAGCAGGGGGCTGCGGTAGTCGTCCACGACTCCATCCTCATCACATCGACGTCTATCGGCCACAACCGGCCCCGGCTACATTCTGTTCCGCGCGCCCGGCAGGTCGAAACGGCTGGTCGAGGAGCCGAGCCCCGCACCCACCGGCTGGTCGAGGACCCGAGCCCCGCACCCACCGGCTGGTCGAGGAGCCGAGCCCCGAACCCTTCGGTTGGTCGAGGAGCCGAGCCCCTGGGCGAGGCGTCTCGAGACCACCCGCCCGCCCAGCCCCACCTACACCACGCCCACCATCCGGCGCACCGCCTCCTCGAGCACCACCTGCGGCGCGGCGAGGTTCAGCCGGGCGTGCCCGGCGCCACCGGTGCCGAACGACGGCCCGGGGACCAGCGCCACCTTCGCGCGCTCGAGGAACGCGGCGGCCGGGTCGTCGCCGAGCCCGAGCTCGCGGCAGTCCAGCCAGCCCAGGTAGGTGCCCTGCGGAGGCTCGTAACGCACCTGCGGCAGGTGCTCGGCGAGCAGCTTGGCCAGCAGCATCCGGTTCTCGTCCAGCCCGCCGAGCACGTCACCGAGCCAGTCCCGCGCGTGCCGCAGCGCCGCGACGTGTGCGATGACGCCGAGGTGGCTCGGTCCGTGGCGGACGATGTCAGGCAGCCGGGCCAGGTCGGCGGTCGCCTCGTCGCCGGCGACCAGCAGCGCTGCCTTGATGCCGGCGAGGTTCCACGCCTTGGAGGCCGAGACCAGCGAGAACGCCGCCTCCGCGCCCGGCACGGTCAGCAGCGGGGTGAACGCGTCCGGGTCGTAGACCAGCGGTGCGTGGATCTCGTCGACCACGACCCGCACGTCGTGGCGTCGGGCGATCTCCAGCGCGGCGGCCAGTTCCTCGCGCGTGTGCACGGTGCCGGTGGGGTTGTGCGGGCTGCACAGGAGGTACGCCGCTCGCCGCGCGCCGTCCTCCCGCAGCCGGGCGAACGTGCGGTCCAGGCCGTTCAGGTCGAGCCGGCGGTCCTCCCCCAGCGGCGACTCGACCACGCGACGATCGGCGTACCGGACGAACTCGTAGAACGGCGTGTAGACCGGGGAGTTGACCACCACCGGGTCGCCGGGCTCGGTCACCAGCCGCAGCGCCGCGACGATCCCGTTCATCACGTCGGCGACCGTGGCGCTGCGCTCGGCCGCGATGCGCCACCCCCAGCGGGCTCGCGCGAAAGCGTCGTAGGCGCGGGCGTAGTCGTCACCGATCGGGTAGCCGGTGTCGCCGCGCTCCAGGGCGGCGTACAGCGCCTGCCGCACCGGGCGCGCCAGGGGCACGTCCATCTCCGCGACGAACAGCGGCAGCACGTCGTCGGGGTAGGCGCGCCACTTCACGCTGGTGCGGCGGCGCAGCTGGTCGAGCGAGAGCTGATCGAACGGGTTGGGCATGCCCCGCACCGTACCCACCTCTCGTCCGCACGG
>DASSVD010000072.1:0-6833 GCA_035706365.1 Nocardioidaceae bacterium
GAAAGAGGTTGAACTGCTGGAAGACCATCCCGACCCGCTGGCGCTTGCGGCGCAGGTACTTGTCGGAGGCCGGCACCAGCGTGTCGCCGCGGCGCTCGTGGGTCAGCGGCTCGCCGTCGACCCAGATCACGCCGTCGGTGATCTTCTCCAGCGTCATCAGCAGCCGCAGGATCGTGGTCTTGCCCGAGCCGGACGGGCCGATCAGGGTGACCCGCTCCCCAGGCGCGACCGAGAAGTCCATCCCGTCGAGCACGGTGTTGTCGCCGAACCGCTTGACCACGTTGTCGAAGCGGATGATCTCGCCGTCGCGACGCGTGTCGGGGCGAGCGGTCACGTCGGGCTGGGTCTCAGGCGTGGCCAAGGCGCACCTCGAGCTTTCTCATCAGGACGGACGTGGGGTAGCTGGCGGCGAGGAAGATCAGCCCGGCGATCGTGAACGGCTCGAGGTACTGGAAGGACTGCCCGCCGATCTGCTTGGCGGTGGTCACCATCTCCGCGAGGCCGATCACCACGGCGAACGGCGTCTCCTTGAACAGCGCGATGATCTGGTTGCCCATCGAGGGCACGATTCGGCGCAGCACCTGCGGCAGGATCACCGCACGCCACACCCGGCCCGGCGGGAGCGACAGCGCGGTGCACGCCTCCCACTGGCCCTGCGGGATCGCCTCGATGCCGGCGCGGTAGACCTCGGACATGTAGCAGGCGTAGTGCACCCCGAACACCACGATCGCCGTGGTCAGCGCGCTGAGCCGGATGCCGAGGTCGGGCAGCCCGAAGTAGACCAGGAACAGCTGGATCGGGATCGGCGTGCTGCGGATGAACTCCACGATGCCGTACGCCGGCCAGCTGACCGCCCGCGAGGACGACCGCCGTCCCAGGGCGAGCACCAGGCCGAGCACGATCGCGACGACCGAGGAGGCCGCGGTCAGCCCCAGGGTCAGGGTGAGGAAGGCCTGCAGGATGTCGGGGAACACCTCGCCGGCGAACTGCCAGTCCCAGTTCATCGCGCTGCCTCCGCTCGTGACGCACCACTGCCCACCTGCGCCCGCGGCGACGGCGGGTCAGGCGTCGGCGGGGCCTGGACCGCCCGGCGGCCGACCCGCGCAGCGGCATGGTCCTCCCACCGGCGCATCAGCCAGGCCAGCACCTGGGCGACCAGGAAGTAGACGACCAGGGCGATGCCGAAGGCCGGCAGGCTGCCGATCTGGACGCGCAGCTCCTGCACCTCGAAGGTCAGCTCGGTGATGCCGAGCAGGAAGAGCAGCGAGGATCCCTTGAGGATCTGCACCAGCAGGTTGCCGAACGGCGGGATCATCTCCGGCAGCGCCTGGGGGAAGATCACCCGGCGCATCCGGCGTACCGGGCCCAGACCGAGCGCCACGGTCGCTTCCCACTGGGCCTTGGGCACGGCGGTGATCGCGCCGCGCACGATCTCCGAGCCGTAGGCACCGAAGTTCAGCGCCAGCGCCACCGTCGCGGCCGCGATGGGCTCGAGCCGGAAGCCGACCAGCGGCAGCGCGAAGTAGATCCAGAACAGCTGGATCACCAGCGAGGTGCCGCGGAAGAACTCCACCACCGTGCGGGTCGCGCCGCGCACCAGGACCGACGGGGACAGCGCGAGCAGCCCGAGCACCAGCGAGACGACGAACGCCGCCAGCGCCCCGAGCACGGTGTAGAGCACGGTGACGCCGAGGCCGCGCGCGAACAGCGGCGCGGCCTCGGCGATGTCATGCCACACGTCCGGGCCTGCTCAGCCCTGGCAGAGCTGCTCGGTGGTCAGGTCGGCCGGCGGCTTCTCGCTGTCGCTGAAACCGAACGGCTCGACCAGGGACAGCCAGGTGCCGTCCTCCTGCAGGATCGCGTCGAGCTCGGTGTTGAACGCCTCACGCAGGTCGTTGTCCTTCTCGCGGAACACCGCCGCGCCCGCACCGATCTGCTCCTCGCCGTCGATGACCGGGGTGAACGGCTCGGCCACCTCGACGCCGCTGTTCTTCTCGGCCAGCGCGTTGAGCGAGATGCTGGTCAGGTTCAACGCCGCCGCCCGGCCGGACTTCACCGCGTCCAGGCCGGACTGCTGGTCGCTGACGATCTGCAGCTGGGACTCCGGTACGCCGGCGCCCTTCGCCTGGTCGACCTCGACGGCCCCGGAGAGGACCGCCAGCTTCGCGCCGGAGTCGATCACCGACTGGTAGTCGGTGAGGTTCTCCGGGTTGCCCTCCTTGACCAGGAAGGCCGAGGGGACCACGTAGACGGGGTGGCTGAAGGCGGCCTGGGCGCACCGGTCGGGGTTGATGAACATGCCCGCGGTGACCACGTCGACGCGGCCGGCCCGCAGCGCAGGGATCAGCGAGCTGAACTCGATCAGCTTGCCCTCGAGCTCGATGTCGCCGATGCGCTTGAACACCTCCCCGTGGATCGCGGGCGCCTC
Source organism: Nocardioidaceae bacterium (assembly GCA_035706365.1). Lineage (GTDB taxonomy): Bacteria > Actinomycetota > Actinomycetes > Propionibacteriales > Nocardioidaceae > Nocardioides_C. Next base: position 2,429 of record DASSVD010000072.1, read on the forward strand.
GCCGACGAGCTTGCCGCCGTCGCGGTAGGCGTAGGGCCGCTCGTTGGCGAACCCCACGGTGATCTTGCCGGCCTTCTTCACCTTCTCCAGGGTGTTGCCGGAGGCGGTGCCGGTCTCGGTGGTGGAGCAGGCGGCCAGCAGGTTCGGCATGGCCACCGCACCTCCCAGCAGCAGGGAGGACTTGAACAGGCTTCGACGGGACAGTGCGGGCGAGCTCATCTGGTAAACCCCAAGCGGTCGCTGTGCGGTGCGGCGACCGGAGCAGCCGGGCCCGTCCGGGCCTGCCGAACGGTCGGAGCGCAGCCCAGCGTGCGCCTCGCGCACGAGCCGAAAGGCGCAAAACCCCCGAACCGGTCACCGCCGTACCCGGTTGAACCTAGAAAGACCGTGGTGCCATGTCAAACCCCATGTCGACCATCGGGGACAGCCGTGACCCAACCGTTGTGACACGGGCAGCCGGGCCGATGCTGCTCAATCGATGATCGGCGCCCGCAGCAGCGGTCGGGGTACGGCGAACGCGTCCACGAGCTGATCGCACACGGGCCGCACCCGCCGGCACAGCTCGTTGACCATCGCGGTCACCGCCTTGGCCCGCGCGTTGGAGAGCCGCCCGTGCTCGAGGAACCAGGCACGGTCCTGCTCCAGCCCGAAGACCGCGAACAGGTCGCACACCAGCTTCAGCGCGTCCCGCTCCGGCCCGGGCTCGACGCCCTCGACCTTGTCGAGGAACGCCTCGAGCAGCAGCCGCTCGGCGTGCGCCCGGGCCAGCGAGATCACGTGGTCCTGGCAACGGCTGAACACCTCGGCCGGGTCGCCGCCGTCGTCCATCCCGGCCTTGAGACGGCGGGCCACTCCGGCCAGCATGTGCTCCTCGCGCCAGCGGTACATCGACAGCTGGTAGTCGGGGTCGAGCAGCCCCGCGTCCGGGTCGTCCGGGTCGCGTCCGGGCACCGCGTCACGCAGCCGCTCGACGATGGCGCGCACGTTCGTGCGCTCGGCGACGGTCTCCATCGCGGTCGAGGCGACGAAGCGGACCATGCCGATCTGGTCGAGGTCCTCGAACGAGTCGCGGAAGTCGGTGAGCAGGCCCTTGGCCACCAACTGCAGCAGGATGGTGTTGTCGCCCTCGAAGGTGGTGAACACGTCGGTGTCGGCGCGCAGCGCGTCGAACCGGTTCACCGACAGGTAGCCGGCGCCACCGCACGCCTCGCGGCAGGTCTGGATCGCGTGGGTGGCGTGCCAGGTGCCCAGCGCCTTGGTCGCCGCGGCCCGCGACTCCAGCGCGCGCTGCTCGTGGTCCGGCAGCGGGTCGCCGCTGAGCCCGTCGTGCAGGTCGGCGGCCACCCGTTCCTGGGCGAAGTGCAGCGCGTAGGTGCGGGCCAGCAGCGGGAACAGCCGCCGCTGGTGCATCCCGTAGTCGAGGAGCAGCTCCTCACGGCCCGAGCCGGGGCTGCCGAACTGCCGACGTCGCAGGCCGTACTTGACCGCGATGGTCAGCGCCACCTTGCTGGCGTTGATCCCGGCGCCGCCGACGCACACGCGTCCCTGGATCAGCGCCCCGAGCATGGTGAAGAACCGGCGGTCGGGGTTGTCGATCGGGGAGGTGTACTCCCCGTCCTCGGTCACCTCGGCGTAGCGGTTGAGCAGCGCGGTGCGGGGGACCCGGACGTCGTCGAACCACAGCCGGCCGTTGTCGACGCCGTTGAGCCCGATCTTGCGCCCGCAGTCCTCCACGCGCACGCCCGGAAGCGGCGTACCGGAAGGGTCGCGGAGCGGCACCACGAAAGCGTGTACGCCGCGGGACTCGCCGCCGATCACCAGCTGCGCGAAGACGACGGCGACGTGGCCGTGCTCCGCGGCGTTGCCGATGTAGTCCTTGCGCGCCGCGTCGTCGGGGGTGCGGATCACGAACTCGGCGGTGTCCGGGTCGTAGGTCGCGGTGGTGCCGAGCGCCTGCACGTTGGAGCCGTGGCCGGTCTCGGTCATCGCGAAGCAGCCGAGCAGCTTCGCGGAGATGGTGTCGCGCAGGTACGCCGCGTGGTGCCGCTCGGTGCCCAGCAGCAGGATGGCGCCGCCGAAGAGGCCGAACTGGACGCCGACCTTGGTCATCAGCGACAGGTCGCCCTGACCGAGCGTCTCGAAGGCGGCCACCGACGCGCCGAGGTCACCCCCGCCGCCGTACTCCTCGGGGAAGCCCAGCCCGGTCTGGCCGGTCTCGGCCATCAGCTGCAGCAGCTCGAGCACCCGCTGGCGGTACGCGGGCCGGTCCAGCTCCTCGGCCTCGACCAGAATGTCGGCGTGCTCGGCCAGACTGGACCGCACCAGCTCGCGCACCTCGGCGTACTTGCCGTCCAGCAGCCGGGTCAGCGCGGGCACGTCCACAGCCCGAGCCTCGGTGAGCTCCTCGGTCATCGACGGGTCAGACCCGGGCGAAGAAGTTGGGAGGAATCCAGTAGTACATCGAGTCGATCTCCACGGGTACGCCGGTGCGCGGTGCATGGATGATCATGCCACCACCGATGTACATCGCCACGTGGTGGATCGAGCTGGGGCTGCTCGTGGTCCCCCAGAACACCAGGTCGCCGGGGCGCAGGTCGGAGGCCGAGATCGGGCTGCCGGCGTAGTACTGCGCCGCGGAGTAGTGCGGCAGCGAGACGCCGGCCGCACCCCAGGCACCGAGCATCAGGCCCGAGCAGTCCCAGGCACCCGGACCGGCCGCACCCCACTGGTACGGCTCACCCAGCTGCGCCTTGGCGAAGCTGATCGCGGTGCCGGCGCCACCGCTGCCCGACGGCGGGGCCGGCGGAGGCGGCGGCGCGGGCGGGTTGTAGCTCGACGACGGACCGGAGTCGTTCGAGCTCGAGCTGCTCGAGCTGCTGGTGTCGCGCTCGCGACGGTCCTGGCGGCGCTCCCGCCGCGCCTCGGCGCGCGCACGAGAGCGGGCCTGCTCCCGCGCCTGCTCGCGGGCTGCTTCCTGGGCCGCCTCCTGGGCCGCCTGCTGGGCCCTCTCCCGGGCCGCCTCCTGGGCGCGCTCGCGGGCCGCCGCCTCGCGGCGGGCACGTGCCTCGGCACGCTGCCGGGCGATCTCCTCCAGCGCGGCCTGCCGCTCGCGGGCGAGGTCGACGGAGATGTTCTGCGCCTTGGCCAGCTCGCGGATCAGCTGGTCCTTCTCGGCGGCGATGGAGCTGGCCGCGGCCTGGGCAGCTGCGGCGGCTGCGGTGGCGGCGTCCTTGGCCTCGCGTGCCTTGGCGGCGGCCTTCTCCTGCGCGTCGCGCGCGTCCTCCGCCTCCTCCTCGAAGACCTGGGCCAGCGCGTCGGCCGCGGCGTACCGGTCGTAGTCGGCTTGGAGCGAGGAGGACGTGCTCTGGAAGGCGGCGTACTGGTCCATCACCTCGCCCGGCGCGTTCGCCCCCATCATCGCGCCCAGCGCGGTGAGCTGGGTGCCGTGCTGGTAGCTGCGGGTCACCATCGCGGCGATCTTCTCGCGCTGGTCGGCCACGGTGGCGCGGGCCTTGTCGGCCTCGGCCTGAGCCTGGCGCACCTTCTCCTTGGCCTGGTCGAGGCGCCACATCGCACCGTTGTAGGCCTCGGCGGCCTGCTCGGCGGCCAAGGCCGCCTGCTCCAGGCGCTGATTGGCCAGGAGCAGCTGCGCCTTGATCGCACCTACGTCGCGAGCCTTCTGCTCCGCGCGCGCCTTGGCGGCGTCCACCTGGTCCTGGCTCGGGAACGCCCGGTCGCTGCTGGAGCCGCCGTCGGGGTCCGCGACGGCGGCCGGCCCCAGCGCGAGCGTGCCCAGCCCGAGGCCGAGGCACAGCGTGGCGGTCAGCCCGGTCCTGGTCAGCCGACCCATACGCGCAGGTCGTGCGGTTCGCGCAGGGTGCACTGCGGTCCCTTTCGGTCTGCGGGCGAGCCGCTTCCCCGGCGGCTCGCACGCGGTACGTGCGGTGGTCGACGGGCCACCCGAGCAGCGCCGCCGACGGAACGCTAATCGTCATCAGCACCAAAGGGAACAGTTTTCACAGAAAAAACATGCGCCACACGGCGTGTCGCATTGACAAACTACATGGTTGTAACTCTTGCGGGTGTCCGGATTGTCCCGGAATCAGCCGCGATGGAGCGGCGTGGGAGCGGGGTCCGATCGCCCCTCGTCCGCCGGCTCGTCCGCCGGTTGGTCCGCCGGCTCGTCCGGCGTCCCAGCACCGCGGCGCGGCACCCGCCCGGTGGAGGTGGTCGGGTACGACGACCGGCCGCCACGGGTGAACCGCTGCCCGGTGGCCAGCCCGCCGAGCCACACCGACACGATCGCGATCAACGCGCCGGCCACGTCGTCGGCGATGTAGTGCCAGCCGAAGTAGATGGTGGAGACCACGGTGACCGCGAAGTAGACCCACAGCCCGCGGCGGAT
>DASSVD010000073.1:0-5257 GCA_035706365.1 Nocardioidaceae bacterium
GGGCCACCTGCCGGCCGTCTCCGAGCGGCTGGGCCACCTGTCGCGGACCAACTCCGAGTCCATCCTCGGCGCGATCGCTCCGGACACCCGCGTCGACTACAGCCAGGGCGTGGCGATCACCTCCAGCTTCCATCCCGACGAGGACACGCACGTGGAGCCGGTGCGCTACGGCAAGGGCAGCAACGCCATGGCGCTGCTGCAGACCGTGCTCACCGACGACGACGGCCCGCTGCCGCGCTGGCGGGTATGGCTGAAGGAGATGTGGTCGCAACGACGCGACGCCCTCGACCTCTACGACCTCAAGCACTGGTCCGAGCGCACCGTGGTCGCGCTGGTGATGCAGACCATCGACAACTCGATCACCACCTTCTCCACCCGCGGCCGGCTCACCCGGCGCTGGAGGCTCACCTCCCGCCAGGGGCACGGGGTCCCCAACCCCACCTGGATCCCGGTGGCGAACCGGGTGGTGCGGCGGATGGCCGAGGTCATGGGCGGCCGGGCCGGCGGCTCGATCGGGGAGCCGTTCAACCGCCCGCTCACCGCGCACTTCATCGGTGGCTGCACGATCGGCGAGACCGAGCACACCGGGGTGATCGACCCGTTCCACCGGGTGCACAACTACCCCGGGCTGCACGTCGTGGACGGGTCGGCGGTCTCGGCGAACCTGGGGGTCAATCCCTCGTTGACGATCACCGCGCAGGCCGAGCGGGCGATGGCGTTCTGGCCGAACAAGGGCGAGCCGGACCCGCGCCCGGCGCCGGGCAGCAGCTATCGGCGGGTGCCGCCGGTCGAGCCGGTGCGTCCGGCGGTGCCCCCGCAGGCTCCGGCCGCCCTGCGCCTGCCGATCGTCCCGGTCTGAGCGCGTTCCACCGCGATCACGAACGGCAGCCGGGCGAGGAACGCAGCCGGCTGGGGTCTCGAGCATGGTCGGCCCCGGGAGGGTCTGCCCCGGGAAAGACTCAGGGCCCGACCGGGGAGGGAGGGTTGGTCGGGCCCTGAATCGTCCACGCCTCTGCTGGACAGAGCACGGACTCGAAGACCCGGCCTGGGAGGGAGCAAAGCCACCGGGTCTGCCTCTCCAACGACTCGCGATTGGCTGGGTTACGCAGGTTCCACGGATTTTTTCTGCGGGACTCCGTCGTGACCCGCTGGCCGGCTCCCGGGCGCCCCGGGACCACGCTCCGCCGGAGCGCGGGTCGGCGCACCGATAGACTCCACCCGGCCCCTCGACCGTCTGCCCGGAAGGCCGTGACCCCGCCCGTGACTCCCGAACACCACCCCGAGCACGACCACGACCTGGTGCTCGTCGTCGACTTCGGCGCGCAGTACGCCCAGCTCATCGCCCGCCGCGTTCGCGAGGCCCGGGTCTACTCCGAGATCGTTCCGCACACCACGCCGGTCGAGGACATTCTGGCCCGCCGCCCCAAGGCGATCATCCTGTCCGGGGGGCCGTCCTCGGTCTACGCCGCGGACGCTCCCGGCGTGGCCTCGGCGATCTTCGAGGCCGGGGTGCCGGTGTTCGGCATGTGCTACGGCTTCCAGGCGATGGCGCTGGCCCTGGGCGGCGAGGTGCGGCGTACCGGCCGCTCGGAATACGGCCGCACCGAGGTGGGGGTCACGCAGCCGGGCACGCTGCTGGCCGACGTACCCCCGCGGCACCGGGTCTGGATGAGCCACGGCGACTCGGTGGTCGCCGCGCCCGCCGGGTTCACCGCGCTGGCCACCTCCGAGCACTCGCCCGTGGCCGCCTTCGAGGACGTCGAGCGCCGGTTGGCCGGCGTCCAGTGGCATCCCGAGGTGATGCACACCGAGCACGGCCAGGAGGTGCTCACCCGCTTCCTGCACGACATCGCCGGATGCCGGCCGACCTGGACCATGGTCAACATCGTCGAGGAGCAGATCGAGCGGATCCGCGAGCAGATCGGCGACCGGCGGGCGATCTGCGGACTGTCCGGAGGAGTCGACTCCGCGGTGGCCGCCGCCCTGGTGCAGCGGGCGATCGGCGACCAGCTCACCTGCGTCTTCGTCGACCACGGCCTGCTCCGCAAGGGCGAGGCCGAGCAGGTCGAGCGCGACTTCGTCGCCGCCACCGGCGTCTCGCTGCACGTGGTGGACGCCCAGCAGCGGTTCCTCGACGCGCTGGGCGGGGTCAGCGAGCCGGAGGAGAAGCGCAAGATCATCGGCCGCGAGTTCATCCGCGTCTTCGAGGCGGCCGAGGCCGACGTCGTCGGCGAGGCGGCCGCGCACGGGGAGAAGGTCGGCTTCCTCGTTCAGGGCACGCTCTACCCCGACGTCGTGGAGTCCGGCGGCGGGGCCGGCGCCTCGAACATCAAGTCCCACCACAACGTCGGCGGCCTTCCCGAGGACCTCGAGTTCGAGCTCGTGGAGCCGCTGCGCACCCTGTTCAAGGACGAGGTGCGCCTGGTCGGCGAGCAGCTCGGCCTGCCCGGCGAGCTCGTGTGGCGGCACCCCTTCCCCGGCCCCGGACTGGCCATCCGGATCATCGGCGAGATCACCCAGGAGCGCCTGGACGTGCTGCGCGAGGCCGACGCGATCGCCCGCGAGGAGCTGACCCGCGCTGGCCTGGACGCCGACATCTGGCAGTTCCCGGTGGTCCTGCTCGCCGACGTGCGCTCGGTCGGCGTCCAGGGCGACGGGCGCACCTACGGCCACCCCGTCGTGCTGCGGCCGGTCACCTCCGAGGATGCGATGACCGCGGACTGGGCCCGGCTTCCCTACGACGTGCTGGAGACCATCTCCACCCGGATCACCAACGAGGTGCCCGAGGTCAACCGGGTCGCCCTCGACATCACCAGCAAGCCCCCGGGCACCATAGAGTGGGAGTGAAAGACCCCCAAAACGGCCACGCGGGTCATTTCAGGTCATAAGCTCGAATCCTCCGGGTAGGCCGCGGCAGGCGGCCCGCCGGCGATCGACGGACCGCGCGTGGACGCGAGGCGCTGGCCGCGATCGCTCCGAAGGCCGTGACCAGCAACGTGGGGTACGGCGGCGCCGAGGTGTGCGCCTACAACTGCTGGTTCGCCCGGTTCCCGTACTCACCTTGGCAGACCGAGCCCGACTACCGCACGGGCGTGGACCCGGCGGGGCGGCTGGTGGTGATGGAGCCCCGGCGCCACCGCCTGGCGGTCCGGGTGATCAACCCGCGCACCTACCGCACGATCGACCGTCGTGCCGCCGGCGTGGGCAAGAAGTGGTGGGTGGTGATGGCCTACCTCGCTCCCGACGGCGACTACTACGTGCTGACCTCCCGCAACAACGCCCACGAGAACGACGGCCGCACGGTCGCACAGATCCGTCGCTACAGTCCGAGGCTGCGCCTGGAGGGGGTCGCGCCGGTCAAGGGGGGACTGGACGGCTACGGCATCTACGGGCTCCCCGCTTCGGGCGCCTCGTCGATGGTGCTGCACGGCGAGACGCTGCTGGTGCACACCTCGCGCTTCCTCTACCACCAGAACGGCGACGAGTCCTGGATGCATCACGAGGGCGCGCTCTTCCTCGCCGTGGACACGGCCACCATGCGGGTACGTCAGCTGGAGCAGCCGTGGGTGTCCCACTCCTTCGCCCAGGGCGTCGGCGTGCACGGTGACGACGTGGTGTTCCTCGACCACGGCGACGCCTACCCGCGCGCCGTGGTGATGAACATCGAGCGCGACTACTTCGCCGACGGGAAGGAGCGGCTGCGCACTCACGAGTTGTTCGGTTACACGGGCCGCACCGGTGACAACGTCACCGGCACGACGGTCAACGGGTTCCAGCTGGGGTCGGACCGCGCGCTCACCGTTGGAGTCTCCCTGCCGCACGACCATCCGGTCCGGGGCGTGACCGGACGGAGCCAGAAGCTGGGCACGAACGTCTACCTGGTCTCGACCAGCCTCGGCGACCGGGTCTCGTCGCGATTCCGCTGGCTGACCACCTACCACCCGCGCAAGCGCAACCACGTGGTCGGCCAGCCGCACCTGGTCCCGCTGGGACACGACCGCTTCGCGGTGCTGTTCACCGTCGTCGCGCGGCGCGGGGTGAGCATGCACTACCGGCTGGTCAACCAGCGTGGACGGGTGCTGGCGAGCCGGGTGTGGTCCGGGCGACGCTACTCCGCGGTGGCACAGCCGGTGCACATCGGACGCAAGATCCTGTGGGTGGGGGCGCGCATCGACCGGAACTTCCAGGTGCACGGGCACTACCTCTTCGGGCTCAACGTCGCCCACCCCGTGCACCCGCGGATCGTGCGTCGGTAGAGGCACGACCGGCACTGGCTGTCGGTGCCGGGGTTGCGTCGCGCATAATCACCCCATGTCCTCTTCCGAGAGCGCCGGACGCAGCGAGCCCGCGGACGTCTTCATGAACCTCGCCCGCATCGTCTACGGGGGTGGGGAGTACGACGACATCTACCGCGAGATCTGCAACGCGGCCGTCGAGGTGATCCCCGGGTGCGACCACGCGTGCATCACCACCCTGCGCGGCGGTGGCGACCTGATGACCGAGGCGGCCAGTGACCAGGTGGCGGCAGCGGTCGACGACCTCGAGCGCCAGACCGGTGAGGGCCCGTGCCTGGACGCGATCCTGGAGGAGCGGTTCCAGCATGACCCCGACATCGCCGAGGACTCGGCGTGGCCGGCGCTGAGCAAGTTGGTGGTCGAGCAGACGCCGGTGCGGGGGATGATCGGCTACCGGCTGTTCATCGGTGACCGCAAGGCCGGCAGCCTGAACGTCTTCTCCGACACCGCGAACGCCCTGACCACCGAGGCGGCCGACATCGGCGCGATCGTGGCGTCCTTCGCCTCCGTCGCCCTGGCCGGCGCAGCGGCCAACGATCGGGCCGACAACCTACAGCGCGGCCTGGAGAGCAACCGCGAGATCGGCAAGGCGATCGGGCTGCTGATGGCCACCCACCGAGTCGACGAGGACCAGGCCTTCGACGTGCTCCGCCGGGCCTCCTCGGAGATGAACGTCAAGCTCGCCGAGGTGGCCCGCCGGCTGGTCCGGGACCGCGACACCCGCTCCTGACTCACAGGCCGAGCGACCGGCCGATGATCTCCTTCTGCACCTCGGTGGTGCCGCCGTAGATCGTCTGCACGCGGCTGTCCAGGAAGGCGCGGGCCACGGGGTGCTCGCGCATGTAGCCGCTGCCGCCGTGCAGCTGCACCGCCCGGCCGGCGAGCTTGTTCTGCAGCTCGGTGGTCCACCACTTGGCCATCGAGGCCCCGCTGGCATCGAGCTCTCCCGCGTTGTGCAGACG